>NZ_JAMYPH010000005.1:0-366651 GCF_040320265.1 Mesorhizobium sp. M0751
GTGCGCGCGCCGCCGACGCCGTCGTCGTCGCCGAGCCGGAACCCGCTGAATACGTCAAGATCTGCGACGTCTACGGCGCTGGCTACTTCTACATCCCCGGCACTGAAACCTGCCTGCGCATCGGCGGCTACGTCCGCTATGACATCGGCATCGGTGACGTCGGCTCATTCGACGGTGCAAAGACTACCGATCAGCAGGACGGCGACTCGCAGGATACCTACTACAAGCACGCCCGCTTCACGCTGAAGACCTGGACCGGCCAGGAAACCGAGCTCGGCACCCTGAAGACATACACCGAGACGCGCTTCAACTGGGGTAACCACAACGATTACCTTGATGACAACTTCAATGGCGGTACGAGCGTTTCGCTGAACTTTGCCTGGGTCCAGCTCGGTGGTTTGCGCGTCGGTAAGGACGAATCGGCCTTCGATACCTTCATCGGCTACGCCGGCAACGTCATCCAGGATACGCTGGTCCCCTACGGCGGCTTCGACACCAACGTCGTTCAGTATTACTTCGATGCCGGAAACGGCTTCTCGGCCGTGGCTTCGTTGGAAACCGGTTCGGGCAGTGCCGCCGCTGATCCTGGCATTTTCCAAGACAGCAACAGCGGCAATGATTCCATCGACAGCTATGTCCCGTATGTTGTCGGCGGTATCAAATACACGCAGGGCTGGGGCTCGATCACCGGTGTCGCCGCCTATGACAGCACCTGGGAAGAGTGGGCCGGTAAGGTTCGCGTCGACGTTACGCCGATACAGAACCTGACACTGTTCATCATGGCCGGCTACGGCTCTGACGACAACATCGACCGCAACTTCTACAAGCAGTGGGGCGGCAACTGGGCAGTCTGGGGTGGTGGCACCTACACCATCAACGAGAAGACCTCGTTCAATCTCCAGGCCTCGGCTGACGATGACAAAAACTACGGCGTCGCTGCGAACATTGCCTACGATATCGTTCCCGGTCTCACGATCACTGCCGAAGTCGATTGGGCCCGCGACGGTCAGTTTGACAAAGCCTACGATCGCAACTGGACCAATGCCGACGACAAGGACAGCGTCGGCGGCATGCTCCGCTTCCAGCGCTCATTCTAACAGTCCGAGCTAGATTGAGATTGAACCCGGCGGGCAACCGCCGGGTTTTTCGTATCGGCGCGACGCAGCTGTCAACTCTCGACGCATAATGCAGGCTGCTGCTGAGCAGCCGATCGCAGGGCTGGTCGAATGCAATGCTCGCTCCGCACGCTTGTTCGTGCAAAAGAAAAACTTGGGCCGATCTGAAGAGCTGGCCTACCGGATCAATGTATCTCGACAGCAAGTCACGATCGACCTCGGCCGATCGGGCGCATCTACTTGTTCAAATTTCAGCCAGATCGCCCAAGGCGTCAATCAGCGGCTGAATTGCGCTCTCATATTTTTTCCAGCGCTTGACCGATGATGTATAGATCGGCTGCCGGACCTGCCAGCGGCTGGGGGTATTGACCGACCTGTCCTTCTCGAAAAAGCGCAGGCAGGAATCGTCCCAAGGCAATCCAAGATGATCGATGAGACGACGCGACTGTGTCTCCTGATCCGCAACCAACGTCTCGTAGCGGCTTTCGAATATACGTCCGGGAAAGACCTTGTCCCAGTGCCGCATCAAGCGATCATATTCGCGGTAGTACAACCCGAGTGTCTCAAGGTCGGCGTTGTAGCCGTGGTCCTTGGTGAAATGCAAGACGAAGCAGGAGACGCAATTGTCGATGGCATCGCGCCGGCAATGAATGATGCGTGCGTTGGGAAAGAGAATTCCAATCACGCCGATAAACTCGAAGTTGTGCGGCATCTTGTCGACGATGCGGGGCGCGGCAGGCGCGTGCTGGCGCAGATAAGACAGGTATTCTTCGGCCAGCGCCCTCGACTGATCCCTCGTCATCGACATAATCGAATTGCGCAGGTCTTCATCCGACAGTGTTCTAAAGCCCATCGAGTTAGCGATTCGCCGCAGCTTCGTAAGCTCCCCGGCGCCATGGACATCCGGATGGCTCGCGCAGATCTGCTCCGTCAGCGTCGTCCCCGACCGGGGCATGCCCAGCACAAACACAGGCACTTCAGACGGACTGCCGTGGCCAGCCTTGGCTTCCAATAGTGACGGGCTGAATATCTCGATCATGGAATCGACGCTTCGGCGGTAGTACTCCAGGTCGAAATCGTGACCAGCGGCCTTTTTCGCCTTCTTGAAGTGATCCATCGCCTCTTCATAGCGCTCGAGATCGTTCAGCACTTTGCCTGCGGCGTGATGGAGCTGCGATGCAGCAACCGGTTCGAGCCTGGGATTGGACAATTCGCGCAGGATAGAATCGAGCTCGGCAGGTTTTTCGGTGAACTTTTGCGTGTCGACCAGGTAATTGTAGGCTGCCCCAACATCGACGCGACGTTCTATTGCCTGATCGAGATAGGCTCTGGCTTCGTCCATGCGGCCGAGGCCGGTGAGCGCACCAGCCAGACCAATCCGGACCATGGGATGGTCGCCGTTGATCTTTAGCGCCTTCTCGTAAAGGGGCAAAGCCATCTCGGCCCTGTCGAAGTTGACGTAGGCACGCGCCAGTCCGCAAAGCGCTTCCACCAGATCGGGCTTCAATTCGCAGGCGCACTGCAGGTGCCTGATCGCAAGCAAGCTGTCGCCAAGTTTCAGACCGGCCTCTCCCAGGCTAAGGTGGAAATATGGATTTTGAGGCGTCTGGCTTACTGCCCGCGCAAAATATTTGAGAGCCAACTCATCGTCGACACCGAGGCCCAACGTGCCGAGTATATAGAGCGAAAGCGGGTGGTTGGGCGTGCGGGCGAGAACGCGATGGCATAATTCTTCCGCCTCCGGGAGCCGCTTGGCTTGCTGAAGTTCGAGCGCCTGTCGCAGCAGCATGTCGTCAGCTTGCGCGCGCGACGGCGGTTTCACTTTCGGCGGTTCCACTTTCGGCGCCGAACGGGACTTTACATGCTTGGACCACGCGGGCGGCAGTCGGTTGTTCATCATGTCTCGCTAGCAAAATGATCCGGGAGAATCCAGCCTGACGTTTCCGCCTGCCGCGGAACTTGCGCGAGGCGAGCCGGCAGGCTAGCGAGGGCCCTCCGCTCGGCGTCGGCGCCGACAATGTTGTCGTCGGCGAAGGCATAGACGGGCTGCTCAGCCTGGTGGCGCGCATGTATGGCGCCCGGCGACGCGGTGGTGACCTCGCTCGGCGCCAACCCAACCTTCAATTTTCATATTGCCGGCGTCGGCGGCATGCTTCGCTTACATTGCTCGTTCTAACGGGCCTTGTCGCACCTACTTGTTCAAAGTTCGGCCAGGTCGCCCAAGGCGTCAATCAGCGGCTGGATCTTGCTCTCATAATTTTTCCATTGCTTGATGGACGAGTTGTAGATGGGCTGCCGAACCTGCCAGCGACTGGCCGTGTTGACCGAACCGTCATTCTCGAAGAAGCGCAGGCAGGCATCGTCCCAGGGCAATCCAAGATGATCGATCAGACGGCGCGATTGTGCCTCCTGATCCGCAACCAGCGTCTCGTAGCGACTTTCGAAGATGCGTCCCGGAAAAACCTTGTCCCAATGTCGCATCAGGCGATCATATTCACGATAATACAGCCCGAGCGTTTGCAGGTCGGTGATGTAGCTGTGTCCCTTGGAGAAATTCAGGAAAAAGCATGAGAGGCAATTGTCGATGGCGTCGCGGCGACAGTGAATAATCCGCGCGTTGGGGAAAAGAAGGCCTATGAGGCCTATCAGTTCGAAATTCTGGGGCATTTTGTCGACTATGCGAAGTGCGGTCGGCGCACGCTCACGAAGGTAGGACAGGTGCCCCTCGGTCAGCATCTTGGCTAGGTCGGGGGTGATCGGCACGATCGATTGGGCCAAGCCCTGTGCCGAAAGCCTCGTAAGGCCGATAGCATTTGCGGTTCGTCTTAGCTTGCTGAGTTCTCCTGCGCCGTGAACATCCGGGTGGCTCGCGCAAATCTGCTCGGTCAGGGTGGTCCCCGAGCGGGGCATGCCCAGTACAAACACGGGCACTTCCGATGGGCTTCCATAACCCGCCTTGGCAGCCAACATATCCGGGTTGAAGAACTCGATCGTGGAGTCGACCCAGCGGCGATAGGCTTCCAGATCGAACTTATAGCCGGCGACCTGTTTGGCTTTCTTGAAATGATCTATCGCGTCGTCGTAGCGCTTAAGGTCGTTCAGCACCTTGCCGGCAGCGTGATGAAGTGTCATCGCACTGTCCGGGTCAAGCTTTGGGTTGCCAAGCTCGCGCAAGATGGACTTAAGTTCCGCCGGCTCTTCAGTGAATTTGCGCGTGCGCACAAGCTCATTATAGGCGGCTGGCATGGCTATGCGACGTTCGATCGCCTCTTTCAGATAGATTTCGGCTTCGTCCATGCGGCCGAGACCGATGAGGGCGCTGGCCAATCCCGCCCGAACGCGGGGATGATCGCGATTGATCTTGAGCGCTCTCTCGTAAAGCGGCAGAGCTATGTCAGCCTTGTCGAATTCGACGTAAGCGCGTCCCAACGCGCAAAGCGCTTCCAGCAAATCCGGCTTCAACTTCAAGGCCTGCTGGATATGCGTGATTGCGGGCGAATATTCGCTGACCTTCAGATAGGTTTCACCCAGACTAAGGTGGTAATAGGGGTTTCGAGGCTCCTCGCCGACGGCTAACGCCAAATATCGCAATGCAATTTCATCGTCGAGCCCGATGAATAGCGTGCCCATGATATACAATGCCAAGGGATGGTTGGGCGTGCGCTCCAACACGCGACGGCACAGTTCCTTAGCCTCGGCCAACCGCTTGGCCTGCTGAAAGTCATATGCCTGTTTCAGCAGCATGTCGTCGGCCTGCGCCCGCGACAATGGTTTGGCTTTCGGCGGTTCCACTTTCGGCGCCGAGCGCGACTTTATATGTTTGGACCAGGCGGGCGGCAGTCGGTTGCTCATCATGTCTCGCTAGCAAAATGATCCGGGAGAATCCAGCCTGACGTTCCCGCCTGCCGCGGAACTTGCGCAGGCCAAGCCGGCAGGCTAGCAAGAAGGCCCCCTTTCGAACGAGCCCTATCATGCGCCTGCGCCCTCCCCTTACGCCGCTCATCGACGCGCTTCCCTCCACGGTGCCGTTTGTCGGCCCTGAGGCGCAGGAGCGTGATCGCGGCCGCGCCTTTCGCGCCCGCATCGGCGCCAATGAGAGCAGCTTTGGCCCTTCGCCGCGCGTCGTTGCCCGCATGGCCGAGATTGCCGGCGACATGTGGATGTATTGCGACCCCGATAATCACGATTTGAAGGTAGCCGTAGCCAGGCATCTCGGTGTCGGCGCCGAAAACGTCGTCGTCGGCGAAGGCATAGACGGGCTGCTCAGCCTGGTTGCGCGCATGTATGTGGCGCCGGGCGATGCGGTGGTGACCTCGCTCGGCGCCTATCCGACCTTCAACTTTCATGTTGCCGGCGTCGGCGGCCGGCTGGTCGCAGTGCCCTACGAGAACGATCGGGAAAATCTCGACGGCCTGCTGGCGGCAGTGGCCAGGGAAAAGGCGCCACTGGTCTACCTGTCCAATCCGGACAATCCGATGGGCAGCTGGTGGGAAGCCGCCGAGCTCAGCCGCTTCATCGAAGCCTTGCCGGAGACCACAATGCTGGTGCTCGACGAAGCCTATGGCGAATTAGGGCCAGCCTCAGCGCTGCCGCCGATCGATGTGGCGCCGCCGAACGTCATCCGCATGCGCACCTTCTCCAAGGCCTATGGGCTGGCCGGCATACGCTGCGGCTATGCGGTGGCCGAGGCCCAGGTGATTCGGGACTTCGAGAAGATCCGCAACCACTATGGCGTCAGCCGCATGGCGCAGATCGCCGGTGTCGAGGCGCTTGCCGATCAGGCCTGGCTGGATAGCGTGGTGGCGCGGGTCGCCGCCGGCCGCCGGCGTATCGCCGCAATAGCCGAAGCGAGCGGGCTGAAGCCGCTGGCTTCGGCGACCAATTTCGTCACCATCGACTGCGGCCGCGACGGCGCTTTCGCACTGAAAGTGCTGCAGGCGCTGTTGTCACGCGACGTCTTCATCCGCAAGCCGATGGTGCCGGTTCTCGACCGCTGCATCCGGGTCAGTGTCGGCCTCGACCACGAGCTCGACATCTTTGCCGAGGAACTGCCTGGCGCGCTGGCGGCAGCGCGAGGGAATTGAAGAGCCTTCGCCCTATGTGGCTGACCGGCGGCAACGCGGTTGAATTTGCACGGCGATGCGCCAGACTCGACTCAGAGGATGGAGAGCGCGATGACCGATCGTACGGTGCAGGTACGCATATACGGCAAGGTGCAAGGCGTCAGCTACCGGGTCTGGGCGCGGCGCGAGGCGTCGGCGCTTGGCCTTGCCGGGTGGGTGCGCAACGAAGTTGACGGCTCGGTGACAGCCTTGATCGCAGGGACCGGTGCGGCGGTCTCGACAATGATCGAACGGCTTTGGCAAGGGCCGCCGGGGGCAGCGGTTTCGAAGGTCGACGTCGAGGAGATCGAGGTTCGCGATATGTCCGCGGGTTTCAGGATTGTTGCCTAGCAAGGCATGATCCTGCTCATTCGCTTCCATCGCACAAATCTCCAGGGTGCAGATAGAGCAAACCTGAAGCCATTGCCCTGCCCGGACATGCCTCGGTCCTTGAATTAATTGAACGTTTGTTTTATTGTCCGCGAAAAGGCGGCTTGTCATGGCGCGTACGACCGGTTCCGACGGAGAGAAGACCGAAGCTGCGGTCCGCGAGGCGGCGGTCAGCCTGATTGCGCGTCTCGGCTACGAGGCGATGTCGATGCGCCAGCTGGCGGCCGAGGTCGGCGTCCAGGCAGCGGCGCTGTACCGCTACTTCCCGACCAAGCAGGACCTTCTGTTCATGCTGATGCGTGAGCATATGGAAGGCTTGATCGAGGCGTGGCGCGCAACACGCCCTGTCGGCGCTGATCCGGCAGCGCGGCTTGCCGCTTATGTCGAAAACCACATCGCTTTCCATATCGAACGCCGCCACTCCACCCATGTCTCGAACATGGAGCTGCGCAGCCTGTCGCATGAAAAACTCACGCAGATCCTGCGCATGCGCACGGCCTACGAGAAGGAGCTGCGCGCCATCCTGCGCGACGGCGTCGAAGCGGGGTTATTCAGCATCGAAGACACCGGGCTCACCGCCATGGCGCTGATCCAGATGATGACCGGCGTCATTGTCTGGTTCCGGCCGGGCGAGCGGCTGTCGATCGCCGAAGTCACCGCTACATATCTGGCAATGACAATGCGCCTTGTTGGAGCAAAGAGCGATGGCGCGTCAACGAGCTACGACGCCGCGCCTCTATTCGGGCGCGCAAAGGACGCTCTAGCAACTTGATTTCGCGCATGATCCCGATTTCGGGATCGTGCGCCGGGAGGAACGGCATGTACATGCATACGCTCAACTTCGGGCTTGACGAAGACATCGAGGCGCTGCGCGACCTGGTGCGGCGCTTCGCCCAGGAAAAGATCGCACCGATCGCCGCCGAAATCGACCGCTCGAACGAATTCCCGGCACATCTGTGGGCCGAACTCGGCGGGCTCGGCCTGCTCGGCATCACCGCCGATCCCGATTTCGGCGGCACCGGCATGGGCTACCTTGCCCATGTCGTGGCGATGGAGGAGATTTCGCGCGCCTCGGCCTCGGTCGGCCTCTCCTACGGCGCCCATTCCAACCTCTGCGTCAACCAGATCAACCGCTGGGCAACGCAGGCGCAGAAGGAAAAGTATCTGCCATCGCTCTGCAGCGGCGAAAAGGTCGGCGCACTGGCGATGTCGGAATCGGGTGCCGGCTCCGATGTCGTGTCGCTGCGCCTGCGCGCCGAAAAGCGCAACGACCGCTATGTGCTCAACGGCACCAAGATGTGGATCACCAACGGGCCGGATGCCGAGACGCTGGTCGTCTACGCCAAGACCGATCCGGAACTCAATTCGCGCGGCATCACCGCCTTCATCGTCGAAAAAGCCTTTGCCGGTTTTTCGGTGGCGCAAAAGCTCGACAAGCTCGGCATGCGCGGCTCGAACACCGGTGAGTTGGTGTTCGAGAATGTCGAAGTGCCATTCGACAATGTACTGCACGAGGAAGGGCGCGGCGTCGAGGTGTTGATGTCGGGCCTCGACTACGAACGCGCCGTGCTGGCCGGCGGGCCGGTCGGGCTGATGGCAGCGTGCCTCGACGTGGCGATACCTTACGTGCATGAACGCAGGCAGTTCGGTCAGCCGATCGGCGAATTCCAGCTGGTGCAAGGCAAACTCGCCGACATGTATGCGACGATGAACGCGGCGCGCGCCTACGTCTATGCCGTAGCCGCCGCCTGCGATCGCGGTGAGACGGCCCGCAAGGATGCTGCCGGCTGTATTCTCTTCGCCGCCGAAAAGGCAACGCTGATGGCGCTCGACGCCATCCAGCTTTTGGGCGGCAACGGCTACATCAACGACTACCCGACCGGCCGGCTTTTGCGCGACGCCAAGCTCTACGAGATCGGCGCCGGCACCAGCGAAATCCGTCGCTGGCTGATCGGACGAGAAATTATGGCGGAGGGCGCCTGATGGCGTCTTTTTGAGATTTTGCCAGAAGCCGCACGATGTGGCATACATGGGGTAATGTGCCACAATCCAGGCGAGGTGGACCATGGCGGGCAGAACGGGAAAGTCCGGATTTGACGAAGATCCGCAAACACAGTTCGATGCCGGCGCTCGCCAACCACAGCTTCGTGCTCCGGCGAAACGCGAGCGTGTCAAGCTTGGCGAGGGCGGGCGCTTCGTCATCCCTGCCGCGATGCGCGAGGAGATGGGCGTGAAGCCTGGCGACGATATGATCCTGCATGTCGAGAACGGCGAACTGCGGGTAAGATCGTGGCTGCAGAATCTGCGACGCGTCCAGGCCGAATTGTCAGCGTTGAAACAGCCCGGTGAAAGCGTCGTCGACGAATTTCTGAAAGAGCGACGCGAAGAGCAGCGTCGAAGCGACAAGCGTCTCGACCGGCTTCACGCCGAAGGGACAACGGGAAAGCCGACGAAATGAAACCCTACGTCATGGACAGTTCGGCGGCGCTCGCAATCCTGCTCAACGAGCAAGGCACCGACAATACGTTGGGGTTCGCGCCGGACGCACAATGCAGTTCAGTCAATGCGGCCGAAATCATCGCCAAGCTGATCGACAAGGGACGCAGCATGGAACAGGCCGCGGACGACCTCGCCAGTCTCGGCATGCCGATCGCCGCTTTCGACGACGCGATGGGCATCGCGGCCGGGCAGCTTCGACAATTGACGCGGCATCGCGGTTTGTCGCTTGGCGATCGGGCCTGCCTCGCTCTGGCAATTCGCGAGAACGCCATTGCTGTCACCGCCGATCGCGATTGGGGCGACCTCGATGTCGGCTGCAAAATCGAGCTGATCCGGTAGCGCCATGCCCCCCCTCACCTCGCAGATCTCGTCCGCCTCCGACGCCTTCCACGCCAATGCCGAGCGCATGCGGGCGCTGGTCGCCGATATTGCGGAAAAAGCTGCCGCCATCGAGCGCGGTGGCTCGGAGGAAGCGCGTGAACGGCACGTCTCGCGCGGCAAACTCCTGCCGCGGCAACGCCTCGCCCAATTGCTCGATACCGGCTCGCCCTTCCTCGAGATCGGCCAGTTCGCCGCTTGGTCGATGTATGGCGAGGACGTCCCTTCGGCCGGCCTCATCGCCGGCATCGGGCGCGTCGAAGGCACCGAAGTGATGGTCGTCGTCAATGACGCCACGGTGAAGGGCGGCACCTACTATCCGCTGACGGTGAAGAAGCATCTGCGTGCACAGGAGATCGCGCTACAGAACAATCTGCCTTGCGTCTATCTGGTCGACAGCGGCGGCGCCAATCTGCCCAACCAGGATGAGGTGTTTCCCGACCGCGATCATTTCGGCCGCATCTTCTACAACCAGGCCAACATGTCGGCTGCCGGCATTCCGCAGATCGCCTGCGTCATGGGTTCGTGCACGGCCGGCGGCGCCTATGTGCCTGCGATGTCGGACGAAACAATCATGGTGCGCAACCAGGCAACCATCTTTCTCGGCGGGCCGCCGCTGGTGAAGGCGGCCACCGGCGAGGACGTCACCGCCGAGGACCTCGGCGGCGCCGACGTGCACACAAGGCTCTCCGGCGTTGCCGACCACTATGCGCTCGACGACGAGCATGCGCTGGCCATATGCCGGCGTATCGTCAAAAATCTGAATCGGAACAAAACTGTAAGCCTGGCCTTGCAGAAATCGATTCCGCCGCTTCACGATCCACATGAACTCTACGGCATCGTGCCTACGGATCTGCGCCAGCCTTACGACGTGCGCGAGGTGATCGCCCGCATCGTCGACGGCTCCGAGTTCGATGAGTTCAAGCAGAATTACGGCACCACGCTGGTCACCGGCTTCGCCCATCTCAGCGGCATGCCGGTCGGCATCGTCGCCAACAATGGCGTGCTGTTTTCGGAAAGCGCGCTGAAGGGCGCGCACTTCATCGAGCTGTGCTGCCAGCGCAAGATCCCGCTGATTTTCCTGCAGAACATCACCGGCTTCATGGTCGGGCGAAAATACGAGGCCGGCGGCATCGCCAAGGACGGCGCCAAGCTGGTCATGGCGGTCGCAACGGCCAAGGTGCCGAAGGTGACCGTGATCATCGGCGGCTCGTTCGGTGCCGGCAATTACGGCATGTGCGGACGCGCCTATTCGCCACGCTTCCTGTGGATGTGGCCAAATGCCCGCATTTCGGTGATGGGCGGCGAGCAGGCGGCAACGGTGCTGGCCGTGGTCAAGCGCGAAGGCATCGAGCGCAAGGGCGGGGAATGGAGCGCTGAGGAGGAAGCGAAATTCAAGAAGCCGATCCTGATGAAGTACGAGCACGAGGGACACCCGCTCTATTCGTCGGCAAGGCTCTGGGACGACGGCATCATCGACCCGGCCAAGACCCGCGAGGTGCTGGCGCTCAGCCTTTCGGCCGCGCTCAACGCCGAGATCGAGGAGACAAAATTCGGCGTGTTCAGGATGTGAGATGAGCGAAATCGGCCAGAGGATTCGCATTCAAACCGGCGACATCACGAAGCTGGCGGTCGATGCCATCGTCAACGCCGCCAACACCTCGCTTCTCGGAGGCGGCGGCGTCGACGGCGCTATCCACCGCGCGGCCGGCCCCGAGCTTGTGGCAGAATGCCGGACCTTGCATGGCTGCAAGGTCGGAGACGCAAAAATCACCAAGGGCTACAGGCTGCCCGCGCGCTACGTCATTCATACGGTCGGGCCGGTCTGGCAAGGTGGCAGCAAAGGAGAAGCCGAACTGCTCGCCTCCTGCTATCGCCGGTCGCTCGAAATCGCCGCCGCAAAGGACTGCCGGACGGTGGCGTTTCCTGCGATCTCGACCGGGGCCTACCGCTATCCGAAGGATCAGGCGACGCAAATTGCTGTCGGGACCGTGAGCGCCTTCATCGGCCAGAACATCGCTCCGGAAACCGTCATTTTCTGCTGCTTCGACGAGCCGACGGCCGAATTGTATCAGCGGGTCGTCGCTGCACTCGGCAGGGTGTGACCCTGCGCGGGAGACAACCCACCACATCTCCAGACTATTTTTTGCTTCTCGATCTGGCCAGACGAAAGAATCACGGCTATTGATCATCGCAAATACCAATGGGGATTGGGCGAAGATGAGGCGGCGCGTTTTTCAGAGAACAACTGTGCATTTACTTGCAGGGTTGCTTATATTAGTGACCCCTGGCATCGGCGCAGCGCAGTCGCTGGCGGGAAGCAAGGGCGAGACCCGTTTCTATCCCTATTTGCCGCAGAGCCCGAAGGATCCGTGTACCAGGGCCTATAAGGCCTATGTAGCGGCCGGCGGCCATTCAGCCTATGCAACCACTCCGTATTCCCGGGTGCGTTTTCTGTACATCATCTGCGGCTCGCGCTTGAATGCACCGTCACAGCAAGCTGCCGAAGAATTGGCGTTGAAATCCTGTCAGGCCGCCCGCAACAGTTACAGAGTTACAACAGGCGGCGGCTGCGAAATCGCTGCCTCCAAGTAGGCGAATATATTTCAGTGTTTGGGGTTCAAATGGGTTTGGCAATGAAATCTTTATCAATCAAGCGAGCAGCCATGTCGGTACTTGCACTGCTTGTGGCCTCTGCACCGAATGTCGGCGCCGCCGAATCGCTGGCGGGAAGCAAGGGCGACAGCCGTTTTCCGGTCTATTTTGCACCGGGTACAATCGGAGGCTGCGGCAAGAATTACAAGGACTATGTGGCGGCTGGCGGTCACTCGGCCTATGCGATGACGCCATTCAACTGGGCAACCGAATTCACTATTTGCGGTGCTTATCTGAATGCAACATCCCAGAAGGCTGCGGAGGCGCTGGCGTTGAAATCCTGCCAGTCCGCGCGCAGCAAGTACAAGGTCACGACTGCAGGGGCCTGCGCCATAGCTGCCTCCAAATAGACCGACACTCGTCGGCCTTCGACATATTCAATGGGTGGGAAAAATGAAATCTATAAGCGTCAAACAAGCAGTCTTCTCGCTAATAACCGGGTTGCTTCTAATCTCGAGCCCCAATGTCGGCGCGGCGGAATCGCTGGCTGGAAGCAAGGGCGACGTCCGCTTCTACCCGTATTTTCCGGCGACCGCGGATCGGCCATGCACCAAGGCATATAAGGCCTATGTCGCGGCCAGCGGCCATTCAGCTTATGCGACCACTCCGTATTCCCGGGTGCGTTCGTTGTACATCCTGTGCGGCTCGCGCTTGAATGCGCCCTCGCAAAAGGCTGCCGAGGATATGGCGATGAAATCCTGCCAGGTCACCCGCGACCGTTACAGGGTCACGACCGGGGGAGCTTGCGAAATCGCGGCCTCAAAGTAGGCAGGCCTCGCTTGCCTACCCTTTGACCGCCAGACTACAAAGCAGGGCATTGCCGCAGTTCGCGTGACGAGAATTCGCGCCGTTGGCGGCAGCTCTGCCTGTGGAGGCCCGATGTTCGCCAAGATCCTGATCGCCAACCGTGGCGAGATCGCCTGCCGGGTGATCCGCTCGGCACGCAGGATGGGTGTGCGCAGCATCGCCGTGTATTCCGACGCCGACGCTCACGCCCTGCATGTCGAAATGGCCGACGAAGCGGTGCATATCGGCGCCTCTCCCGCCAACGAAAGCTATCTGCGCGGCGACAAGATCATCGCGGCGGCTTTGGCCACAGGTGCCGCGGCTATCCATCCGGGCTACGGCTTTCTTTCGGAAAACCCCGATTTCGTCGACCAGGTGGTCGCGGCGGGGCTGATCTTCATTGGGCCGTCGGCGGCCTCGATCCGTGCCATGGGACTGAAGGACGCGGCCAAGCGGCTGATGGAAAAGGCCGGCGTGCCTGTCGTTCCGGGCTATCACGGCGAAGCGCAGGAGATCGTGTTGCTCGCCTCCAAGGCGCGCGAGATAGGCTACCCCGTACTGATCAAGGCGCGCGCCGGCGGCGGCGGCAAAGGCATGCGGCGCGTCGAGCATCCCGATGATTTTTCGGAAGCACTGTCGGGCGCGCGGCGCGAGGCGAAAGCCGCGTTCGGTGACGACCGCGTCTTGGTGGAAAAATATGTCGACAAGCCGCGCCACATCGAAGTGCAGGTGTTTGGTGACAATTTCGGCAACGCCGTGCATCTTCACGAACGCGACTGCTCGGCGCAGCGCCGCCACCAGAAGGTGATCGAGGAGGCGCCTGCCCCCGGCATGACGCCGGCACTGCGCAAGGCGATGACGGAGGCGGCGGTGAAAGCCGCCAAGGCAATCCACTATTCCGGCGCCGGTACCATCGAGTTCATCGTCGATGCCTCGCAAGGTCTGAAGGCCGACCGTTTCTGGTTCATGGAAATGAACACCCGTCTGCAGGTCGAGCACCCCGTCACCGAAATGGTTACCGGCATCGACCTGGTCGAGTGGCAGTTGCGGGTAGCCGCCGGCGAAAAACTGCCGAAGACGCAGAGCGAGATCGCGCTCTCCGGCCACGCCTTCGAGGCGCGCATCTATGCCGAGGACGCGGCAAGAGGGTTTTTGCCGGCGACCGGCACCTTGCACCATTTGAAATTTCCGCAGCCGGCACCGGAGGGTGCGACCATGCGCGTCGAAACCGGTGTACGCGCTGGCGATGCGATTTCGCCGTTCTACGATCCGATGATCGCCAAGCTGATCGTTCATGGCAAGGACAGACGGACGGCGCTCATCGCGCTTGGCACGGCACTGTCGCAGACCGAAATCGCCGGCTCGACGGTCAACACTGGCTTTCTTGCCGCGCTGGCCGCTGATGCGGATTTTGCGGCGGGCGATGTCGATACCGGCCTGATCGCCAGGCACCAGCAGGCGTTGACGGCGGTTCCGCCGCCGAGCGGTGAGACGATTGCCGCCGCGGCACTTGCCGCGTCCGGTGCGCGCGACTTGCCGTCCTCGGACGATCCCTGGTCGTCACTGGCCGGCTATGCGCATTTCCACGCTGTAGCGCGGAGCACCCTGCTGAAGTTTGGCGAGCAGGAGATCGGCGCGCGCGTGTCGGTGCGGCCGGACGGGCGGTTCGAGGTGGCGCTGGATGCGCCCTATGACAGCGTCAATTCGCGGGATCTCCGCGCGGCGCCTCGCCTCGCCCGCTGGCCGGGCCACGTCACGGTCTTCGATGGCGCCATCGGCTACGGTTTTGCCGTGCCGGATCCGCTGGCCCGAGCCGACGAAGCCGCCGCCGCTTCCGTCAGCCTGCGCGCTCCAATGCCCGGCCTGGTCAAATTGGTGCGTGCAGGCAAAGGCGAGTCCGTGATCAAGGGCCAGCCGCTGCTGATCCTGGAGGCGATGAAGATGGAGCACACCATTGCCGCGCCCCATGACGGGGTTATCGCCGAGATTGCTGCCGAAGGCGCGCAGGTAACCGACGGCACCGTGCTGGTTCGCTTTGTCGAGGAACCTCAGTTGACTGCTGTTTCCCTATCCACGAAGTGATCTCGAACGCGTGACAAAGGCGTCGCCAAAAAAAATGTGGCCGGGTTTGACCCCCGGCCATGTTCGATTACAGCAGCGCGTCTTGCGGCGCCGCGGCCATCACGGTTGGATCGGCGCGTATTTGCCGTCATGCCACTGGTTGATGTCGTAGCTCGCGTTCTTGAGGTCGCCCTTCTCGTCGAAGGTGACCGAGCCGACAACCGTGCTGATCGGCTGGCCGTTCTTTAACGCTTCGGCGACTTTTGCCGGATCGTCGCTGCCGGCGCGTTTGATGCCTTCGGCGAAGGCCTGGATCACCGCATAGGAAAACAGCGTGAAGCCCTCAGGCACGAAGCCGCCGGCCTTGATCTTGGCGATGGCCTCCTTGGCTTCGGGCTTCGCCTGCGGATTCGATGGGAAGACGAACATGGTGCCTTCGCCGGCCGGACCGGCAACCTGCCAGAATTCCGGCGAAGCGATCGAGTCCGGCATGATCAACTGGAACTTGAGGTTCTGCTCCGCCGACTGGCGCAGGATCAGGCCGGCTTCGGGGTGATAGCCGCCGAAATAGACGACGTCGGCTTTCAGCTCCTTGAGCTTGGTAACAAGAGCGGAATAGTCCTTCTCGCCAGCGTTGATGCCCTCGTAGAGGATTTCATTGAGACCGTTCTGGTTCATCGTTGCCTTCACGGCATCGGCCACGCCCTGCCCATAGGCGCTCTTGTCGTGCAGGATGACGACTTTCTTGCCGGCATATTTCTTGGCGATCCAGGGACCGATGAAAGCGCCCTGCGCATCGTCGCGCGTGTAGAGGCGCATGATCGTCGGCCAGCCGGCTTTCGCCGCTGCATCGGTCAACACCGGGTTCGAGGAAGCCGGACTCATCATCAGCGCACCGGCTTCGGCGTAGACAGCGGAGGCCGGGATGCTGGAGCCCGAGCAGGCGTGGCCATCGATGAACTTGACACCGTTGGCGATGATGCGGTTGGCGACCGAAACCGCCTGCTTCGGATCGCACTGGTCATCCTCGATGTCGAGCTTGATCTGGCGGCCGTCGACGCCGCCCGCCGCGTTGATCGCGTCGGCGGCGGCTTGCGCGCCTTGCTTAAACTGATCGCCGATGTTGGCAAGCTGACCGGTCATCGGTCCGACCACCGAAAAGGTGATGTCATCGGCGAAGGCGACCGGCGCGGTCATCATCAGGCCAAATATGGCTGCGCTGAAAATACTGAATTTCTTCATGGTGACACAACTCCTCCACTCTCGCGCGACCATCCCGGCCGCGCCTCTTCCAGAATGGCGGGAGAATTTCATCCTTCACCGGAGCTGTCTAGACGCATCGTCGGCGCTCGATTGGGCCTGTAATGCGCTGTTCCAAAGACAAAGCCGCGCCAGCCTTGTTCCGGCCGGTCGCAGCTTTTCTCATCGAGTTCCCGAGGTATCCCCACCAGGATCCGCTCGCCTTCCCTGTTTGTACGGTTTATGGCGCGGCTCGTCCGCCGTGTTCTTGATCTTGTTGGCCCGGCCGTCTTGCGCGGCCTTGATTTTTCGGGCCCGGCCCTCTGCGCGGCCTTGACCCGAAGCGTCCCTGTCGTGAGGTCAGTACCCCTTGTGAGGTCGATGCCGGCGAATTCAGTGCATCGTCATCCATTCGCGAGCTTCGCGCAGCGCCTTGGCGATCTCGACCTTCGACATGGCGGCAGACAATTCGGAGCGCAGTTCCGCGGCGCGGGCCGAACCCTTGATCGCGGCGATGTTGAACCATTTGTGGGCGGCGACGACGTCGGTCTCGCAATCGCGGCCAGTCGCATACATCATGCCCAACTCGAAAAGAATATCGGCCTGGGCGGTTGCCCCCATGGCGCCGAAGCCGGCTTCAAGCATTTCAAAACGTGCCATTTCAAATCCCCTGTTCTGGCTCCCGAGAGCTGTCTCCGTCTGTCCCTCGGTGTCCTTGATTACCGTCGGGGGCGGCCGCTCTTTCGATGCTTTCGAGAATGCCCCGGAGGCTTGAATCCGTCGTTAAATGGCGTGCTTAATTTGAGGAAAACAAAGCTAAAACAAGAGGTAAACGCGAAAATTCGTTAAGGATACAAAGCCAGCAATCGCGCCGGTTTGCACAAGATTTGAAGAAAACTTGCGAGGCGCGGATCAAGACTCCGCTAACCACAGAAGACAAAGACGTGTGCGGCCCGTTTCATTTTTCGCCGGCGCGGCCGTTCGGGAGCGGGCAAAAACCCGCAACCCTTCCGTGGCGGCACCGCTTTTGTTTTTCCGGGAGCTGGACTAGCTTACGTTTGCGTAAGGGGCAGACACCCGGGACGGAGCCCGATTGGACTTACCTGAGGGAGGAAAGACATGTTTCGACAAGTGAGCCTGGCCCTCGCGGCCGCAATAATGATGACCGGCGCGGCATGGGCCGATCCGATCGAAGGCAATTGGAAAACGCAAGCCGGATCGACTGCCGCCATTTAGGGTGGCGGCGGGGCATTTTCGATTACGCTCAAATCCGGCAAATTTGCCGGCAAGAACATCGGTTCACTGAAGGTTGCCGGCGACAACAAATATGCCGGCACGATAACCGACCCGGAAACCGACAAGACCTATTCGGGCAAGGCTTCGCTTTCCGGCAGTTCTCTCAAGATGAGCGGCTGCGTGCTCGGCGGGCTGATCTGCAAGAGCCAGACCTGGCACAAGCTCTGATCGTGCCCTTCCTGCCGGGGTGAGCGGGGCCAGTCGGCCCCGTTTTCATGTTATCGGTCTCGCAGCCATGGTGTCGCCATGGGTCGCTGCACTCACAGCGGACCCTCTCAGAGATCATCAACCATTTTTGAACCGCAGATGAACGCCGGGATCAGAGCCGGTTCAGCCGGGGCAAGGCATTGTCATGCGTGTTGAAGGAGACACCGCGCAATGCTTGCCCGCCGCTTCACCATCGTCTGCCTGCTGATGAGTCTGTTCGGCATGTTGTTCGCCGTCCTTGTCGCCGAAGCCGGCCGGCCGTCCCGCTCCTGGGACGTCGCCAGTTCCTGCCGACTCGGTTGCTTGAACCATCTTCACCACTGAAACGACAAAGAGCTGAACCTTTAGAGAAAAGCAAAACGCCAATGAACCGCCTCGCCGCCAACACCCTCAAGACGCTTCGGCTGCTGCCGCGCGCGGCGCTCATCCTGACTGTTCTTTCGGTACCGGTACTGGCCGTGCCGACGATGCGCACCAATGCCGGCTCGACGATCGAGGCGCCTGCGTTGAGGAAGTCAGGCCTCGGCTTTGTGCTGCTGGTTAGCCTGCAGCGCGGTTAGCAGACCGAAAAACGCCGACAGCGCGTATTGAGGCCGCCTTACCCCCTCCCAACCGCGCGTCCAACTCTCTATATTGGGTCATGGAAAAGCGAATCTATCCCCAAGCCATTGAATCGGTGGTCACGCCGGAGCCGTTTGGCCGGCAGAGCTTCAACGACGCCAAGAAGGCGGTCGCCGCCCTACAGGTGCTTTACGACCGCAACACCAAGTTCCTGCGCGATTCATTTACCGCGCTCGCCGCGGGCGGCGACAACAACAAACGCTACCGGGCTTTCTATCCGGAGATCGGCGTCACCACGAGTTCCTTCACGCAAATCGACTCGCGGCAGGCCTATGGCCACATGCCGACGCCGGGGCATTTCTCAACCACCGTCACCCAGCCTGCTCTTTTCGAAAGCTACCTCACCGAACAGCTTCGGCTGATCATGCGCAACCACGGCGTTCCCGTCACGGTTTCGGAATCGACCACTCCCATCCCGCTGCATTTCGCCTTCCTCGAAGGCACGCATGTCGACGGGACTGCTGCCGAGCGCATCAAACGGCCGATCCGTGACCTGTTCGACGTGCCGGATCTCGACGGCACCGACGACCAGATCGCCAACGGCACGTTCGAAGTGGCATTGGGCGAGGCACGGCCGCTGGCGCCGTTCACCGCGCAACGCATCGACTATTCGCTGCACCGGATGTCGCATTATACGGCGACCAGTCCCCAGCATTTCCAGAACTTCGTGCTGTTCACCAACTACCAATTCTACATCGACGAATTCGTCGCCCGTGCACGCGAATTGATGGCCAATGGCGGTGATGGATATGTCGAGTTCGTCGAGCCGGGCAACATCGTGACCAAAGCAGGGGACGGCGCGCCCGGTGAGGGTGCTGCGCCGCCTCGCCTGCCGCAGATGCCGGCCTATCATCTGAAGAAGCCGAATCATGGCGGCATCACCATGGTCAATATCGGCGTTGGGCCTTCCAACGCCAAGACGATCACCGACCATATTGCGGTGCTCCGGCCGCATGCCTGGGTGATGCTCGGCCATTGCGCCGGCCTGCGCAACACGCAGGCGCTCGGGGATTATGTGCTGGCCCATGCCTATGTACGAGAAGATCATGTCCTCGACGACGATCTTCCGGTCTGGGTGCCGATCCCGCCGCTAGCCGAAATCCAGGTGGCGCTGCAGGAAGCGGTCGCCGAGGTCACCGGGCTTTCCGGATATGATCTCAAGCGCATCATGCGCACTGGCACCGTCGCCACTATCGACAACCGCAATTGGGAGCTGCGCGACCAGCGCGGGCCGGTCCAGCGGCTGTCGCAGTCGCGGGCGATCGCGCTCGACATGGAATCGGCGACGATCGCCGCCAACGGCTTCCGCTTCCGGGTGCCCTATGGCACACTGCTTTGCGTATCCGACAAGCCGCTGCATGGCGAATTGAAGTTACCGGGCATGGCGACCGAGTTCTACAAGCGGCAAGTAGCGCAGCACCTGACCATCGGCATCAGGGCGATGGAGAAGCTGGCTGAAATGCCGATGGACCGACTGCATTCGCGCAAACTCAGGAGCTTTTCAGAAACTGCCTTCCAGTAAATGCCGAATCGCATGTGTCGGTCCAGGTCAGGACATTTCGTCATCTTGATTGAGCCGCACTTCTGCCGATAGACAAGGCGATGGCACGTGTTCGGGACATGACGGTTGCGCTGGCATTCGTCGTAATGCTTGCACTCTCGGCCGCGCTGGTGGCCGGGTTCTTCGGATCGCTGCATCCGGCCCTCGATGCCTTTGCTCATTTCCGCGTCCATTTTTCGGTGCTGATGGCGCTTTGCGCGCTGCCGCTGCTCGCCACCTCGTTTCGCCTGCAGGCCGCGGCCGCATTGCTGTTTGCGATAGCCTCCTTTGCTACCACGCCGAATGCCTTGCCGCTTTCGCGGCTATGGCAGGTGCAGGCCGCCTACGAAGCCAAACCCGGTGACGAGCCAGTCTACCGCCTGCTGCAGATGAACCTCAGGTTCAACAATCCAACGCCTGAGAAGGTGCTGTCGCTGATCGGCCGGACCCAGCCTGATGTTATCACCCTCGACGAGGTGTCCGAGATGTGGAAGGCAAAGCTTGGGCTGCTATCCGGCGGCTATCCCTACCGGATCCTCTGCCCATATCCCAATGGCGTGTTCGGCGTTGCGCTGCTGTCCAGACGACCGTTTGCCATAGGCACGGAGCCGCACTGCGACAGCCGCGGCGCGATGGCGATCGCCACGGTCGATTTCGGCGGAACCGACGTCGATGTCGCCGCCATCCACCTCACCTGGCCATGGCCGCACAACCAATCACGGCAGATTGGAGGGTTGTCTGACGAAATCGCCTCGCTTGGCGAGACGTCGATCCTGGCAGGCGACTGCAACGCAGCGCCATGGAGCGCCGCCGTCCGGCGCGTCGCATCGCTTGGCAAGCTGACTGTAATGCCGTCGGTCGGGCCGACCTGGCTCTACAGAAGGCTGCCGGATTTCCTGCGCTTCGCCGGACTGCCGATCGACCAGGTCTTCAGCAAGGGCGCCATCGTTATCCGTTCGGCGTCGACCCTTGAGGACACCGGCTCAGACCATCTGCCGGTGCTGGTGGAGTTTTCGCTTCGGTCGGATGAACAAAAGCCGCTCGACGAGCACCAGACGGCGACCGCGCTTGCGGCGCTGCCTGGCGGGACGCGAAGCTGAAAATCCGCAGTCCAATCTCGACCTGGCTTATTACTGGCCCACAAAAGCGCGGATGAGGTGCTCGACAGGGCCGCCGTCGCGATGCTCGTGCGCATCGAAGGCGATCTGCTTTGCCTCGTATTCGGCATAGATGGCATTGATCCGGCGCTTTGCCTCGCGACGTGCCTCGAAACAGTGCGGGTCATCACCGACTGTCAGCCCTCGAACCGACTTTTCGGTGGCCCGCATCATCTGTCTGGCGATGCGGCCATGGGTCTCTTCATGGGCGCGGACGCCAGCGAAGAACCGCCTCCAGCGCTTCTGCAGCGCAGGCGACGTGGCTGAGACTAGTTTGGGATAAGTATAGAAGAGATTGAGCGTCCCGTTGGCCTGGCGCAGGCGGCAGACGCCGTTTTCCCGTTGGGCGTCGAAGGTCCAATCATCGACGCTGTAGCCGGTCTGCGCGATGGCGTGGGTCATGAAGCCGTGCTTCGGCCCACTGCGATCCATGGCCTCGATCAGGGCCGCGCCGGTGGTTCCGGCAATGTTGTAAGTTCGTGTCTTGACCAGCACGTTAGTGCCGGCCAAGGCTGCAGGGGCGCACAATGCCCCGATCGCCACAACGCTCGTCAGAACTGCCAGGCGCATTTTTCCTTCCTCCCTGTCGCCGCAGAAAGGAAACACAGGCAGGCGGTTTATTCAACAATCCTACGGTTGCGCTGCTCCTCATCTTGTCTAGTCCGGAGCAAACCTTGTGACTTACATGTTCTGGTAGACCGGGCCCTCGCCGCCCTGTGGCGGCACCCAATTTATGTTCTGGTTCGGATCCTTGATATCGCAAGTCTTGCAGTGCACGCAGTTCTGCGCGTTGATGACGAAGCGCACATCCTTGGCCGCAGGATCGGCGGCGGCATTGCCATCCTTGTCGACCCATTCGTAGACGCTGGCCGGGCAGTAACGCGTCGAGGGTCCCGCATAGACGTCATGCTCAGAGCGCTTCTGCAGGTCCATGTCGGCGACGAGCAGATGCACCGGCTCGTTCTCCTCGTGGTTGGTGTTGGACAGGAACACCGACGACAGCCGGTCGAAGGTCAGCACCCCGTCCGGCTTCGGGTAGGCGATCTTCTGGTGCGCGGCGGCCGGTTCCAGCGTGGCATAGTCGGCCCTGCCGTGCTTCATCGTGCCGAAGGGCGAGAAGCCGAACAGCGTGTTCAGCCACATGTCGAGGCCGCCAAGGCCGACGCCGACAATGGTGCCGAAGCGCGACCATAGCGGCTTGACGTTGCGCACTTTCTTCAGGTCCTTTCCGATATCGGTGGCGCGCCAGGCGGCCTCGTAGGAGGCCAGCTCGTCATTGGTGCGGCCGGCGGCTATCGCACCACAGACATGCTCGGCCGCCAGCATTCCGGAGAGCACGGCATTGTGCGAGCCCTTGATGCGCGGCACGTTGACGAAGCCCGCCGCGCAGCCGATCAGCGCACCGCCAGGGAAGGACAGTTTCGGCACCGACTGCCAGCCGCCTTCGGTGATGGCGCGGGCACCATAGCCCAGCCGCTTGGCACCCTCGAAGGTGCCGCGGATCGCCGGATGGGTCTTGAAGCGCTGAAACTCGTCAAAGGGCGACAGATAGGGGTTCTTGTAGTTCAGGTGAACGACGAAGCCGACTGCCACCTGGTTGTCCTCGAGATGGTAGAGGAAGGAGCCGCCGCCGGTCTTCAAATCGAGCGGCCAGCCGAAGGAATGCTGGACAAGGCCCGGCCGGTGGTTTTCCGGTTTGATCTGCCAGAGTTCCTTGAGGCCGATGCCGTATTTTCCGGGCTCACGACCGTCGGAAAGGTGGTATTTGGCGATCAGTTGCTTGGCCAGCGAGCCGCGCGCGCCCTCGCCGATCAAGACATATTTGCCCATCAGCGCCATGCCCGGCGCAAAGCCCGGACCGTGCGTGCCGCCCTTCTCGACGCCCATGTCGCCGGTGACGACGCCAGTGACCGCACCGGCCTCGTTGTAGAGCAGGCCGACCGCGGCAAAGCCCGGATAGATCTCGACGCCCAGCGCCTCGGCCTTGGTCGCCAGCCAGCGGCAGACATTGCCGAGCGAGACGATATAGTTGCCGTGATTGTTCATCAGCGGCGGCATCAGGATATTGGGCAGACGGAACGAACCGGCGGGGCCGAGAACCAGGAAATGGTCGTCGGTGACCGGTGTCCTGAAGGGATGACCCTCCTCTTCGCGCCAGCCGGGCAGCAGCCGGTCGATGCCGATCGGATCGACGACGGCGCCGGACAGGATGTGCGCGCCGACTTCGCCGCCCTTTTCCAGCACGACGACGGAAAGCTCGGGATTGACCTGCTTGAGACGGATCGCGGCGGCGAGGCCGGCCGGGCCGGCGCCGACGATGACCACGTCGAATTCCATGCTTTCGCGTTCGATATCGCTCATCGATCCCTCACTGGCTCGCAATTCCGGCATCTTGCTGGCTCACGCGCTGCATAGCGCATCAAATAGCGACGGGAAACCGGCGCGGACGTGACAATACCGATTTCGTCAAAAAGTCGCGTCCTGCCGCACAGATTCGCGGTGACGAGCATCAATCTTCAATCCTATTCCGTTTGCACAGATATGTCGCACTGATGTTTTTAATTGTTCGACGGCTTGCTTATCGGCCATACTTCCCGCCATGCGCATATTCGGGCCGGCTGGCTTTTCATCGACGCGCTTTTTTTTCACGCCCGGCCGGTTTTGCCGTGCGACGCTCTTGGCGCTTCTGCCACTGACGGCCTTCGATGCCCGTGCCGAGCAGCAACTGGTCTGGGCGACCGGCGCCTATTCCTTTTCCGACGAGCGCGGCGGTTTCCGCATCACCGGGGCTTCCGGCATCGGCACGAAAGAGGATCCGCTGGTCATCACCGAAGAGCTGAATTCAGCGACGCCGGTAACGCTGGCCATTCGCACGACAAGGCCGATCCAGCCGTTCGGCAAGGCGGGAGACTTCGCCAATGGTCTGATGTATATGCGCATCGACGTGCTCAACAATAGCGGCCAAGCCTGGGTCGAGTTCCAGTTCGAACTCCAGGAGATCCTCGACCAGCCGAGCGTGTTCGGCGACGGCCTGTCGTTCGACCAGCGCAACAAAACGCCCGAAAATATCTGGTCGAGCAGCTACGCCGATTTCGACCGCAATTTCGAACCGTATGACCGCCTGCTGTTCAAAAACGGCAAGATCGATCCGCTGAAGACCGCCAGCTTCTATTTCCTGATCACCGACTACACGCCGCGCTGGACGTTCTATCTGGTGCAGGATCCGCGCATACCGTCGAGCTGAACTTGCAAATTCAAGCTCCGCGGCCGAATGTGAAACCATGACTGCCGCCCCCCACACTAGCCGAGCCGATCTCGCCGAGCTGCTGGCCTTCTACGCCAGCGCTGGCGTCGACGAGGCACTTGAAGAACAGCCGGTAAACAGGTTTGCAGAAGCCAGGCCGCCGGAGCGGGTGCCTGCGGCGGCCGCTCTGCCGGCCGGTGAAAATGCATCGCCTCATCGCTCGACGAGCGTGTCGCGCGGCGAAATGGGCGAGAGACCGAATACGGCACCGGCAGTGCGAACGTCCCCGGCCATGTCAACGGTGCCCGACGAGGCGCAGGCGGCATTGGCGCGGCAACTGGCGAGATCGGCGGCAAACCTCGACGAGCTTCGCCAGCACATGGCGGCATTCGACGGCTGCAATCTTAAATTCACCGCCAAGAACCTGGTGTTCGCCGACGGCAATCCGACTGCCGCGGTGATGCTGGTCGGCGAAGCGCCGGGCCGCGACGAGGACATAGAGGGCTTGCCGTTCGTCGGCCGCTCGGGCCGGTTGCTCGACCGCATGCTGGCCGCGATCGGTCTTGACCGGACATCTGCCTACATCGCCAACGTGATTCCCTGGCGGCCGCCGGGCAACCGCACGCCGACGCCGCACGAGACCGAGATCTGCCGGCCGTTCATCGAGCGGCAGATCGAACTGGTCAATCCGAAGGTGCTGGTCAATCTCGGCGGCCCGTCGGCAAAGACCCTGCTCAACACCTCCGAAGGCATATTGCGGCTGCGCGGCAACTGGCGCGTCCACACGACCCCGTCTGGCGTCGCCATTCCCGCCATGCCGACCCTGCATCCGGCCTATTTGTTGAGAACGCCTGCGCACAAGAAGCTGGCGTGGCGGGATTTCCTCGAAGTGAAGGCGAAGTTGCGGGCACTTGGGTAACGGTGCAGAACGCGTCTTCCGTCCTCCCCTTGCGAGGAAGGAAGGGCGGCATCATGATCTCGCAGGTAATTGAAATGCGCCCACTGCCGGCCTAGTCATCTCGTTATGACAGCAGCCCAGATTTCCGCCGGCAGTCTCATTCGCGAATGGCGTACACGCCGGCGCATGAGCCAGCTCGACCTCGCCATGGAGGCCGAGATCTCGCAGCGGCATCTGAGTTTCGTTGAAAGCGGCCGCGCCGCACCCTCGCGTGACATGGTGCTGCATCTGGCGGAGCAGCTTTCGATCCCGCTCAGGCAGCGCAACCAGCTGCTGCTGGCCGCCGGCTTTGCCCCGAGCTTCAGCGAACGACCACTTGACGATGCCTCGATGGCACCGGCGATGGCGGCGGTCGAGACCGTGCTCAAGGCGCACGAGCCGTTCCCGGCGCTTGCCGTCGACCGGCATTGGAACCTGGTGTCGGCGAACGCCGCCATCGGCCCGTTCCTCGCCAATGTCGCCGACGCCTCCCTGCTGAAGCCGCCGGTCAACGTTTTGCGCCTCAGCCTGCATCCCGGCGGCATCGCGCCGCGCATCGTCAACCTTGCGGAATGGCGGACGCATCTTCTGGAGCGGCTGAAGCGGCAGAACGACGCTGCCGCCGATCCGGTTCTGGTCGAGCTCGAGCGCGAGCTTCGGGCCTATCCGTCCGGCCTTAAAAGCAGCCGGCCGGCGCCGGTCGAACCGAACGCGATTGTCCATCCGCTCAAGCTTGCCCATGGCGACGCGGTGCTGTCGTTCATCAGCACCATCACCGTGTTCGGCACGCCGCTCGACGTGACGCTGGCGGAGCTGGCGATCGAATCTTTTTTCCCCGCCGACGAGCAGACGCGGGCGGTGCTGATGCGGCTGGCGAAAGAGCGGACCGACGCAGCGGGCTGATCACCCTTCCGGCGCGACGGCCTTGCGGGTGCGGGTGCGTTCGAGACCCAGCTGGCGCTCGCGCCAGATGATGAAAATCCCCGCCGCAACCACGATCATGCCGCCGACCAGCATGTTGATCGTGGCGACGTCGCCAAAGACCAGATAGCCGACGACGACGCCGAGGATCATCGAAGTGTATTCGAAAGGTGCTACGACGGAAGCCTCGGCATGGCGATAGGCCGAGGTCATCAGAATCTGGCCAAGCCCGCCGCAAAAACCCGCGGCAATCAGAAGCCCCGCCTGTGCTGGCGTCAGCGCCTGCCAGCCGAATGGCAGCGAAAGCAGCGCCATGACGCTCGCGGTTACCGAAAACCACAGCACGATGGTCGCCGTCCGCTCGCTCTGGACGAGGTTGCGAACCAGGAGCATGGCGATGGCCGAGATCGCCGCGGCTATGAGGGCGGCGATGACGCCAAGCACCTCCTGATCGCCAAGGGCAGCGCCCGAACTGAGCAGCGTCAGTTCCGGCCACGAGATGATCAGCACCCCGACCAGGCCGACGGCAACCGCACTCCAGCGATAGATGCGGATGGCTTCGCCGAGGAAGATCGAACTGAACACCACGACCAGCAGCGGCTGCGCGTAGTTCAGTGTGATCGCCTCCGGCAGCGGCAGCCGCGTCAGCGCGAAGAAGCCGAGCCCCATGGCACAGACACCGACGACGCCGCGCGCAATGTGGTTGAGCGGGCGCTTTGTCGAAAAGGCGGTTCCGAGTTTTCCCTGGAAGGCGAGGAAGGCGATGATCGGAAAAATGGCAAAGAAGGAGCGGAAGAAGACGATCTGGCCCGCCGGCACGGTGCCTGCCGCCTTGATGCAGGACGACATGCCGACGAAGACCGCCACCGATACGATCTTGAGCAAGATCCCGGTCAGCGTGCTGTGCTCGCCGGCAAGGTCGCCAGCTGCAAGCACTGGCAAATCCGGTCTGGCTGTCACGCCCCTTTTGCTTCCTCGATCGCCGCCCAGATGCACGCCGGCGTTGCCGGCATGTCGATATGCCTGATGCCGTAGGTGCGGTAGAGCGCGTCGGTCACCGCATTGAGCGCGGCAGGCGTCGACCCGATCGTACCCGCCTCCCGCGCGCCCTTGATGAAGGCCATATCCTCGCGACGCGACACAGAGGCGCTCGTTCCGAATTTCGGCGTGACGACGGTCATGGAAGCCTCGCGATGATGCTTGGGAAATGATCGCCTGAAATAGACGTCGCTGCAGTTTTGTCGAGGGAACGTTTCGTGTAAAGAGCGCAGACTTCAAATTATTTGACCAGCGGACCCGCCCGCCGCTCCCGGATCGACAGGAAAAATCAAGGAATGCGCACAGATACCGGCCAGGTCTTCAAGCTCGAAGACTATCGCCCCAGTGATTATCTCATTCCGGAAACCAGCCTGACTTTCCGCCTTTCGCCTGAAGCAACGCATGTGACCGCCGTGCTGACGGTCGAACGCCGCGACGGGATTGCGGCGTCGGTGCCACTGGTGCTGGATGGCGACGGGCTGACGCTCCGCAGCATCGCCATCGACGGCCAGGAACCGAGCCCTGCGGATTTTCTCGCCATGCCCGATCAACTGACAATCATCAGCCCCCCTGCGACAAGGTGCTTCCAGCTGAGAATTGAAACCGTGTTGGCGCCGGCGCAGAACGAAGCGCTAATGGGCCTCTATCGCTCGAGCGACGTCTATTGCACACAATGCGAGGCCGAAGGCTTTCGCCGCATCACTTATTTCCTCGACCGTCCCGACATCCTGTCGGTCTACACGGTCCGCATCGAAGCTCAGCGCCGTGAGGCGCCGCTGCTTTTGTCCAACGGCAACCCGGCCGATGGCGGCGAGCTTGCCGGCGGCTGGCACTATGCGGTCTGGAACGACCCCTTCCCCAAGCCGTCCTATTTGTTTGCGCTGGTGGCGGGCGACCTCGGCAAGATCTCGGACAGTTTTGTCACCCTGTCTGGCCGAAAGGTCGAGCTCGGAATCTATGTCGAACCGGGCAAGGAGAGGCTCGCCGGCTACGCCATGGACGCTTTGAAACGGTCAATGAAATGGGACGAGGAGGCATTCGGCCGCGAATACGACCTCGATGTCTTCAACATCGTCGCCGTGTCCGACTTCAATATGGGCGCAATGGAGAACAAGGGTCTCAACATCTTCAACGACAAATACGTTCTGGCCGACCAGGAAACCGCGACCGACGCCGATTTCGCCAATATCGAGGCCATCATCGCGCATGAGTATTTCCACAATTGGACAGGCAATAGAATCACTTGCCGCGACTGGTTCCAGCTTTGCCTGAAGGAAGGGCTGACGGTTTTCCGCGACCACGAATTCTCGGCCGATCAGCGCTCGCGCGCCGTCAAGCGCATCGCCGAGGTGCGTACGCTGCGCGCCCATCAGTTTCCCGAGGACCAGGGGCCGCTGGCGCATCCGGTCCGGCCTCGCCGCTACCGCGAGATCAACAATTTCTACACGGCGACGGTCTACGAAAAAGGCTCGGAAGTCGTGCGCATGATCCATACCATCCTCGGCGCCGAGACGTTCCGCGCCGGCATGGACCTCTACTTCGAACGTCACGACGGCCAGGCGGCGACGATCGAAGACTTCATCAAGGTGTTCGAAGACGTTTCCGGTCGCGACCTGTCGCAGTTTTCGCTGTGGTACCATCAGGCCGGTACGCCGAACCTGACCGTCAGCTCGGCGTATAATCCTGCGGCGCGGGAATTCACGCTCGAAATCGAGCAGTCGGTGCCGCCAACACCGGCGGAAAGCCGCAAGCGGCTGATGCACATTCCGCTTGCCTTCGGCCTGGTTGGCGCCGGTGGCGAGGCGATAGCCCATACCGGCGTCGAAGGGGCGAATGTCGAGGACGGTGTCATCCATATCCGCAAACGCCGCCATGTCGTCAGGTTTTCCGGGATTGCCGAGCGGCCGGCCATGTCGCTCAACCGCGGCTTTTCGGCGCCGGTGACGCTTTCGGTCGAGCAGCAGCCCGACGACCAGTTTTTTCTGGCTGGCCACGACAGCGACGCCTTCTCGCGCTGGCAGGCGTTCAACACGCTTTTGACCGATGCGCTGATTGCCGCTTTCCGCCAGATCCTGGATCACAGGCAACCCGAGTTCAGCGCCCGGCTGACCGGGCTTGCCGGCAAGATAGCCGGCGACGAAGCGCTCGAACCCGCCTATCGGGCGCTGGCGCTGGCACTGCCCGGCGAGGCCGATATTGCCCGCGACATCGGCAAGAACATCGACCCCGACGCCATTTTCGCGGCGCGCGAGGCGCTGGCGGTTGCTATCGCCGAGGCCAACCGCGAGATATTCTCCAACCTTTACGATCGGCTCGCCGACAATGGCCCGTTCAGCCCGGACGCGGCCAGTGCCGGGCGGCGGGCGTTGCGCAATGTCCTGCTGGACTATCTCTCCTTGCTGCCGGGAGGTGCGGGACTCGCTGCCCGGCACTTCCAATCGGCGACCAACATGACGGATCGTGCCGCGGCGTTGACCGTGCTTGCGCACCGTCACCACGGCTCACCTGAGGCGACCAAGGCACTGGCCGATTTCGAGGCGAAATATGCAACCGATCCGCTGGTCATGGACAAATGGTTCCAGATCCAGGCCAGCGTGCCCGGCCCGCAAACCGTCGACGCGGTGCGCGCCTTGACCAGCCACCCGGCGTTCTCGATGGCCAACCCGAACCGGGTACGCGCGCTCATCGGCACGTTTTCCAGCGCCAACCAGACCGGCTTCCATCGCGCCGACGGCGAGGGCTACCAGCTTTTCGTCGAAACGGTGCTACAGGTCGAAAAACGCAACCCGCAGGTGGCCGCCAGGCTGGCGACGGCGCTCAGGTCGTGGCGCTCGCTCGAACCGGTGCGGCAGGCCAAGGCACGGGAGGCGTTACTTTCAATCGCCGATACCGAGAAGCTGTCGGCCGATTTGCGAGACATCGTCGAGCGCACCCTGGCGTAAGGTGCGTTGATATTCAGACGACGGGTGTCAGCCGGCTTCGCTGAACAATGTCTCGATCAGAGGGCATTCTGGCAGCGTGCCGTCGGCACATTGCGCGACCACGTCCTTCAACACCCGCTCCATCCGCTTCAAATCGACGATCTTCGCCCGCACGTCGTCGAGGTGGGCGGCGGCGACGGTGCGTGCCTCAGCGCACGGCCGGTCGCGTTCGTCGACGAGACGCAGCAGCTCACGAATTTCATCGAGGGAGAAGCCGAGCGCGCGCGCCCGCAGCACGAAGCGGAGGCGCCGCTCATGCATGGTGTCGTAGCTGCGGTAGCCGCTCGTCGTACGGGGCGGCTCGGGCAGAAGGCCGACCTTCTCATAGTAACGCACGGTCTCCAGGTTGCAGCCCGTCCGCCGGGCAAGCTCGGCCCGCTGCAGACCCTTCACCACGGCTTGATCGCGCATCGTAAAAACCCTCTTGACCCTGTAGCGACTACAGACAGCATGCTACGTCGCGTTAGGGATTTCGGCAAGCAAAGAGAGGCCGGAGATGGTTGCCTCGCAAACAGCAGTCACGGGGCCTGCCACGACCGTGCTCGAGCGGAGCGAGACCGTACGACAGCGCCTGGTCGCGATCGGCGGCATTCTCGGCGCGCTCGCCGCCTCGTCCTGCTGCATCATTCCGCTCGTGCTGTTCAGCCTCGGCGTCGGCGGCGCGTGGATCGGCAATCTGACGGTGCTCGCGCCATACAAGCCGCTCTTCGTCGCCGGAACGGCAGGCCTTCTCGGATATGGCTTCTATCTCGTCTACTGGAAGCCACGGCGGGCCTGCGCCAATGATGCTGCCTGCGCACGTCCGATCCCCAGCCGTCTCGTACAACTCGGGCTCTGGATCGCGACCGTGCTCGTGATCGCTGCCTTCGCCTTCGATTACGTCGCCCCGCTGCTGCTCCGCGTCTGACACCAAAAGGAGACCTGTCCCATGAAGAAGAGCTTGGGCGCTTTCGCCCTGTTCGCGTCGATGCTGATAGCGCCGGCTGCCGTTGCCGCCGAACGCGCCATCACCTTCGCTGTCGACAACATGACCTGCGCGTCCTGTCCCTATATCGTGAAGACGTCGATGGCGGCGGTCCCGGGCGTCACGGCGGTGGCCGTCTCCTTCGAAGCCAAGACCGCGACCGTGACCTTCGACGACGCGAAGACGACACCGGATGCCATCGCGGCCGCCAGTATGAATGCCGGCTATCCCGCCCGCCCGATGCCGCAGCGAGGCAGTTGACATGAATGACCTGATACGCACAGGCGCTGCCGGCGCCGTGATTGCCGCGATCTGCTGCGCCGCGAGACGACGATCCACAAGGAAGGCGTAAAAGCCGTGAACGATTGCTGCGTATCCTCCTCGCCCCTGCACAAGGCGTCTGCTTCCGCATGCGCGACACTGCCGAGCTATGCCGTGCGGCCGGGCGTGACGCTTCCGGACTGGTCGGTGGTCACGTCGCCGGCGGCCCAGGACGCCCTGCTGGCTATGGTCGGGTCCGACCATGTGCTCAATCGCTGGAGCGGCTATGATCCTGCCACGGACGGCATTCGCGTTACGCTGCTTAGGCTCTATGCCGAACTCGGGCGAGCGCCGACCCAAGGCGTCATCGCCAGGCACGTGGGTCTGCGTGAGGCGGCCGTCCCGCCGTTGCTCGAGGAACTCCGCCGTCGCGACCTGGTCGTGCTCGACGGTGCGCGGATCGTCGGCGCCTATCCCTTCACCGATCGAGACACGGGCCACCGGGTCACGCTGGACGGACGCGTTCTCAATGCCATGTGCGCGGTCGATGCGCTCGGCATCAGCGCCATGACCAACCACGACGTCGCGGTTGCATCGCGCTGCCGCCACTGTGGCGCACCGATCCGGATCACCACGCAGGACCACGGCCTGGCATTGGCCCAGGTTGAGCCGGGGACGGCGGTCATGTGGCAGAATATTGGCTATGAAGGCGCGTGCGCGGCGACTTCGCTATGCGCGACGACCGCCTTCTTCTGTTCGGATGACCATCTTTCCGCCTGGCGCCGTGAACAGGCTGCGGACGATGCCGGATTTCGGCTGTCGATCCCAGAAGGTCTGGAGGCCGGTCGGGCCCTCTTCGGGCCGAGCCTGGCCGGCATTGATGCAGCAGAACACAGCGACGGCAGTATCGGGACTGGCAGCACATCACGACCGGCCGGCCCGGCACCGACGATCATCCCATTGGCAAACCGCTCCTTCCGCGTGAGCGGTCGCAACGGCGGCGCCTACGACCTTGCCGTCGTCGGCGCCGGCTCGGCCGGCTTTTCGGCCGCGATCACGGCCGCCGATCAGGGGGCGCAGGTAGCCCTTATCGGTAGCGGGACCGTCGGCGGCACCTGTGTCAATATTGGCTGCGTCCCGTCGAAGACCCTGATCCGCGCTGCGGAGACGCTCCACAATGCCCGAGCCGCCGTGCGCTTTGCCGGCATCACGGCCGACGCCGAACTGATCGACTGGCGCGGAACTGTTCGTCAGAAGAACGCTCTCGTTTCCGATCTGCGTCAGGCCAAGTACATCGACCTGCTGCCGGCCTACAATCGTATCGCCTACAGCGAGGGCGCGGCACGACTCGCAAACGGCGGCGTAGACGTGAACGGCGCGCGCATTCCCGCTAGCAAGATCATCGTCGCGACCGGGGCTCGGCCGGCGGTCCCCGCCATTCCGGACATCGAGGCTGTGCCGTACCTGACCAGCACGACTGCGCTCGACCTCGAGGAGCTGCCGAAGTCGCTGCTCGTCATCGGTGGCGGCTACATCGGGGCGGAGCTTGCTCAGATGTTCGCGCGAGCCGGCGTCAAGGTGACGCTCGTGTGCCGGTCCCGCCTGCTGCCGGAGGCCGAGCCCGAGATCGGCGCGGCGCTGACGGGGTACTTCGAAGACGAAGGCATCACCGTGGTCTCCGGCATCGCCTACCGCGCGATCCGAAAGACTGACAAGAGAATTGCGCTCAACGTCGCACGCGATGGCCAGGATGTTGCGATCGACGCCGATCAGGTCCTCCTGGCCACAGGCCGCACGCCCAACATCGAAGGCCTTGGGCTGGCCGAGCGCGGCGTCGCCGTCTCGCCGAGGGGCGGCATCGTCGTCAACGACCGCATGCGTACGACGGAAGCCGGCATTTATGCCGCCGGCGACGTTACCGGCCGCGACCAGTTTGTCTACATGGCCGCCTACGGCGCCAAGCTCGCCGCCAGGAACGCCCTCAACGGCGACAGGCTGCGCTACGACAACAGCGCTATGCCAGCCATCGTATTCACCGATCCGCAGGTAGCGAGCGTCGGGTTGACCGAGGCTGCGGCGCGCGCGGCCGGGTATGCCGTTCGCGCCTCGACGATCGGTCTCGACCAGGTGCCGCGTGCGCTTGCCGCACGCGACACCCGCGGCCTGATCAAGCTCGTCGCCGATGCCGGCAGCGGCCGCTTGCTCGGCGCACATGTCCTCGCGCCCGAAGGCGCCGACAGCATCCAGACCGCGACGCTCGCGATAAAGCAAGGACTCACCGTCGACGACCTCGCCGACACGATCTTTCCGTATCTCACCACTGTCGAGGGCCTGAAGCTCGCGGCGCTGTCGTTTCACAAGGACATCGCCAAGCTGTCTTGTTGTGCCGGCTGAACACCGCCAGATTGCGCCGGTAGCGCCAAAAGCGTCGCCGTGCGGCTAATTTTAGTCGATTTTTAATGTTTTTTCGCCGCGCCTCTGGACAAGGCGAATCACCTTTGATTCTTTAGTGACGATTCGGAAGTGCGGCGTTGCCGGATCGTCAAGCGGGACAGAAATCGGGGAGTGCCATTTATGGCGAAGGCGGACGCGTGGGGCGCGCCCGGTGGGACGGCTTTTGAGCGGCGCGCGGCGCGAAGCGACGGTCTCGCAGGCAATACGCGGCTCATCGCCGAACCTGCCTACCGACGGCTGCTGGCAGCCGAGCCGCTGTTGCGGCGATCGATACCGGCCCTCATCATCATCTTTCTGTTGATCATCGCAGTACTGCGCTTTCTGTCGCTGATGAACGAGCGCGACGAGATCGAGCGCGACGCCAAGGCGATCCTTGCGCTGGCCGCCGGCCAACTGGCCAGTTCGATCGCCGCCGACGCGACCATGGTTTCCGCGCCCGGCGCGATCCAGGACCTGCTGGAGAGCACCGGTCGTCAGGGCGCGATGGGCCGAAGCCACGTACTGGCGATCACCGACAGTGCCTTCAAGATCATTGCCGTATCGCCGCAGTCGATGCACTGGGAGGGGCGTTCGCTCGATGGCGTCGTGCAGGGCGGGCAGCCGCTATTCATGTTCGGCGACCGCGCCGGGGTGATGGAGGTCAGCATCAGCGGACAGGACTGGTACGCGGCAGTGAGCCTGGCGAATGGCCGAAGGGGTGCCGCGGCAGCGTTCGTGCCGCAGGAGGCAGTTTTTGACGCCTGGCGCAAGACCGTCTCGCTCAACGTCACGCTGTTCGTGCTGACGGCTGGTGTGCTGATCGTCATCCTCTACGCCTATTTCGGCCAGGCAGCGCGTGCCCAGGCCGCCGACCGCATCTATCTCGAAGCCCACCAGCGCATCGACATGGCGCTGGTGCGCGGCCGCTGCGGCCTGTGGGACTGGGACATGGTGCGCGGCAAGATGTATTGGTCGCGCTCGATGTACGACATGCTGGGCTACGAGCCTTGCGACACGATGCTGTCGTTCGGCGAAGTCGACGAAATCATTCATCCCGAGGACGGCGATTTGTTCGAACTCGCCAACAGGATCGTCGCACGCGAGATCGACCACATCGATCAGGTGTTCCGGATGCGCCATGCCGACGGGCAATGGGTTTGGATGCGCGCAAGAGCACAGGTTATCGACCCGGAGGCGCCGGAGATCCAGCTGATCGGCATCGCCGTCGACGTCACCGAGCAGCGGCACCTGGCGCTGCGCTCCGAAGCGGCGGACCTGCGCCTAAGGACAGCCATCGAAAACATCAACGAATCCTTCGTCTTGTGGGATTCGTCCGAGCGCCTGATCATGTGCAATTCCAAATACCAGCAGGACAACGGCCTGTCGGATCGCGACGTGATGCCGGGCGCTCCGCGCGCCGCTCTGGAAGAACGCATGCTGGCCTTCGCCTCGGAGCGGCGGCTTGCCAATACCAACGGACCGCAGGGGGGCGTGACCTTCGAGCGGCAGCTTGCCGATGGCCGCTGGCTGCAGGTGAACGAGTTGCGGACTAGGGACGGCGGCACCGTCTCGGTCGGCTCCGACATCACCCAGATCAAGCTGCACCAGGAGAAACTGGTCGACAGCGAGCGCCGGCTGATGGCAACGATCCATGACCTCAGCCTTGCCCGCCGGGCGGAAGAAGAACGGGCGCGTGAGCTCGTCGAGCTCAATCGCGAATACATGAAGGAAACCGAGCGCGCGGAAGCGGCGAACCGGGCCAAATCCGAATTCCTGGCCAACATGTCGCACGAGTTGCGCACTCCGCTCAACGCGATCATCGGCTTTTCGGAACTGATGGAACAGGGTCTGTTCGGGCCGCTGGGTTCGCCGCGCTACGAAGAGTACGCCACCGACATCAACGGCAGCGGCAAATATCTTCTCGGTGTGATCAATGACATCCTCGACATGTCGAAGATCGAGGCCGGCCAGTTCGCGCTGGACCAGGAAGAAATCGATCTCTGCCCGCTTATCAGGGAAACGGTTCGCGTCGTTTCGCTGCAGGCGGCGGAAAAATCGATCACCGTCGAAACCCGCATCGCCGATTCGCTGACGCTATTCGCCGACCGCAGGGCGATCAAGCAGATCCTCATCAACCTTCTGTCCAATGCGGTGAAGTTCACCGGGCAAGGCGGCCACATCTCGGTCAGAGCCCGCAGCATTTCCAGCGCGCTGATCCTGACGATCGAGGACAATGGCTGCGGCATCCCGAAGGCGGCGCTGAGCAAGCTAGGGCGGCCATTCGAACAGGTGCAAAACCAGTTCTCCAAGAGCCATGCCGGCTCCGGCCTCGGCCTCGCCATCTCGCGCTCGCTGGCCGAGCTTCAGGGTGGCGCGTTGAAGATCCGCTCGACCGAAAGCGTCGGCACGATCGTCTCGGTACGCATCCCAATCAAGAAAGCCGCGCAGGCGGTCAGGGCGGCGGCGTAAAGCGTTTGGAAATTTCGAAAAGTCGGCGGGACAGCGCCCCCTCTGTCCTGCCGGACATCTCCCCCACTTGGGGGGAGATTGGCTCTCATTTACGCCAGCTCTTTTTCTGCAACGTCGAAAGTTGGCGAAGCCCGGAGCGCAATCCGATCTCCCCACTCGTGGGGGAGATGTCCGGCAGGACAGAGGGGGGCGCGAAGAAATGGAACCCTTGTGTCTCCGGCGGCAGGTGCCGCCGGAGTTCATACGATTATATTTATTGCATGCCGTTACCGCTGCCACCCCATTTACCGCTCTTCGGCAGTTCGTTCTTCTCGATCTTACCGTCATTGTCGCGGTCGAGCATGGCGAAGACCTTCTTCTGGCGGCTGGTGGTGTCGTCGGCGGTCAGCGTGCCGTCGCCCTTGGTGTCGTAACGGGCGATGATGCGCCTGGCCATCTGCTCGAAGCGCGCCTTCTCCAGCGCGTCGGCGAGCTGTGCCACGGTCAGCTTGCCGCCATTGTCAGCGACCATCTTCTTCAGCCGCGCGTTCATTGCGTCGGAGAACTGGTCGAAGGTGATGGTGCCGTCATTGTCCTTCATGACCTTGCCGAGGCGCATCATCATGCCGTCGCGCGGCGCGGCGCCGGAGTGCTCGTCTGCATAGGCTGCGGTGCCGACGGCGCCGGCCAGGGCTGCGAAAACGAGTGCAAGTCTGGTTGTCTTTCTCATGGTCTTCTCCTGTTGCATCGTCACCCCCGATGCTAGAGCGGCGGACCTTCAATCCCCCGCTCTATCTCTTTGATTGAGCATCGGAACCTCCCAAAAAAAGGTCGCAATTTTGGGTCCGATGCTCTCGCCCGTACGGCTGGTTGCCGTCAGGGTTGTTTCGCACGAAGCAGAAGGTCGAAATCCTTTCTGACCTTCTGCGACGTCTCCTTGAGGTGCGCTTCAAGCACACCGAAATCCGGCAGGTCGGAGACCGCAAGAAGCAGATCGGAAAGTCCTGGCGGAACGTCATCGCGTTCGAACGCGCCGGTGAGGCAAAGCCGTATCATCTGAGTCAGCGCCAGATAGAGCGAATAGGCATCCACCAGTTCCTGCCTGACCTGGGCGCTGGCGAAATCCGGCGCCAGGCGCGATAGGACCTCAGCCGTGCCGGTGGCCCTGCGGCCTGCCTCGATCTTTCCCGTGATCAGCGCAACCTGGGCAATGAATTCGAGATCGATGAGGCCGCCCGGGATCAGCTTGATGTCCCAGGGATCGCGCGGCGGCTTCTCCTTGTCGATCATGGCGCGCATCTCGGATGCCTCGGCCATCACCTTGGCTGGATCGCGCGGCAGAGCGAGCACTGCGGCAACCTCTCCCTCGACCTCGCGGCAGAGCTCGGCATCGCCGCCGATCGCGCGGGCCCGCGCCAGCGCCATGTGCTCCCACGTCCAGGCGTCCTGGCGCTGATACTTCTTGAAGGCATCGACATGCGTGGCCACCGGCCCCTTGTTGCCGGACGGCCGCAGGCGAAGGTCGACCTCGTAGAGCACGCCCTCGGCGGTCGGCGCGGAAACGGCGGCGATCAGCCGCTGCGTCAGCCGGCTGTAGTAATGCGACGGGGCAAGCGGCTTGTCGCCGTCGGACTCCTCGGCATCGGCGTCGTGATCGTAGAGCAGGATGAGGTCGACGTCGGAACCCGCCGTCAGTTCGCGGCTGCCGAGCTTGCCCATGCCGAGCAGCGCCACCCTGCCGCCGGCAACATAGCCATGACGCAATGCGAATTCCGCCATTACCGCCTGCAATGCCGCCTCGATGGTCAGGTCGGCGAGATCGGAAAAAGCGCGGCCGGCACGCGGCGGATCGATCGACCCGGCAAGCAGCCTGACGCCGATCAGGAATTTTTGCTCCGAAGCAAAGATGCGCAGCCGGTCGAGCACGTCCTCATAGGCCCTGTCGCCTTCGAGAAAGGCGGCAAGGCGCGCCGACAGATAGGCGCGGTTTGGCAGTTCGCTCAGAAGCGCCGGATCGAGCAAGCCATCGAAGACATGCGGCCGGCGCGTGATGATGGCGGCTAGCCGCGGTGCCGCGCCCATGATCGTCGCCATCAGCTTCAGCAACGCCGGATTCGACTGCAGCAGCGAAAACAGCTGGATACCGGCAGGCAGGCCGGCAAGGAATTCGTCGAAGCGGATCACTGCCTCGTCCGCCCGCCGCGTCTGGCCGAAGGCTTGCAGCAGCGCCGGCGTCAGTTCGGTCAGCCGCTCGCGCGCCTCCGCCGACCGGGTGACGCGGTAGCGGCCGAAGTGCCAGCCGCGGATAACCCGGCAGATGTCGCTCGGCCGCTGGAAGCCGAGCCGCTGCAGGGTCTGCAGGGTATCGGGATCGTCGACGTCGCCGGTAAAGACCAGATTGCCGATGCCGGCCGAAAGCTCCGGCGCGGTTTCGAACAGCGCTGCATAGTGGCGCTCGACCTGGTGGAGTGCGGCGCGGAACGTTTCGGCAAAGCCAGCCGCATCGGCAAAGCCAAGCATGCGGGCGACGCGCTCCAGCCCCTCTTCGTCCTCCGGCAGGATATGCGTCTGCTGGTCGGCAACCATCTGGATGGCGTGTTCGACGCGGCGCAGGAACCAGTATTGCCTGGTGAGCGCATCGCGCGCGTCGGCGGTGATCCAGCCGCGCGTGGCGAGCTCGCCGAGCATCGGCACGGTCTCGCGGCCGCGCAGTTCGGGAAAGCGGCCGCCGGCGATGAGCTGCTGGGTCTGGACGAAGAACTCGATCTCACGGATGCCGCCGCGACCGAGCTTGACGTTGTGGCCTTTGACCGCGACCTCGCCATGGCCCTTGTGGGCATGGATCTGGCGCTTGATCGAATGGACGTCGGCAATCGCCGCATAGTCCATGTATTTGCGCCAGATATAGGGCTGCAGTTCCTTCAGGAACACGGCGCCGGCGGCAACATCGCCGGCCACCGGGCGCGCCTTGATCATGGCGGCGCGCTCCCAGTTCTGGCCGCGCGCCTCATAATAGCGCAGCGCCGCCTCGACCGGGATCGCCAGCGGCGTCGAGCCGGGGTCGGGACGAAGCCTGAGATCGGTGCGGAAGACGTAACCGTGCTCGGTGCGGTCCTGGAGGATACGGACCAGCCGGCGGGTCAGGCGCGAAAACAGCTCTGTGGCATCGAGCGGATCGACGACGGCAGGCGCATCGGGGTCGAAGAAGACGACGAGGTCGATGTCGGAGGAGAAGTTCAGCTCATGCGCGCCGAGCTTGCCCATGCCGAGCAGAATCCAGCCCGAGCGTCGCGCCGGATTTTTGGGATCTGGCAATCGGAGCTTGCCCTGCTCATGCGCGTCGCGGAGCAGGAAATCGACGGCCGCACGCGTGCAGGCGTCGGCAAGCTCGCTTAGTCGCCGCACCGTCAGCGAGGTCTCGGCCTCGCCGGCGAGATCGGCCAAGGCGATCAGGAAATGCGCCTCCGCCTTCAATTGACGCAGCTCCATCATCAGGCCGCTTTCGGAGACGGCCTCTGCGCGTGCTGCCTTGTCGACCGCGGCGCCGATCGATGCCAGCCGCGCCTCGACCGTCCCGTCGAAAAGCGCATCGAGTATCCGCGGCCGGCGGCGCGCCGTATCGCGCAGGAACGGCGACAGGTCGAACACGGCGGCGAGGAAATCCTGGACGACCCCCTCGCCGGCCAGAAATTTCGCCAGTCGCGGCAGTTCTTTTTGCCGCGCGGCGTCGGCGATCTCCGACAATTCCTGCCTGGCGCGGCCTGCATCCAGCGGAACGAGCTTTAGCGCGGGCTTCAACAGCCAGTCCGCTTCCAGGCGTCGCACTGCTATCCTCGCCACCATCAGCGATCCTCCCGCCCGGGAAAACTCATGACAACCGACAATCCGGGATTGCCGGGCAGAAGCTCAAGCCGTCCATTGTGGAACGTCATGATCGCCTTGGCGAGGCTCAAGCCAAGGCCGGAACCCGGCTGCGAGCGGCTCTTTTCCAGCCGCACGAAACGCTCGGTCACCCTGGCGCGGTCGACATCGTCAGGAATACCCTGGCCGTTGTCGGAAACGGCGAGCCTGATCTCGCCACCGACACGCTCCAGCGTCACGCGAACCGTAGGCCTGGACGTCGAGTCGGTCGAATATTTGATCGCATTGTCGACGATGTTGGACAGCGCCTGGCCGATCAGCTCGCGATTGCCGTTGACGACGAAAGAACCTTGCACCGAAGATTCGAGCGTCACGCCCGCCTCCTCCGCCACCGGCTCGTAGAGTTCGACGACGTCGTGCACGGCAGCGGCCAGATCGACCCTGGTGGTGCTTTCGGAGGAGTAGCCGGCCTCCAAGCGCGAGATCATCAGGATGGCATTGAAGGTCTTTATCAGCTGATCGGATTCGGCGATCGTTCCTTCCAGCGCCTGCCGGTAGTCGCTGGTGTTGTTCTTGCCGGAAAGCGTCGCTTCGGCGCGGTTGCGCAGCCTGGTCAGCGGCGTCTTCAGGTCGTGGGCGATGTTGTCGGAGACCTGCTTCAGACCCTCATTGAGCGTAGCTATCCGGGCCAGCATGGAATTGAGGTTTTCCGACAGCCGGTCGAACTCGTCGCCGGCGCCGGTGACCGGCAGCCGGCCGGAAAGATCGCCGCCCATGATGCGGCGGCTCGCCTCCGATACGCTGTCGATGCGCTTCAGCGCCGCGCGCCCGACGAAGAACCAGATCAGCAGCCCGCCGACGCCCATCATGCCGAGCGCCAGCATCAGAGCGCGGCGAATAACGGCGCGGAAGCGCTCCGGCTCGCCGAGGTCGCGGCCGACCAGCATGATCATCTGGTTGGGCAGGCGCAGCACCAGGGCAATGGCGTTATGGCCCTTCTCGCCTTCGGCCTGTACTTCGCTCTGGGCGGGTTCGTTCGGGTCGGAGACCGGGTTGCGTTGGCGCTCGAGCTCGCCCTCGCCGAAGCGGCGGTAGGAGAACGGTTCGGTGGTCCAGCCCTCGGCCTCGATCACGCCCGGCTCCAGGCTCTGCACGTTGCCGGTCAGGATCTGCCCGTTGGCATCGGCAATCAGATAGAGATTGGCGCCGGGCTGGCGGGAGCGCTGCTCGACGACGCGGACCAGCACCGGCAGGCCGCCGCGCTGATAGGCGCGGGCCAGGCCGAGCACCTCGTCGTTGATCGTCTCCTGCGTTTGGGCGGTCAGCATGCGCGCCGACAGCGAGGTCATGTACAAGACCAGCAACACCGCGCACAGCGCAAAAAGCAGAAGATAAAGCGCTGAAAGCCGCGCTGCCGTCGTCCTCATGATGGCCGGCACGGAAAGAGCCATGGGGTTCTAGCCGCTTTTCAGCATATAGCCGGCGCCGCGAACCGTGTGCAGGATCGGCTTGTCGAAGCCCTTCTCTATCTTGCCTCGCAGCCGCGAGATATGAACGTCGATGACGTTGGTCTGCGGATCGAAATGGTAGTCCCAGACATTCTCGAGCAGCATGGTGCGCGTCACCACCTGGCCGGCGTGGCGCATCAAATATTCGAGCAGGCGGAACTCGCGCGGCTGCACCGTTATCTCGCGCCCGGCGCGCCGCACCGAGTGCGACAGCCGGTCGAGTTCGAGATCGCCGACCCGGTAGACGGTTTCGGCTTCCCTGGCGCTGGCGCGGCGGTTCAGCACCTCGACGCGGGCGAGCAGTTCGGAAAAGGCGTAGGGTTTGGTCAGATAGTCGTCGCCGCCGGCGCGCAGACCGGTGACCCGGTCGTCGACTTCGCCCAGCGCCGACAGGATCAGCACGGGCGTCGTATTGCCTCTGGACCTGAGCCCGGCGATGACGGACAGGCCGTCGCGGCGCGGCATCATGCGGTCGACGACCATGACGTCATAGTCGCCGGAATCGGCGAGCGCGAAGCCGGTTTCGCCGTCGCCCGCGACATGGGCGGTATGGCCGGCCTCGGCGAACGCCTTCTGCAGATAGTCGGCTGCCTCGCGATCGTCTTCTATGACGAGAATCTTCATAGAACCGTTATACGCGATTTCGCTGGAAGATTGAGTGGCCGGCATATGCATCGTGGCCTTCTCCATGACGTATCGCGAACAAAGTGATTCAGGGATACGCGGTAAGTCTTTGTTTTAGCATGTCGTAGCCTAAAACCGCTTCACGCCTTGAGCGGCATGTTCGAGCGGCAGCGGGCGATGGGAAGCCCGCTGCCGCTGGGGCGGAACACGATGACTGACTAACGTATTCAGGCCCCGTGCTTTCCCGGGCGGCGGCTCGGGGGTGTTGAAAACCGCCGCACCGGAAAAGTCGAACCGGTCGTCAGCCCTTGGCGACAGGCAGCGCAACGAAGCGGTTGCTGTCGTCGCGGGTGATCTGCATCAGCACCGCCTTGCGTCCGGACTTCACCGCGTCGGCCATCGCCTTGTCGACGTCGCCGGTGCCGTTCACTTCCGTCGAATTGACGGAGGTGATGACGTCGCCCGGCTGGATGCCGCGATCGGCGGCATCGCTGTCGGGGTCGACATCGGTCACCACAAGGCCCTTGCCATTGTCGGACTTGGTGACGGTCAGGCCGAGATCGGCGAGCGTGTCGGTCTTCGGCGCGGGGGCAGGCTGCTGGTCGGCCGAGGCCTGCTTGTCGCTCGACGGCAGCTTGCCGAGATCGACCTTGACCGCCTCGCTCTTGCCGTTGCGCCACACTGTGACATCGACCGATTTGCCGGGCGGGTAAGCGCCGATCAGACGGGCGAGTTCCTTCGGCGAAGCAACGTCCTTGCCGTCCACCTGGGTGATCACGTCACCGGCGGTGATGCCGGCCTTCTTGCCGGGACCCTTGTCCTGCGCGCTGGCAACGAGCGCGCCCTTGCCGGACCCAAGGCCAAGCGACTCGGCGATTTCGGGGGTGACCGGCTGGATCTCGACACCGAGCCAGCCGCGCTGCACGGTGCCGTTCTTCATCAGATCCTGCACGACCTGCTTGGCGGTCGAAGCGGGAATGTCGAAGGCAATGCCGACGCTGCCGCCCGACGGCGAGAAGATCGCGGTGTTGATGCCGACGACCTGGCCGTTGAGGTTGAAGGTCGGGCCGCCCGAATTGCCGCGGTTCACCGAGGCATCGATCTGGATGAAGTCGTCATAAGGGCCGGCGCCGATATCGCGGCCGCGGGCCGAAACGATGCCTGCGGTAACCGTGCCGCCGAGGCCGAACGGATTGCCGACCGCCACCACCCAGTCGCCGACGCGAACCTTGGAATCATCGGCGAAGTCGACATAGGTGAACCTGTTGCCGTCATCGACCTTGAGCACGGCAAGATCGGTGCGCGGATCGGTGCCGATCAGCTTGGCGTCAAGCTCCTTGCCGTCATTGGTCACCACGGTGAAGGCGGTGCCTTCCTCGACGACATGGTTGTTGGTGACGAGATAGCCGTCATCGGAGATGAAGAAGCCGGACCCTTGCGCCACCGGCCGCGGCTGGTCGTTGTTGCGGTCACGGTGTCCAAAACGGCGCATTCCGTTCGGGCCCTGATCGCCGCCCTGATCGCCAAAGCCGCGGAATTCGCGGAAGAACCGGCGCAGCTGCGGATTGTCGGGAAGATTGCCTAAGCCGTCCTCGTCGTCCATCTGGCCGGAACCGTCATCAGCCGTCGACTGGATCTTGGCTTTGACGCGCACGCTGACGACCGCGGGCGAAACGCGCTCGACCACATCGGCGAAGCTCGGGACCTGCGGTGCCTCGACACGTACGGCATCGGCCAGCACCGGGGCTGTCCCGGTGGCAACAGCACCAAAGCCGATCGCGCCGGCAATGGCCAGGGATGCGGCTGCGGCCAGCAGGCGTTTGCGGGTGCGAAGATATGAATTGGGGGCAACATTCATGGTTCTCGTATCCTCTTTTCAAGGGACGCCCCTTGATTGGCATCCTCGACAAAGGAAATAGCGAGCCGCACATTACGGCGCCATTTCCGGTACATGAAACTTTCGTAATGTATCACCGACAAAGGCGCATAAATCTGTGGTCGGGCCCGTCCGGTGCCCTATCAATTCAGCACAAGGCTTTCACTGTGACAGCAAACGCCACCATGACGATTCGGGTTTCGTCCGAAACCAAGCTGAAGCTTGAGCAGATCGCCGCTGTCACTCGGCGCAGTAAATCCGTCCTCGCGGCCGAGGCGGTTTCGGCCTATGTCGATCGCGAGCTTGAGATCATCGAAGGCATCCAACGCGGCATAGCCGACGCGGCAGCCGGCCGTGTCGTGCCTCACGACGAAGCCATGGCGGAAATCGACGCCATAATCGAAGCGGCGGAAGCCAAGCGCGCGAACAAGGCGTGAAGCGGTTCGTCGCCTGGTCGCGAGAAGCGCTGGAAGACGTTAAACAGCAAGTCGCCTTCGTCGCACGAGAGAGCCCGGCCGCCAGACACGTCGCGCGACTGGCCGCCGGAGGAATGGCCGGATTAGCGGACTAGCTATCCAGCATCTTGTCCAGCGCCGCCTGTTCCTCGGCAGTTAACGCAGCCGTCGCCGTCGAGCGGCGCGAGCGGGCGGCCAGCAGGATGAACGTCCCGCCAACGAGCAGCAGAAGAACTGGCGTCCCCCAGAGCAAGACATTGCGCAGATTGAAGCGTGGCTTCAGCAGCACGAACTCGCCGTAGCGCGAAACGACATAGTCCATCACCTGCTGGTCGGTATCGCCAGCGACCAGGCGCTGCCGCACAAGGATGCGCAGGTCGCGGGCGAGGTCGGCATCGGACTCGTCGATCGACTGGTTCTGGCAGACCATGCAGCGCAGGCCTTCCGACAAAGCGCGCGCCCGCGCCTCGAGCGCCGGGTCGGCGAGCACTTCGTCGGGCTTGACCGCCTGCGCGGCGCCGGCAAACAACAGCCCCAGCAGCAGGATCAGCGAGGCCAGTGTGACCCTGCTCATTGCGGGCTCGCCGATGGCACGGCGGCCGCGGCCTTGCGGCGCGACGGTGCGCCGACGCGCAGGCGGCGGTCGAGCAGCGACATCGCCGCCCCCGCCATCATCACCAGTCCGCCGCCCCAGATCAGCGTCACCAGCGGCTTCCACCACAGACGAACGACGACGGAGCCATCGCTGGCCTCGTCGCCAAGCGAGAGATAAAGCTGGCTGAAGCCGATCGTCTTGATGCCGGATTCGGTCGTGGTCATCTGGCGCACCGGATATGAGCGCTTGGCCGAAATGATCTCGCCGGTGACGCTGCCGTCGGCGCCAAGCAGGGCGAAGCGGCCGCGATCCTCACTGTAGTTAGGCCCCTGGGCCGGGTAGAGCCCCTCGAAGCGCAGCTTGTGGCCGGACAGTTCGACGGTCTCGCCGGCATGCATCGCCAAGATTTTTTCGGTGCCGAAGCAAAGCGTGCCGACAATGCCGAGCGTCGTCAGGCCGAGGCCGAGATGCGCAAGCGCTGTGCCGAAGACCGAGCGCGGCAGGCCGGCGAAGCGCCTGAGCATGGCGGCGGGCGCGACGGTGCCGAAGCCGGATTTGACGGCAAGGTCGGTGAGCGCGCCGCAGATCAGCCAGAAGGCAAGGCCGACACCGAGTGCCGCCAACACCGAAGCGCCATCGATGAACAGGGCCGTCACCAGCACGGCGAGCAGCGCCGCCGCGAAAGCCGCCATCAGGCGCTGGGCGACCGCGAAAATGTCGCCGCGCTTCCAGGCGAGCAGCGGCCCGAACGGCACGACAACCAGGAGCGGCACCATCAGCGGGCCGAATGTCAGGTTGAAGAACGGCGCGCCTACCGAGATCTTGTCGGCAGACAGGGCTTCGACGGCGAGCGGGTAGAGCGTGCCGACCAGCACGGTGGCGGCGGCGGTGGTCAGGAACAGATTGTTCAGCACCAGTGCGCCTTCGCGTGAGATCGGATGAAACAGGCCTCCGCCCGTCAGCCGGGAGGCGCGCAAGGCAAACAGCGCCAGCGAGCCGCCGATGAACAGCGTCAGGATGCAGAGGATGAACACGCCGCGCGTCGGATCGGTGGCAAAGGCGTGTACCGAGGTCAGCACGCCGGAGCGCACCAGGAAGGTGCCGAGCAGCGACAGCGAGAACGTCAGGATCGCCAGAAGCAGCGTCCAGATCTTCAGCGCCGAGCGCTTTTCCATGACGATCGCCGAATGCAGCAGCGCCGTGCCCGCCAGCCACGGCATGAAGGATGCGTTCTCGACCGGGTCCCAGAACCAGAAGCCGCCCCAGCCGAGCTCGTAATAGGCCCAGTAGGAGCCCATGGCGATGCCGCCGGTGAGGAACATCCAGGCAACCAATGTCCACGGCCTTACCCAGCGCGCCCACGAAGCGTCGATGCGGCCCTCGATGAGGGCAGCGACCGAGAAGGAAAAGCAGATCGAGAAACCGACATAGCCGAGATAGAGCAGCGGCGGATGGATGGCGAGGCCGAGGTCCTGCAGGATCGGGTTGAGATCGCGGCCTTCGATAGGCGCCGGATTGAGCCTGACGAACGGGTTCGACGTCGTCAGGATGAACAGGAAGAAAGTGGCGCCGATCGCTCCCTGCACGGCAAGCACATTGGCCCGCAGCGTCGCCGGAAGATTGCCGCCGAAGACGGCGACGAGCGCGCCGAAGAAGGTCAGGATCAGCACCCAGAGCAGCATCGAACCTTCGTGATTGCCCCAGGTTCCGGTGATCTTGTAGATCAGCGGCTGCAGCGAATGCGAGTTCTCCCAGACGCTCTCAACCGAAAAATCGGAGCCTGCATAGGCGGTTGCCAGCGCCACGAAAGACAGCGCCGTCAAGGCAAAGCCGGTCAGCGCGGCCGGTGCGCCGACGGCCATCATCTTGTGGTTGCCGGTGCGCGCACCGAACAGCGGCACCATCGTCTGCACCAGGGCCAGCGCAAACGCCAGGACCAGGGCGAAATGTCCGGTTTCAACCATTGTCGCCGCGCTCGCCAGGTTTTGCCGCAGGTTCTTGCCGCAAAACCGTGGAACAATTTTGCGGAATCTTTCTACTCACTCTTGCTCTCCTGCCATACGCCCTTGGCCTTGAGGCCGTCGGCCACTTCCTTGGGCATATAGGTCTCGTCATGCTTGGCCAGCACGCTGTCGGCGACAAAGACCCCGTCAGGGCCGAACGAGCCTTCGGTGATCACGCCCTGCCCTTCCCGGAAAAGATCGGGAAGAATGCCGGTATAGGTGACCTTGACGTCCTTCTGGTTGTCGGTCACCGAAAAGGCGACAGTGGCGCCCTGGTCGCGCTCGACGGTGCCTTTTTCGACGAGGCCGCCGAGCCTGATGCGCTGGCCCGGCTGAAGGCTGGCGGTGGCCAGATCGGCCGGCATGTAGAAATAGGAGGCCTTCTGGCCAAGCGCATAGAAAGTCAGCCCGGTTGCAATACCGAGAAACGCCAGCCCCGCGGCGATCACCGACAGTCGTTTCTGCTTGCGCGTCATCGTCTACTCCGTCGCCGTCACGCCGAGCGAGGCGGCAAAGGCGGTGAATTTCCTGGCCTGGTCGCTGTCCGCGCCAAAGACGGCGATACCGCGATTGAGCGCATCACGCGCCTGATCTGTCTTGCCCAGCACGGCATAGGAACGAATGAGCTGCATCCACCCTTCCTCGTCGCGCGGATTTTGCCGAAGCTTTTCGTCGAGGCCGGCAACCATAGTGCTGATCATGGCTTGCCGGTCCTGCGGCGACATCGAGGAAGCAGCATCGATATCCTCGGCGCTCGGCCCTTTCGCAGGCGCCTCCGAAGCGACGCTGTGGGCGGCGGATTCGGCCAGCGCCTGCTCAACGGCGGCGCGCCACGGCGAGCCCTGCGGCAAGGCGGCAAGCATCTTTTGCCAGGCCGCCGTGGCTTCAGCTGTGCGGCCTTCCTGTGCCATGCCCATGGCGAGATAGAACGAGGCCTTCGGATTGGCCGGATCGAGCTTCAACGCCGCCTCGAAAGCCGCCTGCGCTTCGGCCGAGACAATGCCGCCGGCCGCATTGGCGATCGCCTCGCCAAGACCCGCCTGGCGGGCGGCGCTGTCGCCGTCGAGGCGGATGGCGTTGCGATAGGCGGTCACCGCATCGGCGTATCGCTGCATGCGCAGATAGACCGGCGCCAGCACGTCCCAGCCGCGGCCGTCGGATGGGTTGGCCGCCAGGTGCGCCTCGGCGCGGGCTATCAGCTCGTCGACCGAGCTGTCGGCGGGGTTCTTGGCCAGGCGTTCGCTGAGTGGCTGTGACGGCAGGTCGGGTGAGCCGAGCTGGCCATAGAGGCCCCAGCTGACCAGCGGAACAACCAGCACGGCCGCCGTCGCCACCAGCCTTGCCGACCGCGACGGCTGCGTCGCCGTGTCGCTGGCCTGGCCGGCATTGCTCAGGCGAAGGATGCGGCGGGCGATTTCGGCGCGAGCCTCTTCGGCCTCCATTGGCTGGATGAGGCCACGCGCCATATCACGGTCAAGCTCGGCCAGCTGGTCGCGATAGACTTCAAGGTCGTGATCACCGGCAGCGGACGCGTTCTTCGAACCGCCGGTCAACGGCAGCAGCACCGCCAGGCTTGCGCCCAGCGTCAGGATTGCGGCTATGACCCAGAACAGCATGGCTCTTCCAATAGAACGAGACCCTTGCCCTGCCAACACAAGCGTGCTGCGACGCTTTGGCGGGACCGCTCCGATCGATAATGCATGTCGCGAAAAGTGTGCAGCGGTATTGCGATAACGACCATGCATCAAAACAAGAACCTAAAGCGCATCGCACGAGGCCGGTCGAACGCGCCGCGCTTTAGTGCCAGACCGGAATCGGCGATCGACTGCCGCGCCAGCTACGTCAGCGGCGTCCAGCTGCCGTCGGCATTGCGACAGGCGGTTCCACGCGCGGTGGCGCCGGCGGTGCCGGTAAACACCGTATGGGTGTATTGCCGACAATCCTGCGAGCCGACACGATAGGGCTGGGCGGCAACCACTTCGCCGCGATGGGCCGAACTGTCGCTCTTCCAAGCCACTTTCTGGCCGCTCGCCGTGTACTCAAGCGCCTTGTATTCCGCCTCGAGCGCGCTGCGTTTGTCGGTCTCGCTCAGGCCGGCGCCAATAGAGCCGCCGACGAGGCCGCCGCCCATGGCGGAGATGATCGTCGTCGCCACCTTGGCGCCGCTGGGGGGCGTCGCGGCCGGCGTCACCGTAACGGCCGGACCCCTGCCGAGCGTCGTGCAGCCGGAGACGGCGAGCAGGGCGGAAACGAGCGCGACGCGAATCTTCATGCCAATGCCGGCTTTCTTGAGCTGGACCGCCGCGCTGTCAGCAGGCTGACGCGGCCATAATGTCGATGTTTGTCGGAAATTTGGCCGCCGCCGGCCACCTGGAAAAGCATTACTGAAGGCTCCGCAATCGAACCATCGCCTTCAATCCACCCATGACGGATCGTTCCAGCGCCAGAACGCCTCCATACTCGTTGACAAGGTCGGCGACAATGGCAAGTCCGAGCCCGCTGCCCGGTTTTGTCTCGTCGAGACGCCGTCCGCGCTGCAACACCTCGCGGGCCTTGTCGTCGGGAATGCCGGGGCCGTCATCCTCGATGCTGATCTCGAACAGATTGGCCGCGCCTTCCTTGCCGGCGCCACCCTTGCTGGAGATCGGCTTGACGGAAACGGCGACGGCGCTCCTTGCCCATTTCATCGCATTGTCGAGCAGATTGCCGAGCAGTTCCTCCAGGTCCTCGCGCTCGCCGGCGAAGACGATTTCGGTGGCCGGCAGCGACAGCGACAGCGCCGTCTGCGGGTTGAGCTTCTGCAGCACCCGCACCATGCGCTGGACCAGCGGCGTCACCGGCGTCCGGTAGACGACGCTGTCGCGCTGCGCGGCGACGCGGGCACGTTGCAGATAGTGGTCCACTTGCTTTTGCATGGAGGCAGCCTGCTCAGCGATCAGCTGCCCCTTGGCGCCACCCAGCGCCCGCCCCTCGTTGAGCAGCACGGCAAGCGGCGTCTTCAGCGAGTGCGCCAGGTTGCCGACCTGCGTGCGCGACCGCTCGACGATCCGCCTGTTGTTCTCGATCAGCGCATTGGTCTCGTTGGCGAGCGGCTCGATCTCGGCCGGGAAACGGCCGTCGAGGCGCTGCGCGGTTCCTTCGCGCACCATGGCAAGCGCATTCCTGACCCGGCGCAGCGGCTGCAGGCCGAGCAGGATGGCAATCGCATTGATGGCGATCATGCCGACGCCGAACAGCGACAGATAGGTCAAAAGGCGCCGCTGGAAGGTGGCGATTTCCTGCTCGAGCTCGGTCTGGTTGCCCATGACGCGGAAGCGCGCGGCGCGGTTTTTCGCATCGAGGACGAACTCGCTCTCGAACACCTCCAGTTGTTCGCCTTCGATGCCGTCCGCTGAATAGCTGCGCTGGAAGCTGGCATTGAAGGGCACCTCGGCGACGCTTGGCGACGGGATCGCCTTGGTCATCGACGACGAATGGAGATCGCCGTGCACACCTTCCGAGGCGGGCTCGACCGACCAGTACCAACCGGAATTCGGCTCCGAGAACCTCAAATCGCCAAGGTCGGGGGCGCCCGTCAACTGGCCGCTTTCGGAAACGCCGACCGAGCCGATCAGGTTGAACAGATGCGCCGAAAGCAAGCTGTCGAAACCGCGCTCGCTGGCCTGGCGATAAAGCGTGGTGATCAAGGTGAAGATGACGACCAGAGTGAGGATCGCCCAGACCGTGGAAAAGGCGATGACGCGAAACGCCACCGAACGCGGCCATGACCGCAGCGACGGCGTGTTCGAGACGGCGGGTTTTGTAGGCAGCGGTTCCGCGTTACGCCTCCGGCTTACGCATGCGGTAGCCCATGCCGCGAACGGTTTCGATCATGTCGATGCCCATCTTCTTGCGAAGCCGTCCGACAAAGACCTCGATCGTGTTGGAATCGCGGTCGAAGTCCTGGTCGTAGAGATGCTCGACCAGTTCGGTCCGGGACACCACCTCGCCCATATGGTGCATCAAATAGGCAAGCAGGCGGAATTCGTGCGAGGTCAGCTTCAGCGGCACGCCGTCGACGTCGGCCTTGGAGGCCTTGGTGTCGAGACGCAGCGGCCCGCAGGTCAGCTCGGACGAGGCATGCCCGGCAGCACGCCGGATCAGGGCGCGCACCCTGGCTAGGATTTCCTCGATGTGGAAAGGTTTGGTGACGTAGTCGTCGGCGCCGGCGTCGATGCCGGCCACCTTGTCGCTCCAGCGGTCGCGTGCCGTCAGGATCAGCACCGGCATCTTGCGGCCGCCGCGCCGCCAGCGCTCGACCACGCTGATGCCGTCCATCTGCGGCAGGCCGATATCGAGCACCACGGCATCGTAGGGCTCGGTGTCGCCGAGAAAGTGCCCTTCCTCGCCGTCGAAAGCGCGGTCGACGACATAGCCGGCATCGACCAGCGCGTCGCCGATCTGCCGGTTGAGATCCTTGTCATCTTCGACGACGAGTACGCGCATGCGGAAGGCCCGTTGAAGCTGTTCAGATATAGGCCGATTCCGGCGGACTGGGAAACGGCACGGTTCAGTTCAGTGGAACGACGATCTCCGAGCGACGGGGACGCTGCCCGTCCTTGCCCGGAACGAGCACGACGATGACGCAGACCGGCTGGCCGCCGCGTGTCGACTGCGAGGCCTTGGCCAAGGTGCCGCCATTCTGCTCCGCCACCTGCTGGCCGATCGCGTAGCAGTCGGACGCGGCGAGGACGACTGGCTGAGTCCACTCGGGCGCGACAGCCGGGATCGCCATCGCTTGCGATGCAAGCAGGCCGGCGGCTGAGAGCGCCAGTGCCATGGTCCGGAAGTGGAAGCGAAGGGTTTTCATGACCAGCGTTCTAACGCGCCGGTGCTGAACGTGATATGAACGGTGAACGCTCGAATGCATGCCCGCCACACCCCTGAAGCGCGAGATTATCGGATTGCCATTTCGCCGCCCGGCCCCGCGAAATCGCCAATGTGTAACCTAGCCCTGCAATCCTTCGCCGACAACCGGCATCATCAGGCGGGCAGGACCATTTGGGAGGACGAAGCATCCGGCCCAAGACACCGATGGCGGTTCAGGCGAACCGCACCTGAAACAAAAAACCCGCCTCGGCGGGCGGGTCGTTGGAGCCAATTAGCACCATACCCAAATTAGTAGCATAGCTGCCGGCACAAAGCAAGAACAAAATTGCCCGATTTCTGAAAAAGTGCCCGATGGTCAACCCTCGTCCTTGATCACGGCGCGGAAGCGCAGCAGCCCGTGATGGGCCGAAAGGTCATCGTCGTAGCGGGCTTCGGCGAATTCGAGCTTGAGGTGGGCGCGGCGATGTTCGCCAAGCGAGAGCGCCGCATCTCGCAGGCGGGCGCTGACGAGGTCCATGATGTCGGTGGTTTCCTTGCTGGCCTCGGATTTCGACCAGACATGCAGCGTCAGCAACTGCTCGGCGTTGTTCTCCGTCCCCGTTGCCCAGTCATAGACGCTGGTGCGGCCGAAGGTCATGTGGGGGAACGCAACATTTTCCGGCGCATGGTCGAACAGTCTTGCATCGCCCAGTGCCGCCGACAGGTCGGGATCGCCGTTCACTGCCTCGAATATGGCCCTCTGCAATTCGACGGCCGGCGCGGTCATCGTCTTTCCCTTCGCCCGTCGCGTCGACCTCCCGGCTGCGTAGCTGCGTTGCATGAAGGCATCCCGGCAAAGCGCGAATCAGCGCGTCTCGTGCGGATTATGAACCTTCCTGCGCTCGGCAATAAGCCCTGCTCCTGGAATGCGCGACGCCGGGCTCCGCGCCAACCTGCGCGAATTCATTTGGCATGCAGGAGATCGAAAAAATGATGCTAATGACGATGTCTGGTTTTTCCAAACATTCGAGGTCGTTTTTCGTGCGCGAGCCATCGCTGCTGCCTGTTTTCGGAAAGCTTGGGGCCAAGGCGCCGCCGGTCGCGATTGCGGCATCGACCATGTCGACGGCCGTCAAGAGTCTGGTCAACCGCACGCGGGAGGTGCTCTCGGCGCACGGTTGCCTGGCCCTGAAGCTGTCCGTCGTTTTGTGGACGCTGCTTTTCCTGGCGGCAGTATTCTTCATCGCCCAGGCCTGACCGAGCGACACTCATCGATCGGGCGGAAACTAAAGGACGCCAAGATAGCCAACCGCTACGCGCTGCGTATGGAACGTCCTCACAGCTGGACCGTCTTCGACGTCTTCACCGGCCAGCGGGTCGAGCTCAAGCAGCAACCCATGGTCGGCATTAACACGCGCGATGCGGGCGCGATGGTCGATCGGCTGAACAGTCGTGACATCGCGGCGGGCGAAGGCGGACCGGAAGCCCCGAGAAAGCGTCTTGTGGACGGATCGCGACCGATCTAGCGAAAATCGGCCGCAGTCAGCACATATATGCTCCTACGGGTGCGGGCATAGGCATTCCTGGCGACATCGTGGATCGAGCTGGAAGCCGTGTCGAAGGCCGCCAGATACGTAGCTTCCGAGGCCGCCGTTCCCGGCTGCACTTTGGAGATGGCATCGGTTGCGACAGAGAAGGAAATCTGGAACATGCCGTCATGGCCGACGAAGCGGATGCGTTTGCTTGCCTCGTCGTAGCTGCGGCTGGGATTGGGAAATGTCAGGCTCATGATTTGGCCTCCGTCGATGCGGATACGGCATGCTTGACTGTCCGCGCCGCCCGCTTCTTCTTTGGGGCGACCGGATTCAGAGCTGCCGCCGCGCGATCCGCCTCTTCCTTGGCCAGTCGCAATTCCCTCAGCTTCGCCGTCTTGATCATCCTGGCCTTCGCCTCCGAGAGATATTCGGCAGTTGCTTTGTTCCGCTCCGCTGTTTTCTTTTGATTTTCCATGAAGCGAGCCTGAGCTTTTTCCATGATGTTCTGATTGCCTTCGGCCATCGGTAAAATCTCCCTTGCAGCGAAAGTCGTGAATGTGAGCTTCACCGTAAAATAGGTGTTCAACGACAGAAATTCAATTTCATTAATATTCGGCAAGGCCCCGAACACCGGGGGATGGCCAAGCAAAATAATACATTCAATATTTGACATGCCCTATGAATATTTTTTGGCACTCCTATCAATCGAGTGCCAGAGCGCCTATAGAGAGGGGCGGCCGCCTAAGCCGGCCCCAGAAAGAGTCCCCATGAAATTCCGGCCACTCCACGATCGCGTCGTCATTCGGCGCGCCGAAAGCGACACCCAATCCAAGGGCGGCATCATCATCCCCGACAATGCCAAGGAGAAACCGCAGGAAGGCGAAGTGATCGCCGTCGGGCCGGGCGCGCGGGACGAAAGCGGCGTGCTGATGGCGCTCGACGTCAAGGCCGGCGACCTCATCCTGTTCGGCAAATGGTCCGGCACCGAGGTCAAGATAGACGGCGAGGACCTTCTGATCATGAAGGAGGCCGACATCATGGGCATCATCGACAAGAGCGAGATGGGCATCATCGACAAGAGCGAGACGGGCATCATTGCCAAGAGCGTGGCTGCCAAGAAGGCCGCCTGATTGGAATGCCGCGCGCCCAGCCGGGCGCGCAAAGGATGCTCCAAGCTTTGATTCAGGCGCGCTGCAAGCGTCTTGCCACGACCAACCGAACTGGAAAAAATCATGTCTGCCAAGGAAATCAAATTCTCCACCGACGCGCGTGACCGCATGCTGCGCGGTGTCGAAATCCTCAACAACGCCGTCAAGGTGACGCTCGGCCCCAAAGGCCGCAATGTCGTCATCGACAAGGCCTATGGCGCGCCGCGCATCACCAAGGATGGTGTCGCCGTCGCCAAGGAAATCGAACTTTCCGATAAGTTCGAGAACATGGGCGCACAGATGGTGCGCGAAGTGGCCTCGAAGACCAACGACCTCGCCGGCGACGGCACCACCACCGCCACAGTGCTTGCCGCCTCCATCCTGCGCGAGGGCGCCAAATTCGTCGCCGCCGGCATGAACCCGATGGACCTCAAGCGCGGCATCGACCTTGCCGTCAGCGCCGTCGTCAAGGAAATCCAGGCCCGAGCCAAGAAGGTCAAGTCCTCAGGCGAGATCGCGCAGGTCGGCACCATTGCCGCCAATGGCGACACCAGCGTCGGTGCCATGATCGCCAAGGCGATGGACAAGGTCGGCAATGACGGCGTCATCACCGTTGAGGAGGCCAAGACCGCCGAAACCGAACTCGACGTCGTCGAAGGCATGCAGTTCGACCGCGGCTATCTCTCGCCCTATTTCGTCACCAATGCCGAAAAAATGCGCGCCGAGCTGGAAGACCCCTACGTGCTCATCCACGAAAAGAAGCTCGGCAATTTGCAGGCGCTGCTGCCCATCCTCGAAGCCGTGGTGCAAAGCGGCAGGCCGCTGTTGATCATCTCCGAGGATGTCGAGGGCGAAGCGCTGGCGACGCTGGTCGTCAACAAGCTGCGCGGCGGCCTCAAGGTCGCGGCCGTCAAGGCGCCTGGCTTCGGTGACCGCCGCAAGGCGATGCTGGAAGATATCGCCGTGCTCACCGCCGGACAGATGATTTCCGAGGATCTCGGCATCAAGCTGGAGAATATCACCATAGACATGCTCGGCCGCGCCAAGCGCGTGCTGATCGAGAAGGACACCACCACGATCATCGACGGCGCCGGCGAGAAGACCACCATCCAGGCGCGCGTCCAGCAGATCAAGGGGCAGATCGAGGAAACCACTTCCGACTATGACAAGGAGAAGCTGCAAGAACGTCTCGCCAAGCTGGCGGGCGGCGTTGCCGTCATCCGCGTCGGCGGCGCCACCGAATCCGAGGTCAAGGAAAAGAAGGACCGCATCGACGATGCGCTGAACGCCACGCGCGCCGCCGTCGAAGAAGGCATCGTTCCCGGCGGCGGCGTCGCGTTGCTGCGCGCCAAGGCTGTGCTGAACGGGCTGACCGGAGCCAATGCCGATGTGACGGCGGGCATTTCGATCGTATCGAGGGCGCTCGAAGCGCCGATCCGGCAGATCGCCGAGAATTCCGGCGTCGAAGGTTCGATCGTCGTCGGCAAGCTCGCCGATAGCAAGGACCACAACCAGGGCTTCGATGCCCAGAACGAGGTCTATGTCGACATGATCAAGGCCGGCATCGTCGACCCCGCTAAGGTGGTGCGGACGGCGCTGCAGGACGCGGGCTCCATTGCCGCGCTCCTGATCACTGCTGAAGCCATGATCACCGACGTTTCAGCCAAGGAAGCCGCTGCTTCGACCGGCGGCATGGGCTATTGACCAGCCGCTGCCGGAAACAAGCCTGAAAGACAGCCGCCGGGGTATCTTCCCCGGCGTGCACCATCGGCAAGGAGATCGATCCATGATCGCATTCGTCCCGAAGCCAAATGCGGCGGCGAAGACCAAAGTGGCCGAGGAAAGCCGCTTCGATCGCATTCGCAGGCTTGCCGACAAGTACAGGAAAGCCGACGCCGGCACGATAGGCCGCGACCCGAAAAAGATCGCGGACAAGCGTCCCATGTGATCCGCGAGATCAGCGTCAGATCATGAGACCGGCGGCCAAAAGTCTACAAGCATCCGTTTCCAGCGCCGACGGTTGTCAAGTCAACGGCTTGTTACCTCGGCGTCCCGCAAACTCGACCTGACGCTGCGGACGAGGACGAGCATGGTTTCCACCGCCTCTTCGTCAGAGAGGCCTTGGTTCTCGACAAGCGACAGCCAGGTCGTGAAGTCCAGCGCATGTCCTATCGTGGCAACGAGCAACCTTGCAGTTCCGCCATCCGGGTCGAGGTAGCCTTGTGAAAGGATCGCGACGCCTTTTGCGAGAACCTCTCGCCGGCGGGCCAGTGCCGCGGCAACCACCGGCATTTCGGCATCGCGATACAGATTTGCGAGGAGTTGCCGCTTGCGCCTGTAATAGCCGTAGAGCTGGAAAAGCGCTGTCCGGAGCCGGACTTCCGGTTCGACGATCGATCGCCAGGCTTCAGGGTTGGGGGGCGGGTCCTGGCCGAACGAATATGCCGAGCAAGCATTAAAGACCGCTTCTTCGTCGGGAAAATGACGGTAGACGGTTAGCCGTTGCACCCCCGCTTTCTCAGCGATGGCGCTCACCGTCGTTCTCGATGGACCCACCGAACAGTGCAGATCGAATGCTGCGCGGGCGAGCGCAAGATGGGTCTCGGCCTGCTTGATCGCGCGTCGCTGCAACCGGTATGAGCGCCGCTGGCCTTCTTTCAGTGAACTCATATGATCACCGATATTGACTTGGGTTCGAATGGCGCGTAGAAATGGGTGATCGGCAGCGTACACCCATTTTCAGGAGGATGATATGGAACACGCAGTGCCTGATCCAAGCCTCCAACGTACGACGGCTTACTCGCCTCACAGCCATTCATCTGATCCCATCACAATTCTGCCTGGAGCCGGTGACCGCTTTGATCTGGGCGGTTTCGGCATCCACTGGAAGATAGACGGATTCCACACCGGGGAGCGCTTCTCCATCGTGCACCATCCGCTCGCCCCTCGTGCGCTGGCCGCGCCCTTGCACCGGCATCACCGTGAAGACGAATATTCATATGTGCTGAGCGGCAGTTTGGGCGCGTTGCTTGGAGAGAACGTTGTTACCGCTGGGCCGGGCACATGGCTGTTCAAGCCGCGAGGCGAATGGCATACGTTCTGGAACGCGGGCGACACGCAGTGCGAAATCATCGAAGTGATTTCGCCTGCCGGCTTCGAGAATTATTTCCGCGAACTGGCCGTCATCTGGCCAGACAGAACAAAGTCCGGCGAGCTTTTGCGGAAGTACGAACTGGATATGGACTTCGATAGTGTTCCAGGCCTCTGCACCCGATTTGGACTGACATCGGCACGCACCGCCGCTGCAACAGTCGCACGGCAGAAATAGATACACGCCTGATCGCCTTGCGAGTGCATGCGGTTTGCGACAGCAGGCCATTGCAGGAGACCCGGAAAGGTTTGACTGATTCCGGTGAAAATCACCGGGTGTGCGGGCGGCACCAGGCCCTTATCGCGTCTCGCCGCTGATCAGCCCGGCACGGTTCTTGATGACCGTCGCAACGAAGCGGATGACGGCGCGCACCGGCGCCTCTCGCGCAGGGCAGTCAGCATCTCACTGACACCGCACGGGAGCCGTCTTCCCCTCGACAAACCTCCCGCTCATCTTCATCGCCCTCATCTTCATCGCCCTTGTAGGCAGCGCCAAAATGGACGAATAGTCATAGCGGCGCGCCGCCGTGAAATTGCCGGCATGCGGTTTCTCAGTTGGCGGCATCGCCGCAGCCGGATCCTGGAATGGCCAGTCCTTTGGAACCACGCAAGAGAAGAGGTCCGATCGCCGCAAGGCTGCTGGCGGTGGATGCGTGGATCGATTCCTCGGTCTACGAAATCGGCTTCAGGGCGCGCCAGTTCTGGGAGGCGGCGACCATCTTCTCGCGGCGTTTCCGCGTCGCCGGCTGGCGCCGCGGCCTGATCGAACTGTTGAGTGAAGGCTTTACGCTCGGTGCCGGCGGCATCGTCGTGCTTTTGGCGCTGGCCTTGCCGGCCTTCCAGATAACCGCCGGCGACTGGCGCACGCAGGGCGACTTCGCCGTCACCTTCCTCGACCGCTACGGCAACGAGATCGGCCAGCGCGGCATCATCCAGCGCGATTCGGTGCCGGTCGACGAGATGCCCGACCATGTCATCAAGGCGGTACTGGCCACCGAGGACCGTCGTTTCTTCGACCATTACGGCATCGATGTGCTCGGCCTGTCGCGCGCCATATTCGAAAATGTGCGGGCCAATTCCGTCGTCCAGGGCGGCTCGAGCATCACCCAGCAGCTGGCCAAGAACCTGTTCTTGACCAATGAACGGACGTTCGAGCGCAAGATCAAGGAAGCCTTCCTGTCGCTGTGGCTCGAAGCCAATCTGTCAAAGAAGGAAATCCTGCAGCTTTACCTCGACCGCGCCTATATGGGCGGCGGCACTTTCGGCATCGAAGCGGCAGCCGATTTCTATTTCGGCAAGAGCGTCAAGGACCTGAACCTTGCCGAGGCGGCGATGCTGGCCGGCCTGTTCAAGGCGCCGACCAAATACGCGCCGCACATAAACCTGCCCGCTGCCCGGGCGCGGGCCAACGTGGTGCTGTCCAACCTGGTCGATTCCGGCTTCATGACCGAAGGTCAGGTGCTGCAGGCAAGATTGCACCCGGCCGAAATCGTCGACCGTGGCGAGCAGAAGAGCCCCGACTATTATCTCGACTGGGCCTTCGACGAGGTCAAGAAGATCGCCGCCAAAGGCGGCCCGCACTCGCTTGTCGCCCACACCACCTTCGACGCCAACATCCAGAAGGCAGCCGAAGAATCGATGGAGTTCCACCTCCGCCAGTTCGGCAAGGAATACAACGTCACCGAGGGCGCCATCGTCGTCATCGAGACCAATGGCGCGGTCAGGGCGATCGTCGGCGGCCGCGACTACGGCGCCAGCCAGTTCAACCGCGCCACCAAAGCACTTCGCCAGACCGGCTCCTCGTTCAAGCCCTATGTCTATGCGACGGCGATGGAGCATGGCTTCACGCCGGATTCGGTGGTCTCCGGCGGACCCATCTCCTGGGGCAGCTGGTCGCCGCACAATTACAATGGCGGGTCGGCCGGCAACGTCACGCTGATCACAGCGATGGCCAAATCGATCAACACCGTGCCAGTGCGGCTGGCCAAGGACTATCTCGGCATCAAGCCGATCAAGGCGATGGCCGAGGCGATGGGGGTCGAGTCGCCGCTGGAATCGCACAAGACCATGGTGCTCGGCACGTCGGGCATGACCGTGATGGACCAGGCGACGGGCTACAGCGTATTCGCCCAGAACGGCTTTGCCGGAACCCGGCACGGCGTCAGCCAACTCTTCACCCGTACCGGCGAGGTGGTCTACGACTTCGCCAAGGATGCGCCGCCGCCGCATCGGGTGCTGTCGGAACAAGCGCTCAAATACATGAACACCATGCTGGCGGCGGTGCCGGTGATCGGCACTGCCCGGCGCGCGGCCCTTCCAAACATCGTCGTCGCCGGCAAGACCGGCACGACGCAGTCCTACCGCGATGCCTGGTTTGTCGGCTTTACCGGCAACTACACAGCCGCCGTCTGGCTCGGCAATGACGACTTCACCGCGACCAACAAGATGACCGGCGGCACGCTGCCGGCCATGGTGTGGCAGCGCCTGATGCTCTATGCGCACCAGAATATCGACCTCAGACCGATCCCCGGCCTCGATCACCCCTTCGTCGATGCCGAAATCGCCGCCAAGGCCGAGGAAGCGGAAAAGAAGAACGCCGAACAGGCAGCTGCCGACGCCGCCGCCGAGCGTCCGCCGGTGCTGTCTAGCCGGACCACCCAGACCCTGAAGGAACTGACCAAGCTGTTCCAGGCGGCGCCCGTGCTCGACGCGCCCGCTGCACCGGAGACCCTATCGGCGCTGTGACTTGGGCGCGGCTTTCCCTTCTCCCCTTGTGGGAGAAGGTGGATCGGCGCGCAGCGTCGAGACGGTTGAGGGGTGCTGGACGGAGCACCGCCTTTGCCAAGCTGGAACACCCCTCATCCGACCGAGCTTCGCTCGGCCACCTTCTCCCACAAGGGGAGAAGGGAGACCCGCGTGCTTGCCATGCCCACTGCCTCGCGATATCCCAAATGGCGCTTCGCCTTCTAATCCCCGGCCTCCTCATGCTCAAGAACGCCTTCCTGACACTGCTCTCGCTTGCCATCGCCGTCGTCGGCGGTGGCGGCAGCGTCTGGTATGCACTGAAGCTGCAGGACGGCGTCGGCGCCATCAGGATCGGCCAATGGACCGCCTTCCCGGATATCGGCACGCCGACGGCAGATCCCTATTCGAAGGCCCGCGTGGCTCGCGAAGGCGTGCTGGCGCTCGGACAGGCGGAAGGACTGTCCTTCATAGCCGAGCGCGATTCCGGCGGCGAACAGCTCAAGCGGCAATGTGCCTACAAGATTGCGGGCGGCTTTCCCACCGCCCGGTTCTGGACGCTTTATGCCGCCGACCAGTCGCTTGGCGTGGTCGAGACCGGCAAGCCGAGGCCGGCTGCGCTGCAGTCCTATCAAGTGCTGCGCCAGGCCGACAATTCGGTGGTCATTTCCGTCGGCAGCCGCCCTGCGCCCGGCAATTGGCTGCTGACCAGCGGCGCCGGCAAGATGTACTTGGTGCTTACGTTCTACGACACGCCGATCGCCAGCAGCACCGGTCTCTCGGACGTCACGCTGCCGCAGATCCAGAAGGTCGGCTGCAATGCGTAGCCTGCTGCATGCCGTGCTGCTCGGCCTGCTCGGTGCCGGCATCGTGCACATCATCGTGCTGCTGCTCGTCCCCGAGTTTTCCGAACGCGACGCCTGGTCGCGATTGGCCATGGCTTCGGATCTCTACAAGATGACCAGGCTCGACGCGGAAGCCGGCGGCGCGCCGGTGGTGAAATCGGTCGATCCGCTGTTTTATGCGGCGGCTTGCCGCTTCGATCTTGCCGAGGGGATGGTGCGGGTCAAGGCGCCGGGAACGGTGCCGTTCTGGTCGATATCGGTCTACGACCGCGGCGGCCACAACATCTACTCGTTCAACGACCACAGCGCGACCGCAGGCGTGCTCGACACCGTTGTGCTGACGCCCGCCCAGATGATCGAGGTGCGCAAGGATCTTCCCGAGGAACTGCAAGGGGCCATCTTCGTCGAGGCGCCGATAGAGGAAGGCGTCTTCGTCATCCGCTCGTTCGTGCCCGACGACAGCTGGAAGCCGATCGTCTCGCGGTTTCTCGAACAGAGTTCCTGCGAACTGCAGGATTTTTAGGCCCGTTCCGACGCTCAGTGATGCGGTACCGGCAATGTCCCCGAAGGTCCCGGCTTGTCGGGGCCTGCCGGCCGCGTTTCGCCTGTCTTCGGCCGCTGCTCGTAGCGCACCCCGGGAAAGATGATCACTGCCGCCGGCGCGGTTTGTTGTGCTCGATTGGTTGCCGCCGTTCGCGGCACGAAAGACAGTACCATGCCCATGGTTCGCGTATTCCTCTCGGTTGCCCCGGAGCACAACGCAACGCCTCCACAGTCGATTAAGAAGGCAGTAGGTTAACGGAGCGCTAACGGATCGCCGCTAAATTGATCTTTGTTCTTGGGAAACGCGAAACCGGTACAGCCCGGCAGAGCGCTGTCCAGATCGTGTCGAGTGTCGGGCGTATCCTTCGTGTCAGCTTCGGATTTCAGGCAAATCGCAGCAGGAGCTGAATCGGGAAAGGCCGAAAGGCTGTTTCGCGCCGCGGTATCGGCGTTCTGCTCGCTCACCCGCCCTTCGCGCCGGGAAATCGCGCAACTCGAAGACCTGACGCTGCCGCTTTTCGACAATGTCTCGGTCGAATCGCGCCGCTACGTCGCGGCAGCCCTTTCCGAATGCGAATATGCACCCGCCGCACTGGTGCGGCGGCTTTGCCAGGAGCGGGTCGACATCGCAGCTCCGCTGCTCATCCGCTCGCGCGCCCTCAGCGACGTCGACCTGATCGCGCTGATCGGGCGTCACGGCCTGCCGCATGCCCGTGCCATTGCCCGCCGCAAGGATCTCAATCAAACGATCGCGGATCTCATCAAAGTGCTCGAAAGGCCGACGCTGGTGCGGTCGCAGCAGCAGCCGGAAACAACCGCCAAAGCCGCGTCCGAAAACGCCGAAGTGGTTGCGGGCGAGGTCAACAGGCAAGAGGCTTCCGATGCCGCTGAAACTGTACGCCGCAGGCTGCGATCCATGATGCGCGCCGAGAGCGGCGCCGCCATCAGTCCGTTCGTCGAGCCACAAACCTATGTCAAGCTGCGCGAGACCGCGCTGACCGGCAATGCGGCATTCTTCCAGACAGCGCTCGCCGATGCGCTCGAAGTCGATTTTTCAACGGCGCGGACGCTCACCGCGAGCCACAATTACACACCGCTGCTGGCCGCCTTGCGCGCGCTCGACCTTAGTGAAGACAAGGCGTTCCTGATCACGGCGGCCATCTATCCGACCGAGTTTCCGCACCCGCAGGCGATCCGCATCTTCCTCGACCGCTACCGCCTGCTGCACCGCGACGCGGCGTTGGACAGGCTCCGCGGCTGGAAGGCCGACACCGTATCGAAAATTGTTCGCAAGCCTGGGCGCGTCGCCGCAAATGCCGACCTGCGCAAGCCGAACAGCGCCGATATAGCCGCCACCCCAAAGGCGCGTCGCATCTGAAGGCTTGCCGTTACGACGCCTTGACCGAGATAAGCTCCTCGACGGGAATGGCGCCCGCCTCGATCTCGACTACCCAGATATCCGGATCGAATCTCTTCTCGCGCTCCAGCCGCGCGTCGAAGATGGCGGCATCGTCGCCTTCGCCAAGCAGGCTGAAAAAACGGTCGTCCGGCCTGGCTGAATCGTAACTCGTCTGCGGCGCCGGCCCGAACAGCGCTATCTCCCCCAGCCTGCCCCGCGCCAGCACGAAAACCGCGCCGGCTTCCGTCGCGCCGCGCTTGACCACGGCGGCAAAGCCGCCGGCGCTGAAAACCCGGCGCAACAGCGCCGACACCCACAGATCGGTGGTTACCCGCATGGAGAATTCCTGGACATGCGGCGGTCCTTACAGCATTGGCCGGAAAACCGTAACCGGTCTTTGCCGAGCGACCGGCGAGCGGCCGTCACGACCCTTAGTTGGTCAGGCCGATCTCGCGCATCTTGACGTAGACGATCTCGTCTGGCTCGCCGGTCTCCGGCAAGCCGAACAGCGCCTGGAATTCCTTGATCGCGGCCTTGGTGCGCGCGCCTACGACGCCATCCAATTGAATGTCGTCATTGCCGAACGCTTTCAGTCCGGCCTGGATCTTGACGATGCGGGGATCCGGCGCCACCGCATTTGCCGGTGCGGACGCTGGAATGGCGGCTGGAACAGCGACCGTTTCGACCGGCCGCGGCACGGGATGCGGAACCACGGCTGCGGTCGTCGGCGTGGCACCCAGTTGATCCAGCAGGACGCTGTCGATCTCGCCGGAGGCATTCAATCCGACCTTCTGCTGATAGGCCTGGATGGCCTTGCGCGTATTCGGTCCGGGAATCCCGTCCACGGTGCCGGAATAGAAATCGAGATCCTTCAAAATGCCCTGGACCTGTTCGACGACCGGGTCGCTCTTGATCGGCGCAGCGGCCGGACGCACGATATTGATGGTGGTTTCGGGCTCGTCGCTGTCCGCCCGGGGAAAGCGCTCGATACTCCTGGTGGCGAAAAACGCGCCGGCATGCGGAAATGGCTGGTACCAAAGCGCGTTCGCCGAGACGTAGAACAGCGTCACCAGGAATGCGGTGGAGCCGCCGACCACAACAGGATTGCGCGAGATCAGGCTGCCCAGAGCCATAGCTCCGTGCTCGAAGGCATTGCCGCGGCGTTTGACCGCCTTAGGCTGTTTTGCGGAGCGACCCATTGCTCTCCCCCTTGCCACCGTCCGCTCTGGCTTTGGCCGCGGACATCGGCACCACGCCGGCCTTCTCCGCCGAGCGGCCCGTCGGGCCGCTCACGGGAAGGCTGATCGTCACCGTAGTGCCCTCGCCCGGCATGCTTTCGATCGACATGGTGCCCTCGTGCAGCGCCACCAGCCCCTTCACCAGCGAGAGCCCGAGGCCTGTGCCTTCGAAACGGCGGGTATAGTCGTTCTGGATCTGCATGAACGGCTTGCCGAGATTGGCGAAATCTTCCTCGGCGATGCCGATGCCAGTATCCCGGACCCAGAAATGCAGCCGCGAGCCGATGCGCTTGGCGCCGATGACGACATTGCCGCCTTCGGGCGTGAACTTGATCGCGTTAGAGACGAGATTGATCAGGATCTGCTGCACGGCGCGACGGTCGGCATTTATTTCGCCTGCGTCCGGCGCGATCTGGGCCTGCAGATCGATGGCCTTTGCCTCGGCTTGCAGGCGCATCATCGATTGGCACATCTCGACCGCTTCGCGGAAGCGGAACGGTTCCGGTTCGGTCGCGTAGGCGCCCGATTCGATCCGCGATACGTCGAGTATCGAGGTGACGACGGCGAGCAGGTGCTGGCCCGAATCCCTGACCAGCCCGACATATTCCTTCTGGCGCGGATCCTTGAAGCTGCCGAACATCTCGTGCAGCAACATGTCGGAAAAGCCGATGATGGCATTGAGCGGGGTGCGCAACTCATGGCTGACGACGGCAAGGAAGCGTCCTTTCGCCACCTCGGCGGAGGCAGCCGCCTCATTGGCGGCGGCAAGCTCCTGGCGCAGTCCGGCCAGTTCGTCGTTCTCGCGCAGAAGAAGCGTAAAGACAGTCTCCTGCCCCGGCGCGCGCATCATCTCGAGCGAGAACGGCCGGTAATTGTCGGCCGTCACGCCACTGCTCTGCGGCAGCCGTACGCGAAGGTCGAGCCGGCGCGACAGGGCGCCATCGCGCATATCGGCCAGCGCACTGAGATACGGGACGCGGTCGGACAGATGGATGCGATCGAAAAGTCCGGTGCCGAAAAGCAGCTCCGGTGGCAGCCGCAGCATAGTGCGTGCCTTAGCCGAGACGTCCAGAACCTCGCCATGCGCCGCGATTCGCAGCACGACGGCGTCGATGAGGTCTTCGAGCCGGTGGCTGCCGGCCGGATCGAACTGTGCGCTGGCGGCGCCGCGAAGCGGAGCGATACGCGGAATGAGCGTGAGTGCCCAGGCCAGTGGTACCAGCCAGTGCCATGCGGCGATTTCGGTCTGGTCGAGCGGCAAGACGGAACCGGCTAAAGGCTGCAGCAAGACTGCGACAAAGGCCGATATGGCGCCCCAGATCACGGCACGGCGCGACTGGCCGATCCACCACGCTTCAAACGGCACCGCCACCGCGAGCAAGGCAACCGGCGAGGCCACACCGCCGGCGGCAGCGATAAGGGCACCGAGGGCAACGCTGCCGACGACCAAGGCGAGTTGGCCGGCCAGGGTCATCTTGCCCGATGCAGCCACCAGCAGGGCGGCGAACCAGCAAAGGCCGAACGCCGCAAAGATGGCAGCCACGGTCACGGCCGCGCCCATGCCCGACGTGACCAGCGTCACCGCTGCACCCGCGCTGAAGAAAGGAGCCGCCAGCATGGCGCCAATGAACCGACTGTGGCGGCGACGATCGCTCTGGCCGAGCACGGACGGATGAACCATCCGTTCGCAACCGGCGGCTATCGCGCCCGGCAACTCGGCGTATCTGGCCTTGATCGCACTCAACTCAACGCACCCGGTCGTGAACGGCCCTGCTTTGCAGGCGGCTTTTGTCGATTCCGAAACTCGCATCCAGCGTTTAAGGAATGGATAAGGCTGGGCCGATGGTCCCCCGGCAGGCTGCAAATATCGGGATACCGGCGGGGAAAAACCGGGGCAATTGCCGCCATAGTAAACGGAGCGTTATCCACACCGCCCGCGCCTGAACCTACGACCGATGGCATCAAACTGTCGCCGATTAAGAAAATGATAATGAAAAACAATAGGTTGGATGGTTATCATTTGCTGAATAAAATCTGAGCCGTTCGAGGCAAATGAACTTCAAAACGCTTCGTTTCGAATCTACCTAAAATTTAAGGAAAACTGTTGCTTTCGGGACAAGCCGTCCTTTGCGCGTCTGTGTCAGTATCGCGGTACAAGGGTCGTGCGGTTCGGATGCATGACGTCATAAAGGACAGACAGATGGGCTTTCTGATAAGAGCTGCTTTCTGGTTTTCGCTGGTGCTTCTGGCGCTGCCGCTGGGTGTCGGCGCCGATGATGCGGGCCGCGAAAGCGTCGGGCCGCTCCAGGCGCTGTTTGCGGCGCGCGAAGCCGTCGGCGATATCGCCGGCATCTGCGAGCGCAAGCCGGACGTGTGCGAGACCGGCAAATCGGCAATGCACACCATCACCGCCCGGGCCAGGGAGACCGCCAAGATCGCGGCCGCCATGCTGGACGACAAGGCCGCTGAACCCGATACGGTGACGACCACCGGCAGCGTGTCCGAGGAAATCGTGTTGCCGGCGAAAGTCGATTTGCCGGCGAAAGTGCACTTGCCGGCGAAGAACTGAGACTGTTTCGGCCGAATTCATCGCTAAACCGCAAGGCTCTCGCTCTCGGCACCTGCGGCGTTTCTCCTCTTTTTCCGTGACGTGGCAGCGCCGGATGACTATATCCGGGGGAATGACGACGACGATCCAGACCATCCGCGACGACTTTTCCCTGCTCGACGAGTGGGAAGACCGCTATCGCTATGTGATTGAACTGGGTGAAGCGCTGCCGCCGTTTCCCGACGAGCAACGCATACAAGCCAACAAGGTGCCCGGCTGCGTCAGCCAGGTCTGGCTGACCACCGAGCAAGGCGGGGGTGTCGACCCCGTTATCACCTTCAAGGGCGATTCCGACGCGCATATCGTGCGCGGCCTGGTCGCCATCATGCTGGCGCTGTTTTCGGGACGGCCGGCCAGCGAAATCCAGAGGACCGACGCAGAGGCCACATTGAAGGCACTCGGACTTGACGAGCACCTGTCGCCGCAGCGCGCCAATGGTCTTCGCTCGATGGTCAAGCGCATCAAGCGTGACGCCGAGGCAGCGCTGAAGCAGACCGCCTGACCGGACGGCAATTGCCGGCGGCATGAAGAACTGGCGGCCTGAGCTTGGTCTCCCCACAATGCGAAAACGGCGCCTGTAGGCGCCGTTTGAGTATCAAACCGGAAGAGCCGCTTGTCAGCGTCCCTTGCGCTTGCGGCCGAGACCCATCTTCTTGGCGAGCTGCGAACGGGCGGCCGCGTAATTGGGCGCAACCATCGGATAGCTCGGGTCCAGGTTCCACTTTTCACGATACTGGTCGGGCGTCAGATCATAGTGGGTCATCAAGTGACGCTTGAGCGACTTGAACTTCTTGCCGTCTTCGAGACAGATGATGTAGTCGTCATGCACCGACCGCTTCGGATTTACCGCCGGCTTCTGCTTGTCGGCAGGCGGCTGCTCGGCGGCCCCGCCGACACGCCCGAGAGCGGCATGGACATCGGCGATAAGGTTCGGCAGTTCGCCGACCGGTACGGGATTGTTGCTGACATAGGCAGCCACCACGTCGGCGGTGAGCTCGATCAGCGCGTCACTGTTTCTGGAAGGTGTTTCGGTAATATCCATGGCGTTCAGGCCCCAACGAGAATTGTTTCTGTTTGCGCCCGTTTCGATAGTTGGGCATCGCGCGAACTTGTGCAGGAAAAAGCCTCCGCGATTCGCGTCGCGGCATCTTAATGGGCCGGGCCGCCAAGTAAGTCAATTCGCTTCTTTCGGTCTATTCAGCGATACAAGTCAAATCTTCCATATTCAGCTTCACTCTTTCGTGCAAAGCGTAACTTTGCCGTTTTTTCTGGTCAGACCAGCATCGACTGACGCCGCGGCAAGCAGCCATTACACAAACGGCAGCAGGTAAATAGAGTTCGATGCTTGACCCTGCCGGCGGCATTACAGCCTGGATGATCGGCGGATTCAGTAAAATCATAGGTTGCGAAGCGTTACTGTTGCTCGCGAGCCGTCGCCGGAGCGGTGCGCTGTGTCATTGAAATGGGGTAATGTATTTCCGTAGACCCAGCCATATCGGCCACTTGCCAAGCCGCGAAGGCAGTTGCATGAGATTGACCGGCACTGGCAGGGTCATCGCAGCGACGGCGAGAACCGCGGCAGTCCGAGAAGAAATATTCGTTATCCGCTCCTCCAGCCCGTCCTCTCGAGCCACCACGACAATAGATCATAGCCCTTGAACCCGCGCTGCTCGGCGTGTTCATTCGCCATTCAAGTAGCTTCCACAGCGAGACGCAATGACCAGAACCCCAGTGTTTCCGACCGCCACGCCGCCGCAGCCGGAGAAGCGGCCGATCTTCGACACGCATCACGGCATAACGCGGACGGACGATTATGGCTGGCTGAGGGCCGCCAATTGGCAAGAGATGTTCAGGGATCCGTCCCTGCTCGACGGCCAAATCCGCGCCCACCTCGAAGCCGAGAATGCTTACCAGGCGGCGCTGATGGCCGATACGGTCCAACTGCAGAAGCAGCTTTTCGCGGAAATGAAGGGACGCATCAAGGAAGACGATTCTTCCGTGCCGATGAAGGACGGACCTTACGCCTACGGCTCCTCCTTCAAGCTTGGCGGCCAGCAGCCGCGTTATTTCCGCACGGCGCGTGACGGCGGCGACAAGCAGATATTGCTCGACGGCGATGCCGAGGCCGAGGGCAAGCCCTATTTCCGCCTGGGCGGCGTCGATCATTCGGACGACCACAGCAAGCTGCTCTGGGCCTTCGACGACAAGGGTTCCGAATTCTACACGCTGCGCGTCCGCGATCTGGCCGGCGGCAACGATCTGGCGGACAGGGTCCCGGACACCGGCGGCGGCGGTGTGTGGGATGCCGGCAATGACGGTTTTTTCTACACCCGCCTCGACCCCAACCACCGTCCTTCCAAAGTGCTGTTCCATGCGCTTGGCGACGGTCCTGAAAACGACCGGCTGATCTACGAGGAGACCGATCCCGGCTTCTTCATGGATGTCGGCGGCACGCGCTCCAACGAGTGGATCATGATCGGCATCAACGACCATGAGACCTCGGAATACCGCATCATGAGCGCCGACGATCCGTTCGCAGAGCCGAAGCTGGTTGCGGCGCGCCAGACGGGCCTGCAGTACGAACTCGAGGAAGGCGGCGACATCTTCTTCATCCTCACCAATGCCGACGGCGCCAAGGACTTCAAGATCATGACGGCGCCGGCCCATGATCCGGTGCGCGCCAACTGGCAGGAACTGGTGCCGCACGAAGCGGGCCGGCTGATCCTTTCGGTGATCGGCTTCAAGGACCACATGGTCCGGCTCGAGCGCAAGGAAGGCCTGCCGCGCATCGTCGTGCGCGACCGCAAGAGCGGCGAGGAGCACCTGATCTCCTTCGACGAGGAAGCCTTCTCGCTCGGCCTGTCCGGCTCCTACGAATACGACACCGAGATCATGCGCTTTTCCTATTCGTCGATGACGACCCCGGCGCAGGTCTTCGATTACAACATGCGCACCCGCGAGCGGGTGCTGCTCAAGACCCAGGAAGTGCCGTCCGGCCACGACCCGGAGCACTACGTCACGCGCCGGCTGATGGCGCCTGCCGCCGACGGCGAACTGGTGCCGATCTCGCTCCTCCATCACCGCGACACACCGCTCGACGGGTCCGCCCCTTGCCTGCTTTACGGCTACGGATCTTACGGCATAGCCGTACCCGCCGCGTTCAACACCAATCTGTTTTCGCTGGTCGACCGCGGCTTTGTCTACGCGATAGCCCATGTTCGCGGCGGCAAGGACAAGGGCTATGGCTGGTACGACGACGGCAAGCGGGCGAACAAGATGAACACGTTCACCGATTTTGTCGCTGCCGCCCACCACCTTGTCGCCGAACGCTATACGCAGCATGACCGCATCGTTGCGCAAGGCGGTTCGGCCGGCGGCATGCTGATGGGCGCGGTCGCCAACATGGCGCCGCAATGCTTCGGCGGCATCGTCGCCGAGGTTCCCTTCGTCGACGTGCTCACCACCATGCTCGACGCCAGCTTGCCGCTGACGCCGCCGGAATGGCCGGAATGGGGCAATCCGATCGCGTCGGCGGAGGATTACCGGACCATCGCCGCCTACTCGCCCTACGACAATGTCGCCGCACTCGACTATCCGCCGATCCTGGCGCTGGCCGGCCTGACCGACCCGCGCGTCACTTATTGGGAGCCGGCCAAATGGGTGGCGCGGCTGCGCGACCGCAAGACAGGTGGGAATCCGGTGCTGTTCAAGATCAACCTGGATTCAGGCCATGCCGGCGCCTCCGGCCGGTTTTCAAGACTGGAGGAAATCGCCTTCACCTACGCCTTCGCGCTCAAGGTGACGGGCAAGGCCGAGCTTGCGGCGTGAGCATCGGCGGATGAGCGGTCATTGCCTTCCGTTCCGCGACGTGGCTTCATTGGCGGTGAGAGTTGCGGAGCCCACCAATGATCGATCTCGCCACGTTGATAGCTTATGTCGCGGTTGTGCTTGGCTTTGTCTTCATCCCGGGTCCCGCCACTCTTCTGACGGTGGCGCGGGCAACCAGTTCCGGAACCAGGGTGGGCATTGCGACCGGCGCCGGGATCGCGGCCGGCGACGTGGTTCACACCTTCATGGCGATCGTCGGCATTTCGGCGATAATTGCCACGTCGGCGGCGCTTTTCAACATCGTGAAGTACATCGGCGCAGCCTACCTCATTTATCTCGGCATTCGCGCGATCATCGAGAAAACGCCGGCCTATCCGGCCGCCGGCGCACTTGCGATCCCCGCTGCCAAAGCATTTCGGCAGGCTGTTTTGACCGAGGTTCTCAATCCCAAGACCGCGCTTTTCTTCCTCGCATTTCTTCCGCAGTTCGTGCGGCCTGAAAACGGATCGGTGATGCTTCAACTGGCGATATTGGGCATCATCTTTGTTCTGTTGGGCCTCGTCAGCACGGTGGTTTTCGCCGTGGGTGCGGGCGGCCTCGGTGCATTCCTGCGCCGAAACCCGACGGTGCTGAGATGGCAAGGCAAGGCTGTCGGCGGTATCTATTGCGCCTTAGGCATCCGGCTGGCGCTGCAACAGCGCTAGGGTCTCGACAGGCGACGAGCCGTACGAGGCTTCGGATAATGGGCAGGCACAGCTGATTTTCCGCTCGCAATTGCAAAGGCCGCGCGCTACCCAGTGCGCGGCCTTTTCACAGCCGCGCCAACACACAATCACCCAGGGATCTGCCATGTTGCTCGTCGATGTCTATCTCGACAAATCGCCCATCCAGGGCATCGGCGTCTTTGCCAAGAACCACATTGCCCGCGGCACGCTGGTCTGGAAGCTCGACCCGAAATACGACCGGCGCATCGAGGTAGCGGCCTACGAGCGGGAAACCGGGCCGGTCAGAACCTATCTCGACCGCTACGCCTATCCGGACCGGCGCGACCCGAATTACATCGTCTTCGAAGCCGACGATGCGCGCTACATGAACCATGCCGACGACCCGAATTGCGACGTCTCGCAGCCGGAGGAGACCTATGCCTTGCGCGACATTGGGCCCGGCGAGGAAATGACCTGCGACTACAATCACTTCTTCGAAACCGGCTTCGACTTTCTCGGCGACCGCTGACGCAACGGCCGTCAGCTCGACGGCTTCTTGCGCGCCGGATAGCCGTTGGGGTGCGGCGGCACGGCTTTCAGGTAGGCGGCGATCGCCGCGCGGTCCTCCGGGGTCAGCACGGCCATGTTCCGCTGCACGTCGACCATTGCGCCGCCGACCGTATCGAAATCCGGCGCGAAGCCGGTTTCGAGATAGTTGGCGATGTCGGCCTCGGACCAGTCCGCGATGCCGCCCTCGCCCGACGTGATGTTCGGCACGATGCCGCTGCCTTCGGCGGCGGCCGCACCTGCCAGCCATTGGCTCTTCCTGGTGCCGCCGGCAAGATCCCGCGGCGTGTGGCATTCGCCGCAATGGCCGGGGCCTTCGACCAGATAGCGGCCTGTCAACACCGGATCCGGTGTGCCGTCGGGAAAGGAAACGACCGGCTGGTCACTCAAATAGAGCAGCTTCCACAAGCCAAGACCGCGTCGGACGTTGAAGGGAAATGCCAGCGAATTGGCGGGCGCCTTGCCGGCGACCGCGGGTAACGTCTTCAGGAATGCATAGAGATCGGCAATGTCGGCCGGCTTCATGCGCGCGTAGGAAGCATAGGGAAATGCCGGATAGAGATGCTCGCCCGACGGCGACACGCCCTTCAGCATGGCGTTGACAAAGTCCTCGACCGACCAGGCGCCGATGCCGTCCCTGGTATCCTGCGATATGTTCGGCGGCACGAAGGTGCCGAATGGCGTCTTGAGTTCAAGGCCGCCCGCCAGCTGAAGACGGGCGTCGCCTTGCGAGCCAGGCTTGGCATGACAGGATGTGCAGCCGCCGGCGTAGAAGATGCGCTTGCCCCTGGCGGCGTCGCCAGGACCAAGCTCAGCCAGCGTTGCGGCATCGAGCCTGACCGGAGCCGACAGGAACCAGCCGGCAATCGCGGCCGCGCCGCCCAGAACGAGGGCGGCGCCGACAAGTTTCTTCAGCAAGCGCATTGCCCGCTATCAGCCTTTTTTCACCCTGTAGTTTTGATGACAGTTGCCGCAGCCGCCGCCAATGGTGTTGAACTGCGCCTTCAACGCGTCGGCATCCGCAGGTGCTGCGGCGACCGCCGCCTTGACGTCGGCGAGGTACTTGCCTTCAGCCGTCTTGAAGCCGGCCATGTCCTGCCAGATTTTTGGGGACGCCGTCGTGTCGCTGGTGTCGCTGCCCGCCGGGAAAAGCGTGTCGACGCCGGCATGGAATTTCTCGGCATTGACCTGCAGTGCCTGCAACGCCGTCAGCACCGAAGCGGCGTCGTAGGGCGTCTCGCCCTTGACCACTTTCGACAATCCGGCGGCGATCTTGCCACGTTCCTTCATCAGGGCCTGCCGGTCGGCTACCGGGTCGGCAAATGCCGCCGAACCGGCGAAGGCGAGCATCGAGATGGCGAGGATAAGCTTTCTCATTCACTTGGCTCCATGTTGAAGGCAAATTCAGAATGCGGTCCCACCCCGATGACAAACGGCAAGGATGGCTTAAAAATTCCGACGCTTCGCCTCACGCTTGCGTGAAATTTTTGCAGCTGTCGTTCTGATGCAGAAAAAGAAAAGCCCCGGTTCTGCCGGGGCTTTCTGGAACGGATCAGGCCTTTTCGTAGAGTTCGAGCACATAGTCCCAGTTGATGAGACTGTCGACGAAGGCTTCGAGATATTTCGGCCGGGCGTTGCGATAATCGATGTAATAGGAATGTTCCCAGACATCGACGCCGAGGATCGGCGTCGCGCCATGGACGAGCGGGTTCTCGCCATTCGGCGTCTTCGAGATCGCCAGCTTGCCGTCCTTGACCGAGACCCAGGCCCAGCCCGAACCGAACTGGGTGGTGCCGGCGGCGATGAAGTCGGCCTTGAACTTGTCGTAGCCACCAAGATCGCTGTCGACCGCCTTTTGCAATGCGCCCGGCAGCTTGTTGCCACCGCCGCCCTTCTTCATCCATTTCCAGAAATGGATGTGATTGTAGTGCTGGGCGGCATTGTTGAAGAGGCCCGCATTCTTGCCGAAGGACTGTTTGACGGCCTCTTCGACCGACAAATCGCCCATGCCCGCCTCGGCGGCCAGCTTGTTGCCGTTATCGACATAGGCCTTGTGGTGCTTGTCGTGGTGATATTCCAGCGTTTCCTTGGACATGTAAGGCTGCAAAGCCTCGTAATCATAGGGCAAGGCGGGCAATTCAAAAGCCATCGGTCGTACTCCCTCGTGGAAAAATCCGGTGTCGATACCGGACTAACATAGGACTGGATTGGTCTGGAACAACTCCGGAAACGAAGCGCCGGCCGCTTTTTAGCGGGTCAGCCGGGCGAAGTCGAATGCGCCCATTCCCAATAGAGTTCGCGCGCCTTCTTGGCCACCGGTCCCGGCTGCAGATTGCGATCCTCGATACGGGTGACCGGCACGACTTTCGAGTGGTTTCCGGTCGAGAAGATTTCGTCCGCCTCCAGGAAATCGCGGATCGACAGCGTCTTTTCCGTCGTCGTGAAACCGTATTCGCCTAGCAGGGCCATGGTGCGCGCGCGGGTAATGCCGGACAGGAAGGTGCCGTTCGGCGCCGGCGTCAGGACATGGCCGTCCTTGACCAGGAAAATATTCGAGGTGCCGGTCTCGGCGACATTGCCCAGCATGTCGAGCACGAGCGCATTGTCGAAGCCGCGCATCTTGGCTTCGAGGATGGCACGGCCGTTGTTGGGATAAAGGCAGCCGGCCTTGGCGTTGGTCGGCATGGTCTCGATGGTCGGGCGCCGGAACGGCGACACCGTCACCGAAAACCCCGCCGGCGAGATCATCGGCGATTCGTAGAGGCAAAGGCAGAAACGCGTCGAGGCCGGGTCGGCCGGCACGCCCATATAGCCGCCATGCTCGGCCCAATACATCGGCCTGATATAGACCGCCGTCTTGCCGTCGAACTTCTTCAGCCCGTCCCAGGTCAGGCCGACGATCCTGTCGGTGCTCATCGTCGGTTTCAGACCGAGCGCGATCGCCGAGGCATTTACCCGCGCTGCATGGCGATCGAGATCGGGAGCGACGCCCTCGAACCAGCGAGCGCCGTCGAACACGCTGGTGCCGAGCCACATGGCGTGGCTGCGCGGCCCTAGAATGGCAACATTGCCCTCGTACCAGTCGCCGTCGACGAAGGTCCATGTCGCGGATTGCGCCGCTGTCGCCAATGTCATTGCCAGGTTCCGTTCGATGCTTGTTGCGGCGCATTGGAAGATGCTTTGGCGGCCGCCGTCAACCGGCATGGCTGAGATTTGTTGAGGCCAGCGGGCTGGCGGACTGCAATCAGCGCTTGCGCCTTGCCTTATGCGGCCTCAAAACTGTCGAATGCAGTTCGCGGCTTACGTTTTCGACGCCTATGGCACGCTGTTCGACGTGCATGCGGCCGTGCGCCGTCACGCCGACCAGATCGGGCCGGACGGCCAGTTGCTGTCCGATATCTGGCGCGCCAAGCAGCTGGAATATTCCTGGGTCAGGACGCTGATGGGGGCCTATGCCGATTTCTGGCAGCTCACCGAGCAGGCCCTCGACTTCGCCCTGCGCAAGGTTCCATCCGCCGATGCCGGGCTGAGGGCGAAGCTGCTCGAGGCCTATTGGCGGCTGGACTGCTATCCGGAGGTACCGGCCGTGCTCAAGGCGCTCAAGGCATCGGGGGCAAGGCTGGCGATCCTGTCCAACGGTTCGCCTGAGATGCTGCAAGCGGCCGTCAAGTCCGCCGCGCTCGACCAGGTCCTGGACGACGTCTTTTCCGTCGACAGCGTCAGGCGCTTCAAGACCGATCCGTCGGTCTACGACATGGTCACCACGGGCTGGCGCCTCTATCCGGGCGCTGTCTCTTTCCAGTCATCCAACCGCTGGGACGTCGCCGGCGCCACCAAATTCGGCTTCAGGACAGTGTGGATCAACCGCGCCAATCAGCCTGAGGAATACCGGGATTTTCCACCGGCCCTGATCCTGCCGTCCCTTGAAGGTCTGGTCGCCGGGGGGTGACACCGGAAATGTTGCGTCGGCGCAACAGTGACGATCCGGTCACAGCTTTGCCTTTGTTTGTCCACCCTGCGGCCAGAATTGGAACCGCCTATCGCGCCGGGCATTGCTCGGGCAACCGCGCGCAACAGGACGCATTTATGCTTTGTTGCGATTTGAGACTTAAAAAAGGCAATCATGTTCACACCCCCATCGTCCTCTTTTCGCCTGAGCCGTCGCGGTTTTCTCAACGCAGCAGCCCTTGGCGCCGCCTCGGTCGCGGTCTCCAGTTGCACCACGCTGTCGCAACAACCGGTCGAGCCACCGCCGCCGACCTATGTCGAGCCGGCGCTCGGCGACTATGTGACGATGTATGGGCCGATGTCGGATGGCGGCTTCGAGCTGCCGGCCATACCGGCCGACAAGATCGACCCGCAGTTCCTGCGCCAGATCGTTGACGATCCGACCGGGCAGCAGCCGGGCACCATCGTCGTCGACACCACCAATCACTTCCTCTACCTGGTGCGCCCGGGCGGCCAGGCGATCCGCTACGGTGTCGGCCTCGGCCGCGCCGGCTTCGAATGGTCGGGCGATGCGGTGGTCCAATGGAAGCAGAAATGGCCGAAATGGACGCCGCCGGACGACATGATCGCCCGGCAGCCGGAGTTGAAGCCGTACAGCGCCGACAATGGCGGCATGCCCGGTGGGCTCAAGAACCCGCTTGGCGCGCGGGCGCTTTATCTCTTCCAGGGCAACCAGGACACGCTCTACCGCTTGCACGGTTCGCCGGAATGGCGGTCGATCGGCAAGTCGGTGTCGTCGGGCTGTGTGCGCCTGATGAACCAGGACATCATCGATCTCTATGATCGTGTGCCGAACAAGACCCCGGTCGTGGTGACGGCCGACATCGGTCAGCCGATGGTGGCGACAGCAAACCGCAAAGCCATCCCGATCGACGCTGGCGTGCCGGAAGGATCGATCCTGCTCGGCCCGATAAAAGCGGTGACCAACTCGATCTTTTGAGCTGGCGGAAGCACTGGGGCAGGATTGCTCCGGCTCCTGCTGGTTTTGCCGGACGTCGGGTTGCCCGTGCCGGTGCCCGCCTTTAGGTGCGGTGCTTACGCCGAGCAGCGGATTTTGCCGCGCTCTGTGCAGACGCCACCAGTGACAGCTCATGACCCGAAGCAGACTCTCGCAAACCGAGCCGTGCACGACAGCTTTGCGCCTCATTGTCGCCTTCAGGATGCCGGTTGCCAATCCCGAAACCAGTCATTCCTCCGGAAAGGCTGTGGGGCGGCCAACCGGGCATCGGCAACTGGCACTAAGCTGTCTTCCCACCGTCGGGGAGAGGTCGGCTCATGGCCAGAGCAGAGATCGCCAAATCGAAGTCGGAGATTGCCCCGATCATCGCCTTCAACTCTTTTCTGCCGATCGTCGTCTTAAACATGTGCCCTTAGTAAGGTCACCGCCCAGGGATCCAGCCAGCACGGTGTGGCGCAATTGGCCAGTGGGGAAGGCCCTGTGTTGTTTGCTGGCCGAACGGGTGCGCAATTGACAGGCAGTTCTCCGGAAATCTAACAGCGGCTTCCACTTGTTGCTGATGTTCGTGCCGTCGAATGGCGGTAAATGGTTGTGAGCCGCCGATCCATCTGACAAGGCATGTTCGTTCTTCCATTTGGACATTGTGACCGCAAAATCAGCCAAATCGAATCGCTCTGCGCGCAATTCCAGCGTCCAACCTTCGCTATTCTTGCCCACACATTGCTCCAGAGAGGATCCGCCCAGGACGAAGGTCATTCGTGGATTCGCGCGTCTTGCGTTTCACCGGCAATCCTGTGGCTGCCCGTCAAGAACTCACCGACAGAAAGTTAGCGCAGTTCGAGCAAATCAGACTGTCACGCTTTCTATTTAAGCGACAGCAGACCAGCGGCACCAAATTAAACGTGTATATCTTATACATTGGCATTGCGTCGCGGGATGTAAATTGATTCATCAATTACAGAGAAATGAATACTGAGTGATTTTTTTGGGGGGTGACCGGATATGAATTTCCTGTCGTATAAGCCTGGCCACGATGGTGCCATCGCCTTTCTTCAGGACTTCCGCCTGGTGTTCTCCATTGAGGCAGAGAAGGACTCCAACTACAGATATTCCGCGATTTCAGTAGCCGATGTACTGGACGCCATCGGCGAGCTCGGCGTCATTCCAGACGTCATCTGCATGGGCGGGTGGTGGCCGCGTGATCATCACGAGTATTTACACGGCTCCCACAGAAACGGTGGGTATCGAGGCGTCTCGAGCAACAGTGCCATCATGGATAAGGGCAGGCTTCTGCGTGGTAGGGCCGACTACTTTTCCTCCTCCCACGAGAGGTCGCACATACTCTGCGCGTTCGGCATGTCGCCTTTGCCCAAGGGGACCGCCTGCTACGCACTAGTGTGGGAAGGAGAGATGGGTACGTTCTACGATATCGACTCCGAGCTCAATATCACGCTAATCGCCGATGTACTGACCCAGCCGGGAAATCGATATGGACTGCTCTACGGCCTAGCTGACCCTACGTTCCCCAAGGACGGGCCGTACCCCCGCGCCTCGGACGCGGGAAAGCTGATGGCCCTCGCTTCGTTCTCGAAGCGTATTGCCCCCACCGAGGCAGAGAGGGACCTGCTCCGCTTCATGCTGAATGGTCCCTATCGAAAGCTCAGCGACTACCATCGCATCGCTCAGGCGCCGCATCTCGACGCGGGCCTGGGTGATCCCGAATTCCGCAACTTCGCGGGGATCTACAGCGATGCGATCTTCGATGTTTTCCAGCAGTTCGCGAGGAAAAATCTGGAGAAAGGGCGACCGCTGGTCATAGCGGGCGGTTGCGGTCTCAACTGCGACTGGAACACCAAGTGGAAGGAGACAGGCCTCTTTTCTGAGATATTCGTCCCTCCGGTTGCGAACGATTCGGGGTCCGCTATCGGCACGGCCATCGATGCGCAGTTCCGCCATACCGGCAATCCGAAGATCGACTGGAACGTCTACTCGGGCCTGAGCTTTCGCACGGAAAGCGCAGTCGATTTTAGCAAATACGATGTGTACGAGAAGAATCACGACACGGTCGCCCACATGCTAGCCAATGACGTCATCCTGGGCTGGGCGCACGGCAGATACGAAATCGGCCCCCGCGCGCTAGGCAACAGATCCATCCTCGCTGCTCCGTTTGGTAATGAGACAAGAGTGCGACTAAACGAGATCAAGGAGCGCGAACAGTTCCGCCCAATCGCCCCCGTTTGCCTTCGGAATGATGCCAAGAGGTGGTTCGGATGCGATCACGAGAGCCCGCACATGCTGTATACGTATCACGCGACTACAGAGGAACTCCGGGCCGTCACACACGTGAATGGAACCGCTCGCCTCCAGACGGTCACCCCCGACACTAACAACGACCTCTATAACCTCCTTGTCGCGTTTAAGGCTCGCACTGGCTACGGAGTCTTGTGCAACACGTCTCTCAACTTCAAGGGCAAGGGCTTCATAAACAATATGACCGATCTCGATGCATATGCTCATGAGCATGGTCTTGACGGGTTCGTCGTCGAGGGACGAGCACATCTTCTCAAGAGTTCCCCGCGATACCAGGCGTACCTGAACGCGGCAAAGCCCCAAGTCGCAGATCGCTTACCAGCTTAGCGCAGGAACTCGGGCAACTTTGCGCGGCGGTAGGCACGCGCGGAAGGCCTCAGTTCTCGAACCAACTTCAGGGACCATGACAGACATAAATCCATATCCACCCGGCTTCGAAGAACGCGAGGACCTTCGATCCGCTTTCATCCGCGAGATCACCTTGCAGCAGCTAGAAGTCTCGACGAGAGCAGTCGAGGACCTCAACGTGGAGTCGGCCTCGATTCCAAGAAGGCTGGTCAGATACTGGCACGATCCGACCAACCTGCCGGAGGACGTCCGCGCCTGCCTCGAAAGTTGGGATCGCCTCGCCGACGAGGGCTTCGAGTTCCACATGTTCGACGACGCCAGCGCGGCAGCCTACATCGCGAATACCTATGGTAAACGGGAGCGCGAAGCGTTCGACCGCTGCAGCCATCCGGCGATGCGCTGCGACTATCTGCGCATGTGTTTTGTGCTCGCGGAAGGCGGCCTTTACGTCGATGCGGATGACGTGCTGCTCGGGGATGGCTGGAGACACATCTTTCGGGACGGCAAGCTCAAGATGCAGCCACTGTGTTACGACATCACGGCTAGCGGAATGATGCCAAGTGCCGAGATCTGGCGACCGGATCTGCCCACGGACGGCCGCATCTTTTACGTCAATAATGACCCGATCGCTGCACCGGCCAATCATCCAGTCCTGCGATGCGCGCTTTTCCGAGCGACTGAAAAGCTGCTCAGCGAAGATCGCTTTCCCGAAATCCAGTCCACGACAGGGCCCGGCAACCTTACTGCCGCGCTGGCAGTCCACGCGCACCAACTGCAGTTGGCCGGTCTTCCGTTCGATTTTGAGCTACTGCGCGATTGGGAGTTAGTCGCAGAAATGCGCTGGGACCTGTCCTACAGGGGTGATACCCGTAACTGGCGCAACGTGTACGGCTGCTAAGACCCGATGCGCAGCGAGTCCGTGCAGTGAATCTCCAGAAAACCTTTGGTCGGGTCCAGAGGCTCGCGTTCCGCGCGTCACGCGTCATGCTCGGCCTGATCCATGGCGGTCGGATCTCGGCGTTCGGTACGGGCACGGGGAAGATCGGGATGGTCCTGATCGTGAATTTGGACCGGCAACCGCAGCGGCTGCGGCGGACGCTACGCGAGCTGAGCCGCTTCAGAACCTCTGACGGCACGTCTCTGACCTCTCTGGCGCGGCGGCTGACGGCAGTAGATGCTCGCGACGGCCGTGCCGTAGCAGCAACGGCTGATGTCGACCAGACCTACCTTCTTGGCGATCAGCTCTACGTTCAACCAGATGGGAGGCTGGAGGAGTGCTTTGGCGTCAAGGAGCCGATCAGGATGACACGGCAAGAAGTAGCCGTCGCCAGATCGCACATTGAGGCATGGAAAGCCATCGTCGCAGGCCCCTGCGATAATGTTCTGGTGCTTGAGGACGATGTCTGGTTCAGGCGCGGGGCCGCTGCGGCGATCGACCTGGGATGGCGCGCAGCAGGTAGGCGTTGTGCGGGCGAGAGAGGTCCGCGTCTGCTCTATCTCTCCTACGAAGACGCCGGTGGGACGGCCGCACGTGTCGACATCTGCGACGCCCTGTTTCGCCCGAAGCGCGGACTCTGGTTTCTGTCAGGCTACGTCCTGTCTCGAGAAGGTGCGGAGGCTCTGCTGCGCTCGATGCCGGTCATCGGCCCTGTCGACATGTGGATCAACTATCGTTTCGATGAGCTTGGCGCGCTGGCACTGTCCTCGCCAGCAATCCTGCAACGTCCGGATGGAGGGTCGGACAACTGCTATTCCGTCCTACCTTACCTCGCACGAGCTGGAATCGTTGATGCAAATGCCGTCCATATGCCACGCCGAACCGCCGTTGGCACTGTATTGGCATGGACCGCCGGTCGCGACCGGGAAGGTTTGGCCATGGCGTTGTCGATGCTCGGTCTTCGTGTGCGGGCTTTCGATGGTGATGAGGACACGATTCGAGAGAATGAGCTGCCAGCTCTCCTCGAGACATTCGACGCCCTCGTCGACGCTCCGCTGTCGGCGGGCGCGATCTCTGCTGCAATCGGACGGACGGGCGCTAAGTTCGTGTTCGAAGCGGATGCCTGTCTCGGCTGCGGGATCGAACTAGATCGCTTGCCCTCCGCCAGAACTGCGGTCTTGCCAAACTACGAGTCGGGCTATGCTTCATGGCAACCGCTTTGCGCCCTGCTATGTCTCGCTGTGCCGATCCAGGCTTTTCCCATCGGTCCCCCGCGGGAATGGAGGGTCTTCCGCGACGACCGTGCGGCAGCATCGCGCCTCGAGAATAGTGCCGCGCCTTGGGCCGGCCCGATGGATGACTCGCCTTGGATCCTTCTTCCAGGAAGCGGCTGGCCTTCGCCACCACCGCCGGACCGAGCCGTGCAGTCCAACAGCACGCGCCTCGTCCGGGCTACGATGAGGACCCCGACACCGCTGCTCCCAAGACGCGTGGAGACGTTCCCAGGAAATCTAGCCGCGTTTGCCCGAGAGGGTCTGGTGCACGATGCACGCGGGACACACCTCGTCCTTAGCAAGACGGCGATCGGAGATAGACCGTATCGCTCCGGCGCCTTTGCCTCCGCGCGCACTTTCGGGCACGGAAGGTTCGAGGCGGAGATAAGGGCCGCCCGAGGTTCAGGTCTCGTCACAGGCTTCTTCCTTCACCGGGACGCACCTCGGCAGGAGATCGACGTCGAGCTGACCGGCGATGATCCGTACGGCATGCTGGTCAATGTCTATTTCAATCCTGGAGACGATAGAGCGGCGATAGGTTTCGGCTATCGGGGTTCGCCCTACCGTATCGAGCTCGGGTTCGACGCCTCCTTAGACTTCCATCTTTACGCGATCGACTGGCGACCAGGTTTCATCTCTTGGTGGGTAGATGGCAGAGTCGTCCACGAACGTGTAGGATGGGATCCTACACCAATTCCGCATCTTCCAATGCGTCTGCACGCCAACCTGTGGGTTCCTCGTTCGGAGGAACTCGCCGGACGGATCGATGAAAGTGCCCTACCTTCGACGGCAACCTTCAGGAACGTATCGATTTGGACGTGAACACTCGCGGAAAATGTGCAGTCGGCGGATGAATTAAGGGCAGCTTATCATATACTCTGAACCGAAACCTGCCGGTCCGCTTCCGGCCCAAACTGGACCAGCCATAACGGCTTCCTCGGAAGCGGAACGGCCGCTTTCGGCGAACAGCGCGAAAAGCAGTCGCTCATGGGCTTATGCTGAAACAGAATTGCCCAATTCTGTTTCATTTGGTCTAGTGCCATCGTGAAGCTGATGGTGCGCAGCTTCTACAAAAACTGGGAGAGAAAGAATGTTGCCGTGCTGAAGCGTATACTTACCGGGTTTATCATCGTTGTCATGTTGGCCGATGCGACGATGGCAGGGCCATTCGAGGATGGCGTTGCTGCTGATAAGCATGGCGACTATGCCGAGGCCGCAAAGTTGTATCGTCTGGCAGCCGATCAAGGCCATGCTCAAGCACAATACAACCTCGGTCACATGGCCGGCAACGGCCAAGGCGTCCCGCAGAATTATGCGGAGGCGATGAAGTGGTTTCGTCTGGCCGCCGACCAAGGGGATTTGAAGGCTATTAGCAGCTTAGGTTTCATGTACGCCAACGGCCAAGGTGTCTCGCAGGACTATGCCGAGGCGATGAAGTGGTTTCGTTTGGCCGCCGACCAAGGGAATTTAAAGGCTATTAGCAGCTTAGGTTTCATGTACGCCAACGGCCAAGGCGTCTCGCAGGACTATGCCGAGGCAATGAAGTGGTTTCGTTTGGCCGCCGACCAAAGGGATTTGAAGGCCCGTGACGTCTTAGGCTTCATGTACGTCAACGGCCAAGGCGTCCCGCAGAACTATGCCGAGGGGGCAAAGTGGTATGGGCTGGCAGCCCAAGAGGGTTTTGCCGACTCCCAGAACAACCTGGGCGTCTTGTACACCAATGGCCAAGGCGTCCCGCAAGACTACGTGGTTGCACACATGTGGTTCAACCTAGCGGCGGCGCAGGGCTACGAGGTGGCGGTTCAGAACAGGGATTGGGCCGCCAGCAAGATGACTCCCGACCAGATCGCAGAAGCACAGCGCCTGGCGCGAGCTTGGAAACCAACGAACGGATAAGCCTCATCATTTACGCAAAAGGCAACGTCTAGGTTGAAACAGATTGGTAGTATTCTGTTTCACAGATCGAACGTCCGCTTTAAGAGCGATGACGGTGACGATACGAGCGTGCGTGATGGGTCGGCAGCGGAATGTCGGTTTTCTGGCCTATTCATCCGGGAATCGGACAGTCCGCTCTCGGCCCAAACGTCTGAGTAGTGGTTCGGCAATGACCGCCCTTTCCGCATAGCCGCCGTCCTCTGTCCACCATATCTGGCTGCCGGCGCTTGATGCCAGGACAGAATTTGCCCACACCGACGCCCGCCCTTCGGTGCGATGCCCCTCACCGCCCCCTGGACAAGCTCCCCAAAATCCCGCGGACGATGGCTCGTCCGACCGACGAACCGACCGAGCGCACGACTGATTTGATCGCCGCCTCCGCCACCGTCTGACGGTTGGAGGGGCGCGGCGCGCGGCGGCCGCCGGTCGGCTGGGGGTCGTCATTGCCGAAGCCGGGAATGGTCCAGCGCGAACGGCCGCTCTCCTGCTGCTGGGATTGCGCCTCCTGGGCGTCCTTGGCCTTTTTCTGCAGGATCTCGAAGGCCGATTCGCGATCGACGGTCTGGTCGTACTGTCCCGCAACCGGGCTCTCATTGATCAGCTTGCGGCGCTCGTCGGGCGTGATCGGGCCAAGGCGCGACGATGGCGGGCGGATCAGCGTCCGCTGCACCATGGACGGCACGCCCTTGGCTTCCAGCGTCGAGACCAGCGCCTCGCCGGTGCCGAGCTGCGTGATAACGGTTGCGCAGTCGAAATCGGGATTGGGTCTGAACGTCTCGGCCGCCGTCTTGACGGCCTTCTGTTCGCGCGGCGTATAGGCACGAAGTGCGTGCTGCACCCGGTTGCCGAGCTGGGCCAGCACCGTTTCAGGGATATCCAGCGGATTTTGCGTGACGAAATAAACGCCGACGCCTTTCGAGCGGATCAGCCGGACCACCTGCTCGACGCGGTCGACCAACACCTTCGGGGCGTCGTCGAACAGAAGGTGCGCCTCGTCGAAGAAGAAGACCAGCTTCGGCTTGTCCGGGTCGCCGACCTCGGGCAGTTCCTCGAACAGTTCCGACATCAGCCACAGAAGGAACGTCGCATAGAGCCGCGGATTCATCATCAGCTTGTCGGCGGCGAGCACGCTGATGGCGCCGCGTCCATCGCGCGTGGTGCGCATGATGTCGGCGATCCGCAATGCCGGCTCGCCGAAGAAATTGGCAGCGCCCTGCTGCTCCAGGACCAGCAGCGTGCGCTGGATGGCGCCGACCGAAGGTTTCGTAACATTGCCGTAGCGGGCGCCGATCTCTTGGGCGCGGTCGGCGATATTGGCCAGCAGTGACTGCAGGTCCTTCAAATCGAGCAGCAGAAGGCCTTCCTCGTCGGCGATGCGGAAGGCGATGTTCATGATGCCTTCCTGCGCCTCGGAAAGGTTCATCAACCGCGACAGAAGCAGCGGCCCCATCTCCGAGATGGTGGCGCGGATCGGGTGGCCCTGCTCGCCGAACAGATCCCAGAAGATGACCGGGAATTCCTGGAATTCGTAAGGATCGAGCTTGACCTGCTCGGCCCGCTTCACCAGAAAATCCTGCGCTGTGCCCATCATGGCGATACCCGACAGGTCGCCCTTGATGTCGGCGCAGAATACCGGCACGCCGGCATTGGAGAAACCCTCGGCCAAAATCTGCAGGGTCACCGTCTTGCCGGTGCCGGTCGCGCCGGTGACCAGGCCGTGACGATTGCCATATTGCAGCAAAAGCTGTTCGGGCCGCTGATAGCTGTCGTCCGGCTTGCGGCTGGCCCCTATGAAGATACTGGTATCGTCGGCCATGTGTCCGGTCTCCGCAAACCTATAGGGTTGAATGCCCTGATCCCTTGAAGAAAAGGGAGCCCCGCCGCAGGTATAGTGAGGCCATTGCGCAGCGACAATGGGCGTTGTCGAAAATGGCTTTTGGAGCTTGCAGAACCTGCCCATGTTTGGCAATCGGTTGACGGTCACCATCACGGAAGGCGCGTTGCACGGCATGTGTGCTGCATTGTGATATCGGGCCGGGGACCGTAGACTGACATAGTCGGCCGCTGCGGCCGCTAGAACGAGGAGAACCGATGGGCGCCGGTGCCTTGACCCAGGATGCCGAACTTCCAAACGTCGACCGGCAACGATGGCTGGCGCTGGCGGAGAAGGCGCTGGCCGGCGGGTCCTTCGAGGAAAAGCTCGTCTCGCATACGGACGACGCCATCCGCATCGAGCCGCTCTACGAGCGTTCGGTAACCGCCGAGCCTGTCGTGCGCGCCAACCCGGGATCACCGTGGATCGTCAGCCAGCGCATCGACGATCCGGACATAGGCCGCGCCAGTGCGCAGGCGCTGGAAGACGTCGCGCAGGGTGCCACCGGACTGTCGCTTGTCTTCGAGGGTGCGCCGAACGCCTTCGGCTATGGCTTGCCGAGGACGGCGGAGGCGCTGGAGGGCGTGCTCGACGGCGTGCCGCTCAACCGCATCCAGATCCGCATCGACGCCCATCCCTGGAGCCGTGCCGTGGCCGACTGGCTGGTGGCGTTTTTGACCAAGCGCCGCTCCGACCCGGCAAAGCTCAACCTCTCCTTCGGCATCGATCCGGCGGCGATCTTTGCCGGGACCGGCAGGCTGCGCATGTCGATCGAGGCTTTACAGGCTTCGATGCCGCAATCGCTGGCGCATTTCTTTTCGATGGGTGTGCCCGGCGTGCTGCTGGAGGCCGACGGGCGGGTATTCCACAATGCCGGCGCCACCGAGGCGCAGGAGCTTGGCACCATGCTCGCCTCGGCCGTCTCCTATTTGAGGCTGTTCGAGAAGGCGCGCCAGCCGCTCGTCTACGCGGCGCCGCATATCGGTTTTGCGCTCAGCGTCGATCAGGACCAGTTCGTTTCGACGGCCAAGGTCAGGGCGTTGCGCAGGCTGTGGGCGCGTGTCCAGGAGGCCTGCTCGATACCGCCCTCCACCGCCAGCATCCATGCCGAAACCTCCTTCCGGATGATGACGGCGGCCGACCCGGAAACCAACATCCTGCGCACCACCATCGCCGCTTTCGCGGCTGCCGCCGGCGGCGCGGATTCGATCGCCATCCTGCCGCACACGATCGCGCACGGCCTACCCGCGGATTTTGCTCGCCGCGTTGCCCGCAACGCGCAACTGATCATGGCCAATGAAAGCCACATCGACCACGTCGCCGATCCGGTTTGCGGTTCGGGCGCCGTCGAAGCGCTGACTGCGGAGCTCTGCGCGGCGGCCTGGCAGGAGTTCCAGCAGATCGAGGCGGAAGGCGGCGTGCTGACCAGCCTTGAGCAAGGCCACATCCAGAGGCGCGTCCAGGCAGCTTCCGCCCGCCGCAACACAGCCTACCAGGCGGGCGAACGGGCGATCGTCGGCACGACGCTGCACCCGTCGAAGACCGAGCGTCCGGTCGAGACGCTGGCGGCGGAGCGGCGGCCTGCCTTCACCGAAGGCGTTGCGGTGTGCGAGCCGCTATTTCCGATCCGCATCGATCAGTCGATCGGAGCCGTGCCATGATCCCGGATTTCAGCCAGATCGCCTGGTCGCCGCCACGGCGGGCGCCGGTCGAGATCAAAGGCCAGCGGATGACGCCGGAAGGCATCGCCGTCAAGCATCTCTACAACCAGGGCGATCTCAAGGGCTTGCCGCACCTCGATACCTATCCAGGCCTGCCGCCTTTCGTGCGCGGCCCCTATCCGACGATGTATGTCCAGCAACCCTGGACGATCCGGCAATATGCCGGCTTCTCGACTGCCGAAGAGTCCAACGCCTTCTACCGTCGCAACCTTGCCGCCGGCCAGAAGGGCCTGTCGGTCGCCTTCGACCTCGCCACGCATCGCGGCTACGACAGCGACCATCCGCGCGTAGCCGGCGATGTCGGCATGGCCGGCGTCGCCATCGATTCCATTCTCGACATGCGCCAGTTGTTCGACGGCATCCCGCTTAACGAGATGACGGTATCGATGACGATGAACGGCGCGGTGCTGCCGATCATGGCGCTCTATATCGTCGCGGCGGAGGAACAGGACGTTGCGCAGAAGGACCTCACCGGGACCATTCAGAACGACATCCTGAAAGAGTTCATGGTGCGCAACACCTACATCTATCCGCCAAAACCTTCGATGCGGATCGTGTCGGACATTTTTTCCTACACGTCGAAGCACATGCCGAAGTTCAATTCGATCTCGATCTCCGGCTACCACATGCAGGAGGCGGGAGCGACGGCGGACCTCGAGCTCGCCTACACGATTGCCGACGGTATCGAATATGCGCGCGCCGGCGTCGCGGCCGGCCTCGACATCGACCGTTTCGCGCCGCGCCTTTCCTTCTTCTGGGCGATCGGCATGAATTTCTTCATGGAAGTCGCCAAGCTGAGAGCAGCGCGCCTTTTGTGGGCCAGCCTGATGCTGAAGAACTTTTCGCCGAAAGACGAGCGCTCGCTGTCGCTGCGCACCCATTGCCAGACTTCGGGCTGGTCGCTGACGGCGCAGGATCCCTACAACAACATCATCCGCACCATGATCGAGGCGATGGCCGCCACTCAAGGCCACACGCAGTCGCTGCACACCAATTCCTTCGACGAGGCAATGGCGCTGCCGACCGACCATTCGGCCCGCATCGCCCGCAACACACAGCTCATCCTGCAGAAGGAATCCGGCACGACGCGCATTATCGACCCGTGGGGTGGCTCCGCCTATGTCGAACGGCTGACACATGATCTTGCGGCGCGCGCGCTTGCGCATATCGAGGAGGTCGAGAGCCTCGGCGGCATGGCCGCAGCGATCGAAAAGGGCCTACCGAAGCTGCGCATCGAAGAGGCTGCCGCGCGCACCCAGGCGCGCATCGATTCCGGCGAACAGATCGTGGTCGGTGTCAATGCCCAGCGTCCCGCCACGGACATCGAAGTCGACGTGCTGAAGATCGACAATGCCGAAGTCAGGGCGCGGCAATTGTCGAAGCTGCAGCGGCTGAAAGGTACGCGTGACGTCGCCGCCGTCGAGAGCGCGCTCGATGCGCTTACCCGTGCTGCCGGGAGTAACGGAAACCTGCTGGAATTCGCCATCCGGGCCGCACGCGCCAACGCCACGGTCGGCGAGATTTCGCTGGCGCTGGAAAAGGTTTTCGGCCGCCATGTCGCCTCGGTGCAGACGATCTCCGGCGTCTATCGCAACGCGCTCGGCGACAATCCGGTGGTCGACCGGCTGCAGGACAAGATCGTCGCGTTCGAGGAGAAGTCCGGCGGCAAGCCACGCATTCTGGTCGCCAAGATGGGGCAAGACGGCCATGATCGCGGCCAGAAAGTGATCGCCACCGCCTTTGCCGACCTAGGCTTCGACGTCACCGTCGGGCCGATGTTCCAGACTCCGGACGAGATCGCCAGGCTGGCGGTCGAGCATGACGTGCACATCGTCGGCGCCTCGTCGCTGGCAGCAGGCCATTTGACGCTCATTCCCGAACTCAGGCTTGCACTGAAGAAGTTGGGCCGCGACGACATGCTGATCGTCGCCGGCGGCGTCATCCCGCCGCAGGATTACGACTCAGTCCGGCAGGCAGGCGCCACTGAAATCTTCCCGCCCGGCACGGTCATCCCGGAAGCGGCGGAGCGGCTGATGGACCGGCTGCTGCAGGCCGGCTGACGCTTTGTTATAATGTCTGTTGTAACAAGAAACGCGCTGAGTTATAATCAGTGTTGCAACAGGATGCCTCACCATGAAAACGACCATTCGCAAGATCGGCAATTCCGAAGGCGTGATCCTGCCGAAGGAAATTCTCGACCGCATGAACCTGAAGGCGGGCGACAGCATCGTCATCGTCCAGGAAGGCGATGAGCTTCGTCTGCGCCGCACCGAGGACACTGCTGAAGAATTCGAGCGCAAGATGAAGATCGCGCGCGAGCGGATGAAGAAGTATGAGGTTGCCTACCGCGCGCTCGCAAAATGACCGAGCATCATTTGCGGGAATTCGTGGAGGCGCTTCACGCCGAGCAGCTGCGCCTCCACGGCGGCGCAGCGGGCATCCGCGACGAAGGAATGCTGGAGTCGGCGCTCTACAGGCCGCAGCAGAGGGAAATCTATGGCGAGCCCGATCTCTGTGAGCTGGCGTCCGCTTATCTTTTCGGTATCGGCAAAAACCATCCATTCGTCGACGGAAACAAGCGTACTGCTTTCGCGGCGGCCGATCTGTTCCTTTATTTCAATGGCTTGAGCATCGAAGCCGAGCAGGCGGACATTATTCAACTGGTCATGATGGTTGCCGCCGGCGAAATCGACGAGGCCGGCGCCGCAGCGTTCTTCCGCGATCATGTCATCAAGCTCGAAGACTAACTGTCGGAGAGCTTGACGATCTCCCATTCCTTGCCATTGACCACGGCAACTTCGCCGACCTTCTTGCCGAACAGCGCCATCGCCATCGGCGACATATGGGAAATTGTCCCCTTGGCCGGATTGGCTTCGTCCTCGCCGACGATCTTCCAGTGCACCTTCTTGCCGTCGTCGCTTTCCAGGGTGACGCCCATACCGAAGCGAACCATGTCGCTGCCCGGTTCCGGCACCGAAAGCTCGGCGCTTTCCCGCCGCGCCGTCCAATAGCGGAGATCACGCGACACCAGCGCGATGCGCTCGCGGTCGGCCCTCTTTTCGGCTCTGCCCAGTTCGTCGCGCAGAGCGGCCACCTCCGCATCGATCAGCGCCAGGCCGCGTTCCGTCACCAGATTGCGGTGATGACTGATCGGCCGCTCGCCGATGCCGGCGATGGCGTTTTCGCTGTCTTCTTCGCGGGTGAAGGCCCTGCTCATCTATCGAACTTATGCCTGACGCGACGACTCCACAAGCCGTAGCCGGCGAACCGACGTCGGGGTCGATCCGGGCCGATCCTGTCTGGCACGAATCCTGCGGCGCGACCGTTGAACGCAAGGAATCTGTGCCGATGTTGAACAGACGAACGCTGCTTGCGCAGACCGCCGGCTTTGCCGTCATGGGGCTTTCGCTCGGCAAGGCCGCGGCGAAAAACCTGCCCGGCATCGAGAAAGCCGCGATACGTGGCGCGATCAACGCGACCGAGCTCGGCGTTCGGCCCGGCGCGCTTGACGACCAGAGCAAGGCTTTCACCAAGCTGCTGCGCGACGCGCACGACCACGACATGCCGGTGTTCCTGCCGCCGGGGATCTATATCGTTTCCAACCTGTCGCTGCCCGGCCGGGTACGCCTGTCCGGCGTGCCGGGCGCGTCGCGGATCGTCTACGGCGGCAACGGCCATCTCATCATGGCCGAACAGGCCGAGCATATCGAACTCAGCGGGCTGGTGTTCGACGGCAGCAACCGCTGGATGGGGGACTACACGCAAGGCCTGCTTGATCTGCGCCGCATCGCCCATCTGGTCGTCGACAACTGCCAGATGACCGGCAGCGGCAAGAACGGTCTGGCGCTCGAGCACGCCTCGGGCCGCATCGAGCGCTCGGAGATATCCGGTGCAGCCGATGCCGGCATCTATTCGGTCGAGGCCGATGGCCTGGAAATATCAGGCAATAGCGTCTGCGACTGCGCCAATGGCGGCATTCTCGTGCACCGCTGGCAGGCGGCGGAAGACGGCACCATCGTCAGCGGCAACCGCATCGAACGCATCCAGGCGCGCGGCGGCGGAACAGGCCAGAACGGCAATGGCATCAATGCCTTCCGCGCCGGCAATGTCATCATCTCCGGCAATATCGTTTCGGACTGCGCGTTCTCGGCGATCCGCGCCAATAGTGCCAGCAATTTGCAGATCACCGGCAATACCTGTTCGCGCTCGGGCGAAACGGCCGTGTATTCCGAATTCTCCTTCGAAGGGGCGATCATCGGCAATAACATCGTCGATGGCGCCGCGAACGGCATTTCGATCGTCAATTTCAACGAAGGCGGCCGCATGGGCGTCTGCTCCGGCAACATCGTCCGCAATCTGTCGACCAGCGGCCCCTACCCTGCCGACGCGCCCGGCTTCGGCGTCGGCATCAGCGTCGAGGCAGACACCACAGTTTCCGGCAATGTCGTCGAGAATGCGCCGCTCTACGGCATGCAGATCGGCTGGGGACCGTTCATGCGCAATGTAGTCGCCACGGGAAATGTCATCCGCAAGGCGGGGACCGGCATCGTCGTCACCGTGGTCGAAGGTGCCGGGACGGCAATCATTTCCGACAATGTCATCGACGGGGTCCAGAACGGCGCGATCGTCGGCCAGCGCTGGGCCGAGCCGGTAACCGGCGACCTCGCCGCCTCAGGCAATGCCGGCTATGCGCATTTGACCGTCGAGCGCAATCACGTCAGTTGAGGGCGGCGGTGTGCCGGAGCGCGCCGACTTTGGCGCCGATCCGGCTTTCGATGGGCGGATTTGCCTGTTCGATCAGTTTCGCCGCCAGCGCGTGGTCGGCGTGCAAAAGCTTTGCCAGCACAGCTGCGACCATCACTTCAGCGGCGCGGCCGGCGCCATCGTCACATTTCAGCGCGATGCCAAGGCCAAGCTCCGGAACGGCGGCGCAAAAAACGCCTTCGGCGCCTCCCTTGACGAAAATCCGGCCCGGCGCTGCCTCCATCATCGCGACATCGGACCTGCCCGTGCCGGCGACGAAAAACGGCTCGGCCATGCAGGCGGAAAGCAGCCGCTCCGCCGCCCGGGCGCGCACCGGCTCGAAGCCGGCACCTGTCGCCATGCGGGCAAAGCCAAGGGCAAAGCTGCGCAGCGGCACGGCATAGGTCGGAATCGAGCAGCCGTCGGTGCCGCGGTGATCGGCGTCATGGGCAGCACCGGTCACCGCCTGCATCGCTTCGCGCACCATTTCCTGCGAGGCATGGCCAGCCTTGACGTAACCACGATGGGCGATGCCGCTGTGAACGCAGGTGCATAGGAAGCCTGAGTGCTTGCCGGAACAATTGTTGTGCAGCGCGTTCGGTACGCTGCCGGCGCGGGCAAGCGCCAGCGTCGCCCCATGGCTCGACGGCCAATGCGCGCCGCATTCGAGTGCCGTCTCGTCGAGGCCGGCCTTCGCCAGCATGGCCCGCGCGAGCTCGACATGTGGCGGCTCGCCGGAATGCGAGGCGCAGGCCAGCGCCAGCTCCCGATCACCGAAGCCGTAGGCATCGGCAGCGCCGCTCTCGACCAGCGGCAACGCCTGGATCGCCTTGACCGCCGAACGCGGGAACACCGGCTGTGCCGTGTCGCCGATCTCCCAGACAGGCTTGCCGTCGGCGTCGAATACGGCAACAGCGCCGCGATGCGCGCTCTCAACGATTGCGCCGCGCAAGACTTCGACCAGAACCGGATTTGTCATGTCACTTCCCGCAATGCGGGCGGGTTTATCTGATCCGGTCGAGAATGGAAACGTAGTTGGCGACCGCAGCACCACCCATGTTGAAGATGCCGCCGAGCTTCGCTCCCTGCACCTGGATGCCGCCCGCCTCGCCGACGAGCTGCATGGCGCTCAGCACATGCATCGATACACCGGTGGCACCGATCGGATGGCCCTTGGCCTTCAGCCCGCCCGACGGATTGACCGGCAGCCTTCCATCTTTCGCCGTCTCGCCATCCAGGACCAGCTTGGCGCCCTCGCCCGGCTTTGCCAGGCCCATCGCCTCATACTCGATCAGTTCGGCGATGGTGAAACAGTCATGCGTCTCGACGAAGGACAGGTCGCAGAGCGTCACGCCCGCCTGCTTCAGCGCCTGGTTCCAGGCCTGCTCGCAGCCTTCGAAGGCGAGAATGTCGCGCTTCGACATCGGCAGGAAATCCTGCACATGCTGATTAGCGCGGAAGGCGACGGCGCGGCGCATCTTCAGCGCCGTGGCCGTGTCGGCAAGGACAAGCGCGGCGGCGCCGTCCGACACCAGCGAGCAGTCTGTGCGCTTCAGCGGACCGGCGACGAACGGGTTCTTCTCGCTTTCCTGCCGGCAGAACTCGTAGCCGAAATCCTTGCGTATCTGCGCGTAGGGATTGTCGACGCCGTTCTTGTGGTTCTTGGCGGCGATCATCGCCAGCGCATCCGACTGGTCGCCGTAGCGCTGGAAATAGGCTTGGGCGATCTTGCCGAAGACGCCGGCGAAGCCTGCCGGCGTGTCACCGTCCTCCGGCAGATACGAGGCCTTGAGCAGGTTCTTTCCGATCTCGGGACCGGGCGTCGTCGTCATCTGCTCGGCGCCGACCACCAACACGATACGGGCGGCATTGGCGTCGATGGCGCGGATGCCTTGCCTGACCGCCGCCGAGCCGGTGGCGCAGGCGTTCTCGACGCGGGTCGCCGGCTTGAAGCGCAGCCGGTCGTCGGCCTGGAGGACCAGGCTCGCGGTGAAATCCTGGGCGGAAAACCCGGCGTTGAAGTGGCCGAGCACGATCTCGTCGATGTCATCCGGACCGATGCCGGCATGATCGAGCGCCTCGACTGCCACCTTGGTGATCAGGCCCTCCAACGTCTCGCCTTCGAGCTTGCCGAAGCGCGAATGCGCCCAACCGACGATGCATGCTGTCATGGCGATCTCCATCCTGTGGACCTGGGCCACGCGATACTGCGGCGCGCTCAGCATTGTTCAAGCATGAACCGTTCCGCCGGCTTCGTGAAGGGGCCAGAACCGCACAATCGCTTGATCTTGATCATCTGGTCATAGTGCCTGGCTTTTGCCAGCAAATCAGGCTGGATTTTTGTTGATTGATGCGTCAATAAAAAATAATCTTGCCCCAAAAGGCCGGAGCAGGAATGCCGAAACTCGGAATGGAGCCGTTGCGCCGCAGGGCGCTCATCGACGCAACGATCTCGGCGATCGGCGAGCGCGGCTCGCTTGATGTGACGATGTCGGAAATCGCCGGGCGTGCCGGCGTGTCCTCGGCGCTTGCCCACCATTATTTCGGTGCCAAGGACGAGTTGCTGTTGGCGACGATGCGGCACATCCTGAGCGAGCTCACCGCCGACACGCGCCGCGCGCTTCGCGCAGCCGGCTCGGCGCGGCAGCGCGTCTCGGCAGTGGTCGCGGTCAATTTCTCCGACATCCAGTTCCGGCCCGAAACGATCGCCGCATGGCTCGCCTTCTATGTCGAGGCGCAGAAATCGGCAGCACTTCGCCGGCTGCTCAGGGTCTATGCGCGGCGGCTGCATTCCAATCTGCTCAGCGGGCTGACCGGCATCCTGCCGAGAAGCGAGGCCGACCGGATCGCCGAAGCGACGGCGGCGCTGATCGACGGGCTCTATATCAGGCGCGCGCTGAAGGACGGCGTCCCCGATGCCGCGACCGCGATTGCACTGGTCGAGGACTATCTCGAAACGAAGCTCAGCGGACGGCAGAAGCAGTGACATCCAAGCGACCCAACATCCTGATCGTGATGGTCGATCAGCTCAACGGAACGCTGTTTCCGGATGGGCCGGCGGACTTCCTGCACGCGCCGCATCTGAAGGCGCTGGCCGCACGTTCGGCTCGTTTTTGCAACAATTACACCGCCTCGCCGCTCTGCGCGCCGGGCCGCGCCGCATTCATGAGCGGCCAGTTGCCGTCACGCACAGGGGTCTATGACAACGCCGCCGAATTCGTGTCTTCGATCCCGACCTTTGCTCATCATCTGCGCGCTGCCGGCTATCACACCTGCCTCTCCGGCAAGATGCATTTCGTCGGCCCGGACCAATTGCACGGTTTCGAAGAGCGGCTGACCACCGACATCTATCCGGCCGACTTCGGTTGGACGCCGGACTATCGCAAGCCCGGCGAGCGGATCGACTGGTGGTATCACAATCTCGGCTCGGTGAGCGGCGCCGGTACTGCCGAGATCACCAACCAGCTGGAATATGACGACGAGGTCGCCTTCCATGCGGTGCAGAAGCTTTATGATTTTGCCCGCGTCTCCGACGACGCCGCACATCGCCCCTGGTGCTTGACTGTTTCCTTCACCCATCCGCACGATCCCTACGTCGCACGGCGGCGCTACTGGGACCACTACGAGGATTGCCCGGCGCTCGAGCCGGAGGTCGGCTTCATTCCTTATGACAGGCAGGACCCGCATTCGCAGCGGCTCTACCGCGCCAGCGACTATGACAGGTTCGACATCACCACGGAGCAGATCCGCCGCGCGCGGCGCGGCTATTTCGCCAACATCTCATATCTCGACGACAAGCTCGGCGAATTGCTGTCCGTGCTCGAGCTTACGCGCATGCTCGACGACACAATCATCCTGTTCTGCTCGGACCATGGCGACATGCTCGGCGAGCGCGGCCTGTGGTTCAAGATGTGCTTCTTCGAAGGTTCGGCGCGGGTGCCTCTGATGATCGCCGGCAACGGCATCGCCGCCGGCCTTATCGAGACGCCGGTCTCCAACCTCGACGTGACGCCGACGCTTTGCGACCTCGCCGGCATCGACATCAGCGCGATTGCGCCGTGGACCGACGGCCAATCGCTGCTGCCGCTGCTGAACGGAAAGAAACGCTCCGCGCCGGTGCTGATGGAATATGCTGCCGAAGGCTCCAACGCCCCGATCGTGGCGATGCGCGAGGGCCGCTACAAATTCATCCATTGCGAGATCGACCCGCCGCAACTGTTTGATCTTGAATCGGATCCGCGGGAATTGACCAACCTCGCCGCCGATCCGGCCAATGCGGCTTTGGTGGCCGCTTTCACCGACAAGGTGCGGGCGCGCTGGGACATGGCTGCGTTCGACGCGGCGGTGCGTGCCAGCCAGGCACGCCGCTGGGTGGTCTACCCGGCGCTGCGCAACGGCACCCATTACCCCTGGGAATTCCAGCCGCTCCAGAAGGCATCGGAGCGCTACATGCGCAACCATATGAACCTCGACCTGCTCGAAGAGCAGAAGCGCTTTCCGCGAGGCGAATGATGACAGATAGTCTCCTCCCCTCGCTCGACCATCTCAGGCAGGCCTATGCCGTCACCTCGAAGGCGACGCAGATCACGCCGCTGCTGGAATCGGCGGCACTCGCCCGCGAGACCGGCGCCGCCCGCGTCTTCGTCAAGGCCGAGTCGCTGCAATGGGCTGGATCGTTCAAGGTGCGCGGCGCCTATTGGCGGCTGAAGCGGCTGTCGCCCGATGAAGCCAAAAATGGCGTCGTCGCCTACTCCTCCGGCAATTTCGCGCAAGGGCTGGCGGCGGCGGGCCAGGCGCTTGGCATTCCCGTCACCATCGTCATGCCGATCGACGCGCCTGCCGCCAAACGCGATGCCACGTCGGGCTATGGCGCCCGCGTCGTGCTGACCGACCATGGCGAGCGCGCGCGTGAGGAAGTCGCTGCCGCCAAGGCGCGCGAGATCGCCGCGAGCGAAGGCCTGGCGCTGCTGCACCCGTTCGACGATCCGGAGATCGTCGCCGGCCAGGCCGGTGCCGGGCTGGAGGCACTCGACCAGCTCGCCGCCAGGCAGGTCGAGGCCGATCTCTTGTTCTGCTCGGTCGGCGGCGGCGGCCTGATCGGCGGTGTTTCGCTGGCCTTCCACTACCTGTCGCCAACCACGAAGATCATCGGCGTGGAGCCGGAAGGTTTTGACGGCATGGGCTCGTCGTTGGCGCATGGCGCCATCGAAACCATGCCGATCGGGCCGAAATCGATCTGCGATGGGCTGATGTCGCGGCGGCCCGGCGACGCGCCGTTCGCAGCGGTGAAGGCCGCCGGCGTTCGCGGCGTCACGGTCGACGATGCTTCGGTGCGGCGCGCCATGCAAATCGCCTTCGAGCGGCTGAAGTTGGTCCTCGAACCTTCGGGCGCTGCTTCGCTCGCGGCACTGCTGGGCGGCAAGGTCGACGTGACCGCCAAGACCGTTCTCGTAATGGCAACCGGCGGCAACGTCTCGCTGGCCGATTTCATTGCGCATATGAACCATGGGCGCGCATGAACCATGCTTGAAGCGGATTTCGTCATTATCGGCTCCGGCTCGGCCGGTTCGGCCATGGCCTACCGGCTGTCGGAGGACGGCAAGCATTCGGTGATCGTCATCGAATATGGTGGCAGCGATATCGGGCCGCTGATCCAGATGCCGTCGGCGCTGTCGATCCCGCTCAATATGAGCCTCTACGACTGGGGCTTTGCCAGCGAGCCGGAGCCGCATCTCGGCGGCCGCGTGCTGGCGACGCCGCGCGGCAAGGTCATCGGCGGCTCATCGTCGATCAACGGCATGGTCTATGTCCGCGGCCATGCGCGCGACTTCGACCACTGGGCCGAACAGGGCGCGGTCGGCTGGGGCTTTGCCGACGTGCTCCCCTATTTCAAGCGCATGGAGGATAGCGCAGGCGGCGAGGACGGCTGGCGCGGCCATGGCGGGCCGCTGACTGTGCAGCGCGGATCGAGGACGAACCCACTCTACGGCGCCTTCGTCGAGGCAGGCCGTCAGGCCGGTTTCGAGCTGACCGACGACTATAACGGCGCGAAGCAGGAAGGCTTTGGGCCGATGGAGCAGACCATTCGCGGCGGTCGCCGCTGGTCGGCGGCGAGTGCCTATCTGAGGCCGGCGCTGAGGCGAAAAAATGTCAGCCTGGTCGAGGGTTTCGCCCGGCGAGTAGTCATCGAGAATCAACGCGCCACCGGCGTCGAGATCGAAGTGCGCAAACGGATTCAGGTGGTCAGAGCGCGGCGCGAGGTGATCGTTGCCGCGTCCTCGATCAACTCGCCCAAGATCCTGATGCTGTCCGGCATCGGCCCCGGCCAGCACCTTAGGGAGAACGGTATTCCGGTGATCGCCGACCGGCCCGGCGTCGGCCGCAATCTGCAGGACCATATGGAACTTTACATCCAGCAGGAATCGACGAAGCCGATCACGCTGAACTCGGTGCTGAACCCGTTCTCGAAGGCGCTGATCGGGGCGCAGTGGCTGTTCTTCAAGTCCGGCCTCGGCGCCACCAATCATTTCGAGGCGGCCGCCTTCGTGCGCTCGCGCGCCGGCGTCGACTATCCCGATATCCAATATCACTTCATCCCGGCCGCGGTCCGCTATGACGGCAAGGCGGCGGCCAAGGCGCATGGTTTCCAGGCGCATGTCGGGCCGATGCGGTCGAAGTCGCGCGGTTCGGTCACGCTGCGCTCGCCCGATCCCAAATCGAAGCCGGTGATCCGCTTCAACTACATGTCGCATCCGGATGACTGGACGGAGTTCCGTCACTGCATCCGGCTGACCCGCGAGATCTTCGGGCAAGCTGCCTTCGATCCGTACCGCGGCAAGGAACTGTCGCCGGGTTCACATGTGCAATCGGATGAGGAGCTCGACGCCTTCATTCGCGACCACGCCGAAAGCGCCTACCATCCTTGCGGCACCTGCAAGATGGGCCGTGCCGATGATGCGATGAGCGTCGTTGATCCGGAATGCCGCGTCATTGGCGTCGAAGGGCTGCGGGTCGCCGATTCCTCGATCTTTCCACGCGTCACCAACGGCAATCTCAACGCGCCGTCGATCATGACCGGCGAGAAGGCCGCCGACCACATTCTCGGGCGTACGCCGCTGCCACCGTCCAACCAGGAACCATGGATCAATCCGCGCTGGCAGGTGTCGGACAGATAGGCCATGATCCGGCGGACGCATATTCTGCATGCCGCGAAAAGACGATTTGGAGAACAGTCATGCGCGCCCAGCCAACGGCATCGCATTATGTCAACGGCCGCTATATCGACGACGAGCGCGGCGCGCCCCTGCCGGTCATCTATCCGGCAACCGGCGAGACCATCGCCATGCTGCGCTCGGCGACACCGAACGTGCTGGAGCTCGCGATCGAGGCGGCGCGTGCGGCACAACCGGCCTGGGCGCGGCTGAAGCCGGTCGAACGCGGCCGCATCCTGCGCCGTGCCGCCGACATCTTGCGCGCGCGCAATGCCGATCTGGCGCGCATCGAGACGCTGGATACCGGTAAGCCGATCCAGGAGACGCTGGTTGCGGACGCTCCGTCGGCGGCGGATTGCCTCGAATATTTCGGCGGCGCGGTCGCCGCCTTCAATGGCGAGGCCGTCGATCTCGGCGGACCCTTTGCCTATACCAGGCGCGAGGCGCTCGGCGTTTGCGTCGGCATCGGCGCCTGGAACTACCCGATCCAGATCGCCGGCTGGAAATCCGCACCCGCCCTAGCCATGGGCAATGCGATGGTTTTCAAGCCCTCGGAGAACACGCCGCTTTCAGCGCTGGCGCTCGCCGAAATCTACACCGAGGCCGGTCTGCCCGACGGGCTGTTCAACGTCGTGCAGGGTTTTGGCGATGTCGGCGCCGGTCTTGTCGGACATGATGTCGTCGCCAAGGTCTCGGTGACCGGCTCGGTGCCAACCGGCCGCAAGGTGCTGTCGCTCGCCGGCTCGAAGATGAAGCACGCGACGATGGAGCTCGGCGGCAAGTCGCCGCTGATCGTCTTCGATGACGCCGACCTCGAAAACGCCATCGGCGGCGCGATGCTCGGCAATTTCTATTCGACCGGCCAGATCTGCTCCAACGGCACGCGGGTCTTCGTGCAGAGCGGCATCCATGACCGTTTCGTCGAGAGGCTGACCGAACGGACGAAGAAAATCCGCATCGGCGATCCGCTCGATCCGGACACGCAGATGGGGCCGCTGGTCTCGAAGGCGCAGCACGACAAGGTGGTCTCTTACATCGAGGCCGGCAAGCAGGATGGCGCGGTACTCGCTTGCGGCGGCAACGTGCCTTCGCTGCAGGGTTTTCAGGGCGGCTTCTTCGTCGAGCCGACGGTGTTCACCGGTGTCACCGACAGGATGCGCATCGCCCGCGAGGAGATTTTCGGGCCGGTGATGAGCGTGCTGAAGTTCGACGGCGAGGACGAGGTGATCGAGCGCGCCAACGATACCGAATTCGGCCTCGCCGCAGGCGTGTTCACACGCGACCTGCAGCGCGCCCACCGCGTCATCGCCGAATTGCAGGCCGGCACCTGCTGGATCAACGCCTACAATCTGACGCCGGTCGAAATCCCCTTCGGCGGCTTCAAGCAGTCCGGCATCGGCCGCGAGAATTCGCTCGCGGCACTGGCGCTCTATTCGCAGCTGAAGTCGGTCTATGTCGAGACGGGGGATGTCGCCAGCCCGTACTGATCCTTGCGGGCCGTGCCGTCGAGATACTGGGTCAGCGCGCAGACCAGATGATAGAAGATGCTGGCCGGCACCTCGCTTGCCAGCGAGCGGCCACGCTCGTCGATGCGGTCGATCCACAGGCCGAGCGGTGCCGGATTGATGTGCCAGCGGAACAGCCGGCCGACACGCGCCTCGATTTCCGGCTTCAGGTCGGGACCGCCCGAACCGTCCAGCGCGATCGCCGCCTTGATCGCTTCGGCCTGCGGCCAGCTGCGCGAGACGCGGTCGAGCGGCAGTCCTTGCCGCGAGACCGCGCCGTAGGCGAGGCCTGTAGCGCGGTTCAGGCCATTGGCAATCGCCGACGCATAAAGTTTCCGGGCGAGCCCGGTCAAGCCGCTCTGGCCACTGCGCCCGGCGAAGTCGACCAGCAGCGAGGCCCATTCGAAATGATGGCCAGGTTCGGTCCACGTGCCCTTCTCGCCAGGGGCCGGCCGCCATTCATGGTCGAAATACTCACCCAGCGTCCAGCTTTCCGGGTCGAAGAAATGGCTGCGGAACAGATCGACGATGCGCGCGGCGCGGCGAAGATAGGCACGCTCGCCCGTCGCCTGATGCCAAGCCAGGAATGCCTCGAGCAGATGCATATGCGGGTTGGAGCGGCGCTCGCCCTCGCCGCTCGAGGTTTCGCGGAAGCCGGTCAGGCGTTCGTCCTCGAGATGCGCGTCGATGAACGCAAAGGTCTCCTCGCCAAGCCGCAACGCATCGGGATTGCCGCACATATGGGCATGTGCCAGCGCCAGGAGCACGCAGGAATGGTCGTAAGCATCCTCGGCGGCGTCGGCGACGGTGCCGTCGATGTTGAGCGTGCGTACCCAGCCGCCATTGTCGGTACGTCCGTGCCTGGCCATGAATTCGAGGCCGTGGCTGATCAGCCGATCGGCCGGGCCGTTCCAGCCGCGCGCCTTGGCGACGGCGAAGGCGTAGATCTGCCTGGCCTGCGTGCGCATGCGCTTGGGTTTCATCAGCGGGGCGGCATCGAAGCCGAGCGCCTCGTGGAACCCGCCATGGCGCTCATCGACGCCGACTGTCGACCACAACGGCACCGTCTCCTCGAACAGCCAATGGTGCACGCGGCGCTGCCAGGCGCCGCTTTCGATGACGCGGTCGTCGGCGGGCGTGAACCTGGTCTCGAGGCGGCCGCTTTTTTCGAGCTGCTCGACGATCTTCTTGACGTTCTGGCTGTGGCTGACCGGGGCGACGAAAGTGGCGTCGGCGGTCGACACGATGGCAACGTCCTTCAGGCCTATGGCCGACAGCAGGCGACCGTCGCTGCGGATATAGGAGTTCTCGCAATCGATGGCGACGACATCGCCGACGATGACATTGCCCTGCGTGTCGGAGGGGCCGACGTCGAGCAGCGATTGCCAGGAGCCGAGATCGTTCCAGCGAAAGCCGGCCGGCACCATGGCGATGCCGCTGGCGCGCTCCATGATCGCATAGTCAATCGATGTCGATGGGATGGCGGCATAGAGCTCCAGAGGCATGTAGAGGCCGGAAAGGTCCGATGTGGCACCCTGGTAGGCTGCCTCGGTGGCGCTCCAGATGTCGGGCTGGAAAGCCATGAACGCGTCGCGCATGGCACTGGCGCGAAACAGGAAGATGCCGGTGTTCCAGTAGAAATTGCCGGCCTCGAGATAGCTCTGCGCGGTGGCGAGATCGGGTTTTTCGACGAAACGCGAGACATCGCAGATGCCATCGCGCTCGCCGGCCACCTCGATGTAGCCATAACCGGTCTCGGGTTGGGCGGGCTTGATGCCGAACACCACCAGCCTGCCCTGGCGCGCGACAGCCGTGCCGGCCTCGACGCTGCGCCAGAATTGCTGTGGCGTCGCGATCTCATGGTCGGACGGCACCACCAGCACCAGGCTGTCGCCGAATTCCGACAGCGTGCGCAGGCTTGCCAAAGCGACGGCAGCGGCGGTGTTGCGTCCGGTCGGCTCGAACAGCGGACCGCCGCCGGAAAGCTCGTGACCGGCAATGTCGGCATGAACGCGGTCGGCATGCCTTTCCGAGGCAATCAGGAAAACCGGCGTTTCGCCCTCCGGCCGCGCCGTCAGCCGGCGCAGCGTCTTGGCCAGCATCGAGCCGTCGCCGGAGAAATCATGGAACTGCTTGGGATTGTCCTCGCGCGACAGCGGCCACAGCCGCGAGCCGACGCCTCCGCTCATCACAAAACTGACGATCCGTTCGGTCATGAAAACAAGCCCCGCGTTCAAAAGGTCTGATTGTAAGCGCCAACTTCGGAGCTGCGGCGCAGCACCGCATCGACGGCTTCGAACATCTGCCGGCGCCGCTCGGATGATACCGGGCTCTCCACCACCACCACAAGCTCCGGCTTGTTCGATGATGCCCGCACCAGGCCCCAGGTGCCGTCCTCCGCCACGACCCTGACGCCGTTGACGGTGATCAGTTCGGCGATCTTCTGGCCGGCGAAGACCGCGCCCTCGTCCTTCATCTTGCGAAAGTCGCCTACGACGCGCTCGACGACGCCGTATTTGAGCTCGTCGGCGCAATGTGGCGACATGGTCGGCGTGCCGAAGGTCAGCGGCAGGTCGCGGTAGAGGTCGGCCATGCTGCTTTGCGGGCTGCGATCCAGCATCTGGCATATGGCGATGGCCGTGACCAGACCATCGTCGTAGCCGCGGCCGATCGGCGGATTGAAGAAGAAATGGCCCGATTTCTCGAAACCGGCGGCGGCGCCGAGTTCGGCAACGCGCCGCTTGATATAGGAGTGACCGGTTTTCCAATAATCGGTGACCGCGCCATTTTCCCGCAACACCTTGTCCGTCATGAACAATCCGGTCGACTTGACGTCGACGACGAAGGTCGAGCCGGGATAGAGGTGCGAGATGTCGCGCGCCAGCATGACACCGACCTTGTCGGCGAAAATCTCGTTGCCTTCATTATCGACCACGCCGCAGCGATCGCCGTCGCCGTCGAAGCCGAGCCCGACATCGGCGCCCGTCTCCAGCACCTTGTCGCGAATGGCGTGCAGCATCTGCATGTCTTCGGGGTTGGGATTGTAGTTGGGAAACGTATGATCGAGCTCGACGTCGAGCGGGATCACCTCGCAGCCGATCCTTTCCAGTGCCTCGGGAGCGAAAGCCCCGGCGGTGCCGTTGCCGCAAGCGGCCACCACCTTGAGCTTCCTGGAGATACGCTTTCCCGCTGTCAGATCGTCGAGGTAGGTTTTGCGGAAATCCGCAACGAAGTCATAGGAGCCACCACCGACAAGGTCGAAATCGCCTGAGAGCACGATCGCCTTCAAGGCGCTCATCTCTTCCGGACCAAAAGTCAGCGGGCGCGCCGCGCCCATCTTGACGCCGGTCCAGCCATTCTCGTTGTGCGAGGCAGTGACCATGGCGACGGACGGCGTGTCCAGCGCGAACTGGGCGAAATAAGCCATCGGCGACAGGGCCAGCCCGACATCCTTGACCCGTGCGCCGGCCGCCATCAGCCCGGAAACCAGCGCCAGCTTTATGGCAAGCGAATAGGAGCGGAAATCGTGACCGGTGACGATGTCGGGTCCGGCACCCAGGCGACGGATCAGCGTGCCGAGCCCCATGCCGAGCGCCTGGACGCCGATCAGATTGAGTTCCGGCGTTTCGTTCGAGCCGGGATGGCCGAACCACCAGCGCGCATCATATTCGCGAAACCCGGACGGCTTGATCAACGCCGAGGTTTCAAACTCAAAAGTGTTTGGTCTGACATCGCTAACGATCTTCATCGACAAGGCTGCAAACTCCAGGCGGCTGAATCAGGTGCTTCGAGGCAAGTGGACGGTTACCCACAAGCCCTTTAAGCCGTGTTTGTGCGACAGGAAACTGAAACCTGTATGACGTGGCGGCTAAAGCGAAAGAAATGCGACAGAAGCGCTGCCATTGGCGCTTGCAGTAACCAAACGCGGCGGCTATAAGCCCGCGGTCTGGTCACGGAGTGTAGCGCAGCCTGGTAGCGCACATCGTTCGGGACGATGGGGTCGCAGGTTCAAATCCTGCCACTCCGACCAGAAAAAACAGCGGCTTAGCTGTTTTTGTTCCCGAAACAACGCAGTTCTGACCAATCACGCTATGCACTCAGGCGAAATCGCGTGACGTCGATGGCCGCGGCCATCAGTGTCTGTGTGTAGGTGGCCTGCGGATTGCTGAAGATCGCCTCGGCCGGTCCCTCCTCGACGATCTTGCCCTGCTTCATGACAATGATGTAGTCGGCCATGGCGCGCACGACGGCGAGATCGTGGCTGATGAATAGATAGGACAGCTCGTGGTCGGCCTGCAGCTTGCGCAGCAATTCGACGATCTGCTTCTGCACGGAGCGGTCCAGCGCCGAGGTCGGCTCGTCCAGCACCACCACCTTCGGCTTGAGGATCATGGCGCGCGCAATGGCGATGCGCTGCCGCTGGCCGCCGGAGAATTCGTGCGGATAGCGGTTGCGCGTGTTCGGGTCGAGCCCGACTTCGAGCAAGGCGTCGACCGCGCGGAGATCGCGCTGCCTGCCCGACAGATTGGGCTCGTGGACCAAGAGCCCCTCGGTGATGATCTGGCCGACGGTCATGCGTGGCGACAGCGAGCCGAATGGATCCTGGAAGACCAGCTGCAATTCGCGCCGCAGCGGCCGCATCGCCTGGCGGTCGGCGTGGGAAATGTCGCGATCGCCAAGCCGGATGATGCCGTCGCTGGGCAGGAGCCGCAGCAAGGCGCGGCCGAGCGTCGATTTTCCCGAGCCGGATTCGCCGACGATGCCGATGGTCTGGTTGCGCTTCAACCGGATCGAAATGCGATCGACGGCGCGCAGCAGCAGCGGCTCGCCGCCAAGAAATCCGCCGCCGATCCTAAAGGTCACCTCGACGTTCCTGCCTTCAAGCAGGACAGGCGCATTCGGAGGCGGCGGCGCCTTGGTGCCGGTCGGTTCGGCGGCGAGTAGCATCTTGGTGTAGGCGTGCTGCGGGTTGGCGAAGATCGCTTCCGCCTCGCCCTCCTCGACCACCTCGCCATAGCGCATCACATAGACCCGATCGGCAAAGCGCCTGACGATGCCGAGATCGTGGGTGATGAAGACGATCGCCATGCCGAGCTTGCGCTGCAGTTCGGCGAGCAGCATGAGGATCTGCGCCTGGATGGTCACGTCGAGCGCGGTCGTCGGCTCATCGGCGATCAGTATGTCGGGGTCGTTGGCCAGCGCCATGGCAATCATGACGCGCTGGCGCTGGCCGCCCGACAACTCGTGCGGATAGGATTTCATCCGCCGCTCCGGATCGGGAATATGGACCAGCCGCAGCAACTTGAGCGCCTCCTCGCGCGCCGCGGCGGCGCCAAGTCCGCGATGCTTGCGGATCGGCTCGATCAGCTGGTTGCCAATCGAATAGAGCGGGTCGAGCGACGTCATCGGCTCCTGGAAGATCATGCTGATCTTGCGGCCGCGGATCTTGTTGAGCTCAGGCTTGCTCAAGGTCAAAAGATTGCGGCCGCGATAATCGACTGTGCCGGTGGCTTCGCCGTTCGAGGCGAGCAGGCTCATCGCCGCCATCATCGTCTGGCTCTTGCCGGAACCGGATTCGCCGACGACGGCGACGGTTTCGCCTGATTTGACGTGGATGTTGATACCCTTCACCGCCTCCACCACACCGTCGAGGGTGCGGAAGCGGACGCGAAGGTCCTTGACGCTGAGGATGGTTTCGGAAGCAGCCATCTCAACGATCCTTCGGGTCGAGCGCGTCGCGTAGCCCATCGCCGACGAAATTCAGCGCAAACAGCGTGGAGACGAGAAAGAAGGCCGGGAACAAAAGCAGCCAGTTGGCCGAGCCGATGTTCTGGGCGCCAACCGAAATCAGCACGCCCCAGCTGGTCATCGGCTCCTGGACGCCGAGCCCGAGGAACGACAAAAAACTCTCCAGGATGATGACCTGCGGCACCAGCAGCGTCATATAGATCACCACCGGCCCGAGCAAATTGGGGATCACATGGCGCAGCAGAATGCCGCGCTGGCCGACGCCCATCGCCTCAGCCGCCTGGACATATTCCTGCCGGCGGATCGACAGCGCCTGTCCGCGCACGATGCGCGCCATGTCGAGCCACAGCACCGCGCCGACGGCCAGGAACATCAGCACGAAGTTCCTGCCGAAGAACACCACCAGCATGATGACGAAGAAGATGAACGGCAAAGAATAAAGCACGTCGACGACACGCATCATCACCTCGTCGACCCTGCCGCCGGCAAGGCCGGCGGTGGCGCCGTAGAGCACGCCGATGACCACGGCCACGATGCCGGCAAGCAGGCCGATGGCCAGCGATATGCGCCCGGCCATCAGCGTTCGGGATAGGAGATCGCGGCCGGTATTGTCGGTGCCGAACACGAAATATTGCTGCTTGATCGAGGCACTCATCACCATTTCGAGACCGTCCGGCGATTTGCTCTCGATCTTTGTGTCATCAAAGGTATCGGAACGATCAAGGTAGCGAATGTTGCGGTCGTCGATCGGCTTGGACGATTTGACGGTGACGAACACACGGCTGCCCTCCTGCCGCCACTCCTTGATGTCGACGCGCATACGCCTGATCGCCTCATCGAGAGCGCCTTCGATCATGTCGGCCTTCGGATAGGCGGAGAAGCTCGGCGGCGTCCGGACATAGTCGGCGTAGATGGTGGTGTATTGGTGCGGCACGAAATAGGGCCCAAACACGCTGATGACGGCGATGAAGGCAAGATAATAGAGGCTGAACATGGCCGCGCGATTGGCCTTGAGGCGCGCCCAGGCGTCACCCCACAGGGATCGACCGACGACCGGTGCGGCAACTGCGATATCAGTCATAGCGCACCCTCGGATCGACGACCCCATAGAGGACGTCGACGATCAGGTTGAAGACAATGGTGAAGAGCGCGATGACCACCACCGTTCCCATCACCAGTGTGTAGTCGCGGTTGAGCGCGGCAACGACGAAATGGCGACCGATGCCCGGGATAGAGAAGATGGTCTCGACGATGATCGAGCCGGTGAGGAGGGCTGCAGCTGCCGGACCGGTGAAGGAGACGATCGGCAGGATGGCGCCGCGCAGTGCATGCTTGACGACGACTGACCAGTCGGACAGGCCGAGAGCGCGCGCGGTGCGGATGTGATGCGAGTGCAGCGATTCGATCATCGAGCCGCGCATCAGGCGGGCAACGATGGCGATCTGCGGCAGAGCGAGCGTCAGCACCGGGCCGACCTTGTTGATGAGGGCTCCATCCCCCCAGCCACCGATCGGCAGCAGCTTCCAGGTCAATCCGAACACAAGCTGGATTACCGGGGCGATGACAAAGGTTGGTATGGTGCTGCCGGCGGTCGCCAGTGCGATCACCGAATAGTCGGCAAGCTTGTTCTGGTTGAGCGCGGCAACAGTGCCGAGCACGCTGCCGAGGAGCAGCGCCAGAACGAGCGCCGAAGCGCCGAGTTGGATCGAGATCGGCAGGCCTTCCCTGAACAGCTCGCCGACGGTGAAATCCGGCATGTTGTAGCTGGGACCGAAATTGCCGCGCAGAAGATTGCCTAGATAATGGAGGTATTGCAGCCAGAGCGGGTCGTTGAGGCCGAACTGGGCTTCGAGATTGGCTCTGATCTCGGGGCTCAGGCCCCGCTCCTGGTTGAACGGGCCGCCCGGCGCGACGCGTATCAGGAAGAACGCTATGGTCACGATGACGAACAGCGTCGGGATGGCGGTCAGCAGCCGCCGGAAAACGAATCGCAGCATCGATGCCCCGCTTGATCCAGAGCAGCGCGCGTCCGGCTGGACGATTGCGCTCTAGCCTTCAAATCTTCGCACCGACATTGTCGAAAATCGAATCCGGTTCCCGGGCCGATGCGATGGCAAACCGGCGCCGCCGCGCGTTGAGTTGCGCGGCGGCCTGGCTAAGGGATCAGTCCTTGCTGATGAAGCGGGACGGATGGATGTCCATCACATTGTCGTCGAAGCCGTGCAGCTTCGAGGAAACGATGTCGTGGTAGCTGTAGTAGAGAAGCGGTATCTCGCCGACGTCGTCGACGAGGATGCGCTCGGCCTCGGCGAGTTCCTTCATGCGCTGTTCGGGCTTGCCGCCGGCGGCGGCGGCCTTATCCATTGCCGCTTCGAATTTCGGGCTGTCGTAGCTCGAATAATTATTGCCGCTGGCCTTGCGGGATATGCCGAGGAAAGTTTCCGGGTCCTTGTAATCGGCGATCCAGGCGGCACGCGCCACGTCATAGTCGCCCTTCTGCTCGAGGAAGGAGTAGTGCGTCTTGGTGTCGGTGTTGAGCAGGCTGACCTCGACGCCAAGCGGCTTCAGCTGTTCCTGGATAGCGACAGCGGTGTTCTTGTGGTTTTCCGAGGTGTTGTAGCGGATCTGCATCTTCAACGGATGCTCGGGTGTATAGCCGAGTTTCTCGAGGATCTTCTTCGCAGCGTCCTCGCGGTCGATCTGCGACATGTCGGCGTATTTGGCCAGTGCCGGCGTGTAGCCCTCGATGCCTGGAGGCACCATCGAATAGCCGGGCAGCATCGAATTCTGCCAGACTTTTTCAGCAAGGAAGTCGCGATCGATCGCCATCGAGATGGCGTTGCGCAGTTCGACATTGTCCCACGGCGCCTTGTCGGTCTTGATCGCGTAATAGTAGATGCCGAGATATGGCCCGACACGGACCTGGTCGCCGAATTTGGCCCTGAGGTCGGCGAGCTGTTCGGTCGGCAGGTCACCGTAACTGTCGAATTCGCCGGCCTCGAAGCGCTTCATCGCCGACGAGCGATCCTCGGTCGGGATGTAGTTGACCACGTCGAACTTGACGCTCGCGGCATCCCAGAATTTCGGATTCTTGACCAGCTTCAGATGGTCGTTGGGAATCCACTCTGCCGCTGTAAAGGCCCCGTTGGACACCAGCTTGCCTGCCTTGATCCAGTCGGCGCCAAGCTTTTCGATAGACGCCTTGTTGACCGGATAGGTCGCCTGATGGGTCAGCATCTCCAGGAAGTAAGGCGTTGGCGCCTTGAGCGTGACTTCGAGGGTATTTGCGTCAATCGCCTTGACGCCCATATCCTCCGGCTTGCCCTTCTTGGTGTTGACTTCCTCGGCACCCTTCACAGGATAAAGCATGGAAGCGTATTCGGCTGCGGTGGCCGGATCTTCCAGCCGACGGAACGAATAAACGAAGTCGTCCGCCGTTACCGGGCTGCCATCCGACCAGAGGCCATCCTTGCGCAGCTTGAAGGTGTAGACAGTGCCGTCGTCGGACACCGTCCAGCTTTCGGCGGCGCCCGGAATGAGATTCGTCTTCTGGTCATGCATGACGAGGCCCTGGAACAGGTCGCGTATGATATCGGCTTCGTAGACCGTCGAGGTCTTGTGCGGGTCGAGCGTCTCCGCTTCGGCGGCGGCTCCGCGGTTGTAGACGGTTTCGGCGAAAGCCGGCGTGTAGAACGCACCGGCGGCCAAGATCATGGTCGTGGCGAGTACCGTCGCCTTCAGCACATGTTTCAGCATGGAGTTCTCCCTAATGACGTCGCCCTTCAGCCACGTCTCTAAGTGTTGACGCCCCGAAACCGATTGGCTGGTTCCTTTCGAGCGCGCAGCCGGTTCCCTTTCCGGCAGCTGGTGGCCAAACAGTAACGTGGAGATTTTTTATTTCAACAGACTCTCGGGGTCACCCAAAGTAAGGGGGCCGGGGCAGTCGTTTTGCGGGCGGCCAATCAATGGTCGGAACCATGAGTTTGACTGGGTTTCCTGGCCAGAACACCGATTTGGGAAATAATCTGGCCGATCATTTCAGTTTACCAGAATGTATTAATTGGTTCTTAGGCAACCAAGGGTTACAAACTTCGATGGGATCGGCACATCGACCTTGGGTTCCAACGGGCAAGGGCAATGAACAAGATAGACAGTAATACTGTCACATTGAAGCGTAAAATATTGCGCCAAATACGGATGAATCTACGCAAAATTGGAGAAGAGTCCGGAACTTCCGCGGTCGAGTTCGCCCTGCTTTCCCCGATCTTTATCCTTCTTTTGCTCGGAATGGTTGCATACGGTATCTATTTTGGTGCAAGCAACTCCTTGCAGCAAATCGCCGCCGATGCCGCCCGCACCGCAATTGCCGGATTGAATCAGACCGAGCGCCAGGCGCTGGTGGCGAGTTTCGTCAAAAACAATGCCAGTGGATACCCGTTCGTCGATTCCGGCAAGCTGACCTATCAGGCGACGGACAGCACGGCCGACGGAAATCAGTTCGTCGTGTCGATCCAGTACGATGCCAGCAACCTGCCAATCTGGAACCTGTTGCCCAGCCTTGCGATGCCGCAAACCACGATCTCACGCAGATCGACCATCAGGATTGGAGGCATTTGAAATGTCGCAGTTCTTGCTGAGGGGCATCGGGCGGATCGCTCGGTCGATGGTTGGCGACAAGAAGGCGAACTTTGCCGTCATGACGGCGCTGATATCGCCATTCGCGTTGGGGCTGGCGGCCTTTGCTGTCGACGAAGGTTCGATCTACACGGAGCGCAGGGAAGCCCAGGCGATGACCGATCTGGCGGCGATCACCGCGGCGTCGAACATCAACAATATGGAAGCCGCGGCAGTAACCACGCTCAGTGACAACCGAATGCCCGGCATCATTGTTCAAAAGCCAGGTCAGACAATCGTTCCCACGGTTGGCAAAACCGTCGTGTCGGTCACCGGCGGCCGATACTCAGCGGCGTCCTCCGTTGGCGTCGACAAGCGCTTCGAAGCCGGTAAAACGCCTTACAACGCCGTTCGCGTCACTCTGAAAAAAATCCCCGCCCGGTATTTCGCCAGTTCGCTCATCCCTACTCCGGTCGTCGGCACCGAAGCCATTGCCAGCGTGACCCCGCAAGCGATGTTCTCGGTCGGGTCCAGGCTCCTCAGCGTCAATGGCGGCATCCTCAACGCGCTTCTCAGCAAGTTGCTGGGCGCCAACATTGCGCTCAGCGTCATGGACTACAACGCGCTGATCTCGGCCGATGTAAACGTGCTTTCGTTCGTCGATGCCCTTGCCGTACAGTTGCAACTGACAGGTGTCAGCTATTCCGACGTGCTGGCGTCAAAAGCGACGGTAGGCCAGATCGCGACTGCCATGGCCAATGCGTCCGGGTCGGGCAGCGCCAGCAAACTTGTGCTGCAGACGATCGCGTCGAGGGCCACCAACACGGTCAAGATACCCCTCAGTCACCTTATCGACCTTGGCTCGATCGGCAAGCTCGGCCTCGGACAAAAGTCTCCCGGCTTTTCCGTCGACGCAAGCGCGATGGGCATGCTGGGTGCCGCCGCCTCGCTGGCCAATGGCTCAAACCAGGTCCAGGTCGATCTCGGCGCCACTATTCCGGGACTTACCTCCACCACGCTCGCCATCGCCATCGGCGAACCGATGCAATACTCACCCTGGCTGGCCGTCGGGGAAAAAGGCACCGTGGTGCGCACCGCGCAGACGCGCATCAAGCTGGTCACCACAGTCGGCATCGGCAATTCCAATCTCGGCGGCGGCATCAGCCTGCTGTCCGTCAACCTGCCTCTGCATGTCGAAGTCGCCTATGCGGAAGCCAAGCTGACCGACATCAGTTGCCCGACGGGCCGGCCGGATAGCATCAAGGTCTCGATCGCCGCGCAGCCTGGCGTGGCCTCGCTGCACCTTGCCGCCAGCGACGCCGACAACAGCCCATCGACCTTCGCCGATTTCAGCAATCCGCAATCGTTCTCCGATGCCACGATTGCACAGGTAAGCGTGAGGCTTCTGCTGCTCACCCTCAATCTGCTCGATGTGAAGGGTTCGTCATCGCTTGCCATCACCAACAACGATCCGACCACATTGACGTTCGACAGCACCGATATCGCCAACAAGACGATAAAAACTGTCGCCACGAAAAACCTGACGCAATCGCTCACGACATCGCTGGTCAGCGGCCTCTCGCTCTCGGTCAATGCACTGGGCCTCGGGCTGGACGTGACGGCCCTGCTCGGAACGGTGAAGCCGGCGGTGGTAGCGGTTCTGAACGGCGTGACGGCGCCGGTCGACGAACTGGTCTATAACGTGCTTGCAGCTGTCGGCGTGCATGTCGGCGAAGCTGATGTGCGGGTTGTCGGCGCGACTTGCGGGCGCTCCGTGCTCGTTCAATGAGATGATGAAATAGAGCTCAGCCGATCCGGCCGAGGAAGCAGCCCAGCGGCGGCAGCGACAGAGTTCTTTCCTGCAAGACGCCGGCAGCACCGCCAAGATCTATCGGCTCTATCGCTTCCACATCCGGTGGCAAGTGCCAGCCGGCCGGCTCGTCGGCGAAATTGAAGACACAAAGCAGCTTTTCGTCACCGCCTTCGCGAATGAAAGCAAGGACGTCGCCTTCGGCATCGAGGAACCGGATCGAGCCTCGAACCAGCGCCGGATGCTGCTTGCGCAAGGCCAGCATCGCCCGGTAGCTCGCCAGGACGGAGGTTTGCTCGCCATCCTGGACGTCGACCGCCCGGGCGCGATGGCTTGCCGGCACCGGAAGCCACGGCTTGCCGGTCGAAAAGCCGGCATTGTCGGCACCAGCCTCCCAGACCATCGGCGTTCGGCACCCATCCCGCCCCTTGATTGCCGGCCAGAAGCGGATGCCGAAGGGATCGCGCAAATCCTCGAACGCCAGTTCGGCCTCCTCCAACCCGAGTTCTTCGCCCTGGTAGAGGCAGATCGATCCGCGCAGGCAGGAAAGCAGCACGATCGAGAATTTCGCCACCCTGTCCGGATCGCCGCCCGGCTTTGTCCAGCGACTGACATGGCGCACGACATCGTGGTTGGAGAACGCCCAGCAAACCCAGCCGTCGAACACCTTACTTTCGAAGGCCTCGACACAGCCACGCACATGCGACGCCGAAAATTGCGGGCCGAGCAGGTCGAACGTGTAGGACATTTGAAGCTTGTCGCCACCGCCGGTATAGGCGGCGAGTGTTTGCAAGGAACGAGTTTCGTCGCCAATCTCGCCGACAGCGACGCGGCCTTCATATTCGTCAAGCAAGGCCCGGAAGCGCCTGAGGAAAGCAAGGTTTTCCGGCTGGCTCTTGTCGAAGAGATGCTCCTGATAGAGATAGGGGCTGGTTGCCGTATTGGTGCCGGCGACGCTTTCCGCCAAAGGCGGGTTGCTGCGCAGCCAGCGGTCGTGGACGTAGTAGTTGACGGTATCCAACCGGAAACCGTCGACGCCGCGCTCGAGCCAGAACCGCACCGTTTCCAGCAGGGCGTCCTGCACCTGCGGATTGTGGAAATTCAGGTCCGGCTGCGAGGCGAGGAAATTGTGCAGGTAATATTGCCTGCGCGTTGCGTCCCATTCCCAAGCCGGGCCGCCGAAAAGCGACAGCCAGTTGTTGGGGGCGGTGCCGTCGGGCTTCGCATCGGCCCAGACGTACCAGTCGGCCTTGGGGTTGTCGCGGCTCGTGCGGCTTTCGACAAACCATTCGTGCCGATCCGACGAATGCGACAAGACCTGGTCGATAATCACCTTCAGGCCGAGCCGGTGTGCCTCGGCAACCAGCGCGTCGAAATCCTCTGATGTGCCGAACGTCGGATCGACGGCGCAGTAATCCGAAACGTCGTAACCCATATCGGCCATTGGCGACTTGAAGAAAGGCGACAGCCAAACCGCGTCGACACCGAGCGATGCGACATGGGCCAGCCTCGAGGTGATGCCGCGGAGATCGCCGCTGCCGTCGCCTGTCGTATCCTGGAAGGAGCGCGGGTAGATCTGGTAGATGACGCAGCCGCGCCACCATTCGGCATTGTCAGCCATCATGGCTCTCCCCTGCGCCCGCCCGCGCTGTCCTGCTTTCGATCATGAACAAGACCGTTCGCCCAGGCACCGGCCGTGAGATATCGCCACTATCCGGTTCGATAGCTGGGCGCCAAAGAAAACCCGCCCGTTCCGGCAGCGTGAACATGCAGGCCCGGCGGTCGCCATTGATGACCACCGCAAGGCGACTGTTCTCACCGCTACCGAGAACCATGACCAGCCGGTGCCGCCTAGCATTGTGCCAGGCTGCCTCGTCGAGCGGCACGCCGGTTTCCGTCAGCCAGGCTACGTCTGGGATTTCCGAGCCCGCAGGCGGTTCTCCGGTCAGGAATGTTGTGTCCAAAAGCGCCGGCACGGCACGACGCATCTTGGCGAGCAGAACCGTGTACCGCTCCAGCGCCCGGTCGCGCCCGGACCAGTCGAGCCAGGTGATGTCATTGTCCTGCGCGTAGGCGTTGTTGTTGCCGCGCTGCGTGCGGCCGAACTCGTCGCCGGCCGTCAGCATGATCGTGCCGCGCGAGGCAAAGAGCGTCGCCAGCAGCGCGCGCTGATCATCGAAACGGACCGTAACGATCGCCCGGTCGCCGGTTTCGCCCTCGACGCTATTGTTCCAGGACAGGTTGTCGTCGTGACCATCGCGGTTCTGTTCGCCATTGGCCTCGTTGTGCTTGTGCTCATAGGAAACGATATCGGCCAGCGTCATGCCGTCATGCGCAGCGATGAAATTGACGCTGCGGCTCATTGTCTGGCCTGCTTTGGCAAAGACGTCGGACGAACCGGCAAGCCGCGTCGCCAACGCACCGATCATGCCGCCGTCGCCGCGCCAGAAGCGGCGGATATCGTCGCGGTATCTGTCGTTCCATTCGAGGAAGTGCGGCGGAAAATTACCCAGCTGATAGCCATCCGGTCCAATATCCCAAGGCTCGACGATCAGCACCCGGTCGCCAAGAACAGGATCTTTGCGAATGGCGTTCAGCAGCGGCGCATCAGCGTCGAAAACGCCGTCGACGCGACCCAGAACGGGCGCCAGATCGAAGCGGAAACCGTCGACGCCGGCATGGCGCACAAAGTGACGAAGCGTGTCGAGGACCATTTCCCGGACGACCGGATGATCGCAGGCGAGCGTATTGCCGGTTCCGGTGTCATTGACCAGAGCGCCGTCGGCCTCGTGCCGGTAATAGGCGCGATTGTCGAGCCCGCGCAGCGACAATGTCGGGCCGAGCCGGTCGCTTTCGCCGGTGTGGTTGAACACCAGGTCGAGGATGGTGCCGATGCCGGCCACGCGCAGCGCGGCGACCGTTCCGCGCAACTCGGCCAGACCGCCGGGCGCCAGTCGCGGATCGAGCGCCATAAAGGTCACGGGATTATAACCCCAGGCGTTGCGCAGCCCGAGGGACGGTAAATGCCGTTCGTCGATCGATGCAGTCACCGGCATCAACTCAATGGCTGCGACGCCGAGTTTTCGCAGATGCTCGACAACGAGGGGGTGAGCGAGCGCTGCAATGGTGCCGCGTTGTTTCTCGGGAATGTCCGGATGCAGCTTTGTGAAAGCGCGTACCGGCACCTCGTAGATGAGGCCGCCGGGCCGAAATAGAGGCGGCAAAGCAGGCAAGGGTTCCGGCAAGACGCCAGCAATGGCCTTCGGCATCAGCGACGCCGTGTCGGCCCCCTCGCCCCGGCGCGCGGCCAGCCGGCCGTCATAGGCATAGGACCTGTCGATCTCGACGGCATAGGGATCGGCCAGCAGCTTGTCGGGATCGAACCAGAGACCGTGTTCCGGCGCGTAGTCGCCATCGGCGCGGAACCCGTATCGGGTGCCGGCGCCGAGACCGGCAACAAAAAGTGCGTGGACGCCCTCGCCTTCCGACTGGAGTTCCAGCCGGTCGACTTCGCGGTTGCCGTGTTCGTCGAAAATCGAGATCCAGATGCGCCGAGCCGACGAGGACCATGCGGCGAAGCGAATGCCTTCCTTGGTGATGGTTGCGCCGAGTTGGCTCACGCGCGCTCACAGCAGCAGGTCGTAGACAGTTTGAGGCGTTGCCAGGTTAGTTCCCCCTTCTCCCCTTGTGGGAGAAGGTGTCGCCGAAGGCGACGGATGAGGGGTGCTCCAGCTTGGCACCCACGGCGATCCGTCCAACACCCCTCATCCGTCTCGGCGCTACGCGCCGATCCACCACCCGGGGGCGAGCCACGGGTCTCGGCCCGTCCTTCGGACCCCACAAGGGGAGAAGGAAAGGCGCGCCGCTCCAGGCTCACGTAATCACGCTCGGCTTGGCGCGGCCGGTATGGCTGCGAATCCCGGCAATGTCGTCGGCCGCCGCGATCAAATCGGCAAGCGCCTCCTGGGTGTCGAGATCGTGGCGGCTCTTGTCCGGCTCGTAGCGCTCGACATAAAGACGTAGCGTCGCGCCCGAGGTGCCGGTGCCGGACAGGCGAAAGACGACGCGTGAGCCGCCTTCGAACAATACCCTGATGCCCTGGTTCTTGCTGACCGAGCCGTCGACCGGATCGTGATAGGCGAAATCATCGGCGCTGGCGATCGTCATGCCGCGCACGCTGGTGCCAGGCAGCGAGCCGAGCTTGGCGCGCAGCTCGTCGACAAGGGCGTTGGCACGGTCGGTCTCGACCTCCTCGTAATCATGGCGCGAATAGTAGTTACGGCCATAGGCCGCCCAATGCTGGGTGACGATCTGCTTGGCGCTTTCGCCGCGCACGGCAAGGATGTTGAGCCACAAAAGCACGGCCCACAGGCCGTCCTTTTCGCGGACATGGTTGGAGCCGGTTCCGGCACTTTCCTCGCCGCAGATCGTCGCCATGCCGGCATCGAGCAGATTGCCGAAGAACTTCCAGCCGGTTGGCGTTTCATAGATGCCGATGCCGAGCTTTTCGGCGACCCGGTCGGCAGCACCGCTGGTCGGCATCGAACGGGCGATGCCTTTCAGCCCGGCCTTGTAGCCTGGCGCCAGATGGGCGTTGGCGGCGAGCATCGCCAGCGAATCCGACGGGGTGATGAAAATGCCCTTGCCGATGATCAGGTTGCGGTCGCCGTCGCCATCCGAGGCAGCGCCAAAGTCTGGCGCATCCGGCCCCATCATCTCGTCATAGAGGTGTTTTGCATGCACCAGATTGGGATCTGGATGGTGGCCGCCGAAATCCGGCAGCGGAATGAAATTGCGGGCGGTGCCGTTGGGCGCGCCGAGGCGGTTTTCGAGGATCTCCTTGGCGTAGGGGCCGGTCACAGCATGCATGGCGTCGAAGCGCATGCGGAAGCCTGATTTGAACAGCGCCCGCAAGGCATCGAAATCGAACAGGCTTTCCATCAGTTCGGCATAGTCGGCGACCGGATCGATGATTTCGACGGTCATGTCAGCCGCCTTGACCGTGCCGATCGTGTCGATGTCGACCGGCCCGATATCGGCGATCTTGAAGCTCGAAATCGCCTTGGTTTTTTCGAAGATCGCGTCGGTCAGCTTTTCCGGCGCCGGGCCGCCATTGCCGGCATTGTACTTGATACCGAAATCCTCATGCGGGCCACCCGGATTGTGGCTGGCCGACAGGATGATGCCGCCGAAGGTCTTATATTTGCGGATGACATGCGAAGCGGCCGGCGTCGACAGGATGCCGCCCTGCCCGACCATCACCTTGCCGAAGCCGTTCGCCGCGGCCATGGCGATGGCCTTCTGGATGACCTCGCGGTTATAGAAGCGGCCGTCGCCGCCGATCACCAGGGTTTTGCCCTCGAACCCGTCCAGGGCATCGAAGATCGACTGGATGAAGTTCTCGGCATAGTGCTCCTGCTGGAACACCGGGACTTTCTTGCGCAGCCCGGAGGTGCCGGGCTTCTGGTCGGGATAGGGTTTGGTGGCGATAGTGCGGATCATCAGTCAGGCAGCCCTTTTCGAAAGCAGCAAGCGATAGAGTTGGACATATTTTTCGGCGCTTTTGTCCCACGAAACGTCGGCCTTCATGCCTTGCCGCTGCATCGACGTCCACACTGCGAGATTGGCATGCGCCTCGACAAGGCGGCGGACGGCGTACAGCAGGGCGCCGGCGTTGGCGGGGGCAAACTGGAAACCGGTCGCCACGCCGGCAGAGATGGCGGCTTCGTTGGCATCGATGACCGTGTCGGCAAGGCCGCCGGTGCGCGCGACGACCGGCACGCAGCCATAGCGCAGGCCGTAAAGCTGCGTCAGCCCGCAAGGTTCGAAGCGCGATGGGATAATGATGGCGTCGCAGCCGCCCTGCATGGTGTGGGAGAGTCCCTCGTCATAGCCGACGACGACGCCGATGCGACCGCGATGGCGGGCTGCGGCGGCAAGCAATGCGCCTTCCAGCCCAGCGTCGCCAGACCCAAGGATTGCCAGCCGTGCACCCGCCGCGACGATGCCGTCAACGGCCGCAGCCAGTATGTCCATGCCCTTTTGCCAGGTCAGCCGGCTGACAACGCAGACGATCGGGCTGTCATCGCGATCGAGGCTGAAACGGTCCTCGACCGCGGCCTTGTTGGGCATTCGCGCCTTGAGCGTCTTTGCGGTGTAGTTGGAGGCCAGATGCTTGTCGGTTTCCGGGTTCCAGATCTCGGTATCGATGCCGTTGACAATGCCATGGAGATCGACGGATCGCATATTAATCAGGCCGTCGAGGCCCATGCCGAATTCAGGCAAGCGGATCTCCTGCGCATAGGTCGGGCTGACCGTGGTGATCGCCCACGCGGCCTGCAGGCCGGCCTTAAGGAAGCCGACGCCGCCATAATATTCGACGCCGTCGAGCGCCATCGCCGCCGCCGGCAGGCCAAGCTCGCCAAAGATGCCGGCGCCGAACTGGCCCTGGAAGGCGAGGTTGTGGACGGTGATCATCGACGGTGTGCCGACCGCCTTGCCGTAGCGCATGTAGGCAAGCGTCATTGCCGACTGCCAGTCATGGGCATGGACGATATCTGGCAGGTAGCCCGAGATCGCGCCGCCGGCAATATCACCGCCTACCTGGCTCAAGGCCGCGAACCGGCGCCAATTGTCCGGCCAGTCGGCGCCCGTCGCGTTGCCGTATGGGCCGCCGGGACGGTCGAAAAGATGCGGCGCATCAAGCACGAACAGGTCGAGCCCGGCGATCTGGACGGCATGCACCGAAGCCTTGCCGCCCTGCAGCAATGGATATTGCTGAACCGCCTTCTTTTTCCTGAAGGCTCCCATCACCTGAGGATAGCCGGGGACGAGCGTGCGCATGGTGACGCCCTTGCCGGCCAATGCCACGGGCAACGCGCCGGTTACGTCGGCGAGCCCGCCGGTCTTGACCAGCGGAAAGATCTCGGGCGCCACCGACAGAACCTGCATGCACTACGATCCCAGCCTGTTGATCATGTCCTGCGTGACGAGGCAGATGCCTTTTTCCGAAACGCGGAAACGCTTGGCGTCGAGGACAGGATCCTCGCCGACCACCAGACCCTCCGGGATCCTGACGCCGTGATCGATGACCACGCGCTTCAGCCTCGCACTGCGGCCGACATGGACGTCGGGCAGCATGACGACCTCCTCCAGCGTCGAATAGGAGTTGATGCGCGCGCCGGTGAAGATCAGGCTTCGCTTCAGCGAGGCGCCCGAAACGATGCAATCGCCCGACACGAGAGACGACACGGCCGACCCGCGGCGGCCATCCTCGTCATGCACGAACTTTGCCGGCGGCTTCAACTCGGCGTAAGTCCAGATCGGCCAGTCGCGGTCGTAGAGGTCGAGTTCCGGCGTGATGTCGGTTAGGTCGATATTGGCTTCCCAGTAAGCGTCGACCGTGCCGACGTCGCGCCAATACGCCTCATTCTCGGCGGTCGAGCGCACGCAGGATTTGGCGAAGCGATGCGCGATCGCCTTTCCGTGCTCGACGATATAGGGGATGATGTCCTTGCCGAAGTCGCGGCTCGAGCCGGGCTCCGCCGCATCGCGACGCAATTGCTCCATCAGGAACTTGGTCTTGAACACATAGATGCCCATCGAGGCCAGCGCGAAATCGGGTTTGTCGGGAATGCCCGGCGGATCGGCTGGCTTTTCGATGAAGGAGATAATGGTGTCCTTGTTGTCGACATGCATGACGCCGAAGCCGGTGGCTTCCATGCGCGGCACTTCGAGGCAGCCGACGGTGACATCGGCGCCGGCCTCTACATGCTGGCGCAGCATCATTTCGTAGTCCATCTTGTAGACGTGGTCGCCGGCCAGGATGACCATGTATTCCGGCCCATAGGCCTCGATGATGTCGATGTTCTGGTAAACGGCGTCGGCGGTGCCCTCATACCATTGCGTTTCCGACACACGCTGGCTGGCCGGCAGGATGTCGAAACTCTCGTTACGCTCGGGCCGCAGGAAGTTCCAACCGCGTTGCAGATGGCGGATTAGCGAATGCGCCTTGTACTGGGTGGCGACGCCGAGGCGGCGGATACCGGAATTGAGCGCATTGGAGAGCGCGAAGTCGATGATGCGGGTCTTGCCGCCGAAATAGACCGCCGGCTTGGCGCGGCGGTCGGTCAGCTCCTTGAGCCGGCTGCCACGGCCGCCGGCCAGCACATAAGCCATGGCGTCGCGTGCCAGCGGCTGTGTTCGTTTTATTTCAGCCATTCCTATCCTCCCAGGTTAGATGCTCCAGACATAGCTCAGTCCGGGACGAATTCGAGCATGATCGTCGACAGCGGCGGCAAAAGCATCGTCGCCGAAATGCCTCCTCCTTCCGCCCGAGCCTCGACGACCCCGCTATTGCCCTTGCCGGAACCGCCATAATCCGTGGCATCGGTGTTGATGATCTCGCGCCATTTTCCGGCCTGCGGCAACGGCACGCGGTAATTGTCGCGCGGCACCGGCGTGAAGTTGGAAATGACGGCGACCGGGTTGCCGCCCGGCGCGCTGCGCAGCCAGGCAAATACCGAGTTCGCGCTGTCGTCGACAATCAGCCAGGAAAAGCCCTCCGGCTCGCAGTCGCGGGCATGCAGCGCAGGGCGCGAGCGGTAAAGATAGTTCAGATCGCGCACAGTCTGCCAGACGCCGCGGTGGAGCCGGAAATCGAGCAGGTTCCAGTCGAGCGCGCGCGCCTCGCTCCACTCGCGGCGCTGCGCGAACTCCTGGCCCATGAACAACAGCTTCTTGCCGGGATAGCCCCACATGAAGGCGTAGTAGGCGCGCAGCGTCGCGAATTTCTGCCAGTCGTCGCCGGCCATCTTGTTGAGCAGCGTGCCCTTGCCGTGCACCACCTCGTCATGGGACAGCGGCAGCACGAAATTCTCGCTGAAGGCGTAGACCAGGCCGAAGGTGATGTCGTTGTGGTGATGCTTGCGGAAGATCGGCTCCTTGGAGAAATACTCCAAAGTGTCATGCATGAAACCCATGTTCCACTTGAAACCGAAGCCCAGTCCGCCTTCATGCACCGGCTGCGAGACTTTCGGCCACGAGGTCGATTCCTCGGCGATGGTCATCACGCCCGGATGATGGCCGTAGACCTCCTTGTTCATACGCTGCAGGAAACTGACCGCTTCGAGGTTCTCCCGCCCGCCCTTCTCGTTGGGAATCCACTCACCGGCCTTGCGCGAATAATCGAGATAAAGCATCGAGGCGACCGCGTCGACGCGCAGTCCGTCGACGTGATATTTCTCGGCCCAGAACAGCGCATTGTTGACCAGGAACGAAATCACTTCGCGGCGCCCGAAATTATAGATCGCGGTGTTCCAGTCGGGATGGAAGCCCTTGCGCGGATCAGCATGTTCGTAGAGTGCGGTGCCGTCGAATTTTGCCAGCCCGTGTTCGTCAACCGGAAAATGCGCCGGCACCCAGTCGAGGATGACGCCGATGCCGGCGCGATGGGCGCCATCGACGAAGCGGGCAAAACCGTCCGGATCGCCAAAGCGGGCAGTCGGCGCATAGAGACCCGTCGTCTGGTAGCCCCAGGACGGGTCATAAGGGTGTTCGGAGATCGGCATGAATTCGATGTGGGTAAAACCGGTCTCGACCACGTAAGGGATCAGCCTGTCGGCGAGCTCGTCCCACGACAGGAAGCTGCCGTCGTCGTGAAGCCGCCATGACCCGGCATGGACCTCGTAGATCGATACGGCTTCGCGCCTGTGGTCGGCATTGCGCCAGTAGTTCCGGTGCGCCTCGTCACCCCATTCATGCGCCGGCGGCAGCGCCGTCACCGAGGCGGTGGCCGGGCGCAGCTCGGACTTGAAGGCGAACGGATCGGCTTTGAGCGGCAATCTCACGCCATCCGGCCCGATGATTTCATACTTATACGGGCGGCCAGCGCCGATGTCGGGAATGAACAGCTCCCAGATGCCGGTGTCGCGGCGGACGCGCATGGTATGCCTGCGGCCGTCCCACTCGTTGAAGTCGCCGACCACCGAGACGCGCCTTGCATTGGGCGCCCACACCGCAAAATGCACACCCGATGCACCTTCATGGTCGATGAGATGGGCGCCGAGCTTGTCGAACAGCCTGAGATGCGATCCTTCGGCGATGTAATAATCGTCCAGCGGGCCGAGCACGGGGCCGAAGGAATATGGATCGGTCAGCCACCAGTCACCGCCGGAGTTCCTGGCATGATAGCGCAGCGGCTGGCGTTTGCGCAGCGACAGTTTGCCCTCGAAGAAGCCGCGGTCGTCGCGTCTCGACAGCTCGCCGGCCTTCTTGCCGGTCAACGTGTAGGCGGTGACGAACTCGGCATGAGGGACGAAGCAGCGGGCGACAAAGCCCTTCCCCGCCTCATGCACGCCAAGCACGGCAAACGGGTCGCCATGCGTGCCGGCGACAATCGCCGCGACATCGCCGGCTGGCGCCAGTCCGTCCGGCCCGCTTGTCGCAACGGTTGCGCGCGGCTTGCTCATCAGGCAGTGTCCCTCCTCGGGCACTAAGTGTGTGTTTCTAGTGAAGTTTTGAATTCGACAGTCGCAGGCCGCCTGACCTTCCAAGGGATGCGAAGGTCAAATCACTCCACTAGGGCCACATTGTTCCTGGTCTCATGCAATCACATCAGGCGGGCACGTGCCAGATGTCTTTCGCATATTGGCGGATCGTGCGGTCGGACGAGAACCAGCCGACGCGGGCGACATTGCGGATCGCCCTGGCGTACCAGTCCGGGCTGTTGCGCCAGACGGCATCGACGTCGCGCTGGGTGGTGGCGTAGGCATCGAAATCCGCGGCGACCATGAACCAGTCGCTCTGGTAAAGACCGTTGATCAGGTCGCGATAACGGTCCGGATCGTCAGGTGAAAAGACGCCGGATGAAACCGCGGCCAGCGCCTGCGCCAATTCAGGCGATTCCTCGATCACGGCACGCGGATCGTAACCATTGTTGCGTCGCTCGGCGACCTCATCGGTGGTCAGGCCGAAGATGAAGATGTTGTCGTCGCCGACGCATTCCTTGATCTCGACATTGGCGCCGTCGAGCGTGCCGATGGTCAACGCGCCGTTCAGCGCGAACTTCATGTTGCCGGTGCCGGACGCTTCCATGCCGGCGGTCGATATCTGCTCCGAAAGATCGGCGGCCGGCATCATGATCTCGGCCAGGCTGACATTGTAGTTCGGCACGAATACCACTTTCAGCAAGCCGCGCACCGCCGGGTCGCGGTTGATGACCCGGGCGACGTCGTTGGCAAGTTTGATGATCAGCTTGGCGTTGTGGTAGCTGGGCGCCGCCTTGCCGCCGAAGAATTTGACGCGAGGCATCCAGTCGCGCTCCGGATGCGAGCGGATCTGGTCGTAAAGCGCGACCGCTTCGAGAATGTTCAAGAGCTGACGCTTGTATTCGTGGATGCGCTTGACCTGGACGTCGAACAGCGCCGAGGGGTCGACCTTGATACCGAGCCGGTCGGCAACGAGATTGGCAAGCCTCGTCTTGTTCGCCCGTTTGACAGCGGCGAACTTGTCGCGGAAGGCGGCGTCCTCGGCGAAAGGATCAAGCCGCTTTATCTCGTTGATGTCGTCGAGAAAACCGTCGCCGATCGCCTCTCGGGTGAGTGCCGTGAGGCCGGGATTGCACTGTATCAGCCAGCGCCGCGGCGTGATCCCGTTGGTCTTGTTGTTGATGCGGTCCGGGTAGAGCCTGTGGAGGTCGGCAAACACCGTCTCCTTCATCAATTCCGTGTGCAGTGCCGACACGCCGTTGATCGAGTGCGAGCCGACAAAGGCCAGGTTGCCCATACGCACGCGGCGATCGCCATTTTCCTGGATCAGCGAGATGCGGCTGATCTGCTCGTCCGAGAACTGGTCGGAGGCGCGCGCCTCGAGCAGCACCTCGGCGTTGATGGCGTAGACGATCTGCATGTGGCGCGGCAACAGCCGCTCGAACAGCGGCACGGGCCAGCTTTCCAGCGCTTCGGGAAGCAGCGTGTGGTTGGTGTAGCCGAAGGTGCGCTTGGTGATGCTCCAGGCCTGGTCGAAATCCATGCCGTGGACATCCATCAACAAGCGCATCAGCTCGGCTACGGCGATCGCCGGATGGGTGTCGTTGAGATGGATCGCCGCCTTATCGGGCAGCGATTGCAGGTCGCCATACTGGCTGAGATGACGCTGGACGATGTCCTGCAGCGAGGCGGTGGAGAAGAAATACTCCTGCCTGAGCCGCAGCTCCTGGCCGGCCTTGTGGGAATCGGCCGGGTAAAGGACGCGCGACAACGCATCGGCCTTGTTGCTTTCGGCGAGCGCGCCGATGTGATCGCCGGCGTTGAACTTGTCGAGCAGGATCGGGTCGACCGGCATGCCGGACCACAGACGCAGCGTGTTGACGCGGTTGGCCCGCCAGCCAACCACTGGCGTATCGTAAGCGACGGCCAGAACATGTTCGGTCGGCTTCCAGACATGGCGCTCGAGCCTGCCGTCCTTCGAGGTGATCGATTCAACCGAGCCGCCGAAGCCGACCTCGAAGGAGCGTTCGCGGCGCTCGAACTCCCAGGGATTGCCGTGATCGAGCCACGTCTCGGGCAGCTCCACCTGCCAGCCGTCATGGATCTCCTGCCGGAACATGCCGTTGGCGTAGCGGATGCCGTAGCCATGCGCGGGGATATTGACGGTCGCCATGCTTTCCATGAAGCAGGCGGCGAGCCGGCCAAGACCGCCATTGCCAAGGGCAGCATCCGGTTCGAGCGCTGCAATGATGTCGAGGTCGACGCCAAGCGACGACAGCGCCTCGCGCATATTGTCCATCAGGCCGAGATTGGAGAAGGCATCGCGCATCAGGCGGCCGATAAGGAATTCCAGCGACAGGTAGTAGACGCGCTTTTCCTGCTGGGCGTAGGCCTCTTGGGTCGCCTGCATCCAATGATCGACAATGCGGTCGCGCACAACCTTGATCGAGGCGGTGAGCCAATCGTACTGGGTTGCAACGTTGATGCCCTTGCCGACTCTGTATTTGAGGGCCTGCAAGACTTCCTCGGCGAGCGTCTTGGGATCCGGGTTTTCGAGCGTGGGCAGAGGAGCTTCGGTTGTCATCGCGCGCGTCATGCTGCCTCTCGTGACGTTGCCAGGATCATGCGGCTTTCACCATCTTTGCCAATGCTAATGCATCTCACCGAATGTTCAATTGATTCAGGCGACCGCAAGCCGGGTTGCCCTGCGGCAATTTGGTATTTTGAAACAGCGAATTTGGGCCCCTGGGCGATGGGCCTCAACTTCTTGCTCAAGCCGCCAGCGCCGCTTCCGGCGGCACCTTGGCGCCGGTCATGAAGGCGACCGCGTCGGACATGGTATACTGCTTCGGATCGATGACACAGAGGCGGCGGCCGAGCCGGTGAATGTGGATGCGGTCCGCCACCTCGAAGACATGCGGCATGTTGTGTGAAATCAGCACGATCGGCAGGCCTCGGCGTTTGACGTCGAGTATGAGTTCGAGCACGCGGCGGCTCTCCTTGACGCCGAGCGCGGCCGTCGGCTCATCCATGATGACCATCTTCGAGCCGAAGGCGGCGGCGCGCGCCACCGCCACGCCCTGGCGCTGACCGCCGGAGAGCGTTTCCACCGCCTGGCTGATGTTCTGGATCGTCATCAGGCCGAGTTCGGTGAGCTTGTCGCGGGCGCGCTTTTCCATCGCCGGACGGTCGAGCATGCGCAGCCAGCTGCCAAGAAAGCCCGGCTTGCGGATCTCGCGGCCGAGGAACATGTTGTCGGCGATGGACAGCGCCGGCGACAGAGCCAGGTTCTGATAGACCGTCTCGATGCCGGCCTCGCGGGCCTCCATCGGCGACTTGAAGGCAATAGGCTTGCCTTCAAGCCGGATCTCGCCTTCGTCGGGGGTGACGGCTCCGGAAATCGCCTTGATAAGCGACGACTTGCCGGCGCCGTTGTCGCCGATGACAGCAAGGATTTCGCCCGGATAGAGGTCGAAGTCGGCGCTGTCGAGAGCGGTGACGCGGCCATAGCGCTTGACCAGGCTGCGGGCGGTAAGGATCGGTTCCTGAGTCTGGTTCATGCCGAGATCTTCCTGATCCACTGGTCGATACCAACAGCGATGATGATAAGGGCGCCGACGGACAATTGCGTCCATTGGGGATCTGTCCCCCAAAGCCTGAGGCCGAGCGCGAACACCCCGACGATCAGCGCACCGAAGATGGTCCCGAGAATGGAACCGCGGCCGCCGAACAGCGATGTGCCGCCAATCACCACGGCGGTAATCGAATTGATGTTCTCGAACTGCCCGGCCTGCGGCGAGACCGATCCGATGCGTCCGATCAAGGCCCAGCCGGCGATGGCACAAATGATGCCAGTCAGCGTATAGACCGTGACCAGCATCCGGCTGACGCGCACCCCCGACAGTTCCGCGGCTTCCGGGTCGTCGCCGACTGCGTAGACATGCCGGCCCCATGCCGTGTGATTGAGCACGTACCAGGCAATTGCCCCCATGATCAGCACCAACAGCACGCCATAGGTGAAGACGGCGCCGCCGATCCTGAACGAGCCGCCGAAAAACTGCAGCAGCGGTGCCGTTGCCTCGAGATCCTGGCTGCGGATGGTCTCGTTGCCGGAATAGATGAAGTTGATGGCAGCGTAGATCGACCAGGTGCCGAGCGTCACGATGAAGGGCGGCAGTTTCACCCAAGCGATGAGAATGCCGTTGATCAGGCCGCAAATCGCGCCGACAAGCAGCCCGACGGCAACGGCGACCGGCGCTGGAACACCGTAATGCATGGCGAACTGGCCCATAACAACCGAGCTCAGCACCATGATAGCGCCGACTGACAAGTCGATGCCAGCGGTGAGCACCACCAGTGTCTGCGCGATGCCGACCATGCCTGTTATCGCCACCTGCTGGAGGATCAGGGTGAGGGTGAAGGGAGAAAAGAAGCGGCCACCGACGACGACTGCGAACAGAACCACCGAGATGAGCAGGATGATCAGCGGCACCATGGCGGGGCTTTTGTGCAAGCGGTGCTGGATGCTCTCCAATGTCGAGCGGGAATGCGTCTCGAATGAAGCGACGCTGGCGTCGCTGGCGGCCAGGACCGTCTCGAATTCCTGCGGTCCCTTGCTCCTGGTTGTTTCGACGCTCAAGTCGGCCTCCCCGCCTGTGACGTGGAGCGGCCGAAACCGCTCCACATTCTCTATTGTTGTTTTGAAGTTGAGCCGATCAGGGGATCAAATCAACCCCAGCACTTGCTGAGGCCTTGCTTCGTGTCGATGGATTCGATGCCGGCGGCAGGCTTATCGGTGATCAGCGTGACGCCGGTGTTGTAGAAATCCAGACCGGGCGACGGCTCCGGCTTCTTGCCGGTGTCGGCAAAGGTCTTGATCGCTTCGATGCCGAGCGAGGCCATGAGCAGTGGATATTGTTGTGAAGTGGCGCCGATCACGCCCTCGGCAACGTTCTTGACACCAGGGCAGCCGCCATCGACCGAGACAATCAGGACGTCCTTCTCCTTGCCGACTGCCTTCAGCGCCTGGTAGGCGCCCGCGGCCGCAGGTTCGTTGATGGTGTAGACGACGTTGATATCCGGATCCTTCTGGAGGCAATTCTCCATAGCAGTATGCCCGCCATCCTCATTGCCGCTCGACAGATCATGACAGACGTTGCGTGCGTCGGTTTCGTCGCCGATCTTCTTGGGATCGCCGAGGTCGATGCCGAAGCCCTTCATGAAGCCTTGATCACGCTGGACGTCGACGGAGGGCTGGCTGGCGATCAGATCCATGTAGGCGATGTGCGCATCCTTGGCCTTGTCGCCCAACGTAGCCTTTGCCCAGGAGCCGATAAGCTCGCCGGCCTTGAAATTGTCGGTCGCAAACGTCGCATCCGCGGCATCGGCAGGCTCGAGCTGCGTGTCGAGAGCGATCACCAGCACCCCTGCATCGCGCGCCTTCTTCACCGCCGGCACGATGGCCGCAGTGTCGGTGGCGGTGATCAAAATGCCCTTGGCGCCGTCGGCGATGCAGGATTCGATCGCCGCAACCTGGCCCTCATTGTCACCTTCCGCCTTGCCGGCATAGGCTTTCAGATCGACACCGATTTCCTTGGCTTTCGCGGCGGCACCCTCCTTCATCTTGACGAAGAAGGGGTTGGTGTCGGTCTTGGTGATCAGGCAAGCACTGACATTGGCTGCGGACGCGGTCGATGCAAACGCAATCAAGCTCAGACCGGCCGCCGCAAACACGGTGGATTTCAACAGTTTTGACGTGGTCACGATTTTCCTCCCATGGAACCATTTAGGATGCCGGCCAACCGGCATCTGCAGCGCGTCCGACGAAATCTCCCAGTGTCGGCGCCGATCTCAAGAGACACCAGTCCGCCAGCACTGTCAATAATTAAATCACTCTTATTTATTATTGACAACGCAGGATTGTTCACTCACTCTAGACCAAAAGCATTGAGGGGAAACGACGGGAGGAACAGGGTGGAGACCGGCATTACAAGGCACGGCTCGCCCGATGCGGCCGAAAGCCGCCTGCACCGCGGCACCAATCAAAGCGGCATGCGGGACCACAATGAGCGGCTGGTGCTGTCGCTGGTGCGCCAGCACGGCAGCCTGGCCAAATCCGACATCGCACGTATGACCGGGCTCTCGGCGCAGACAGTATCAGTCATCATGCGTGAGCTGGAGGAGGACGACCTGCTCGTTCGCCAGGCGCCGTTGCGCGGCAAGATCGGCCAGCCCTCGATACCGATGGCGCTCAATCCCGACGGCGCCTATTTCATCGGCCTGAAGATCGGCCGCCGCAGCGCCGAGCTGGTGCTGATCGATTTCCTCGGCAATGTGCGCTCGATGCTGCAGCATTCATACCGCTATCCGGCGCCGCGCGAGACGGTGGAGTTCGTCACAAGCGGCATGAAGAAGATGCGCGGCGAGCTAACCCCTGCGCAGGACAAACGCATCGCCGGGCTTGGCATAGCCATGCCGTTCGAATTGTGGAACTGGGCCGACACCGCCGGCGCACCGCGCGAAATCATGGACGAATGGCGTCATCGCGACATCCGCTCCGACATCCAGGCGCAATGCGAATTTCCGGTCTATCTGCAGAACGACGCCACCTCGGCCTGCGGCGCCGAGCTCGTGTTCGGCCACGCGGCGGGTGCGGCACGCGATTTCGTCTATTTCTATATCGGCGCCTTTGCCGGCGGCGGCATCGTGCTGAACGGCCGGTTGTTTGGCGGCCCAACCGGCAATGCCGGCGCGCTGGGCTCGATGCCGGTGCCCGGGCCGGACGGCAAGCCGACGCAGTTGATCGACGTGGCGTCGATCGCCATGCTGGAAAAGGCGCTCAACGCGCGCGGCGTCGAAGCCTCGCATCTGTGGACATCACCGGGAGATTGGGGCGAGATCGGCGCCGAGCTTGACGACTGGATCGCCAGCGCCTCGCAGGCGCTCGCCTATGCCATCGTTTCGGCGTCCTCCGTCATTGACTTCGAAGCCGCGGTGATCGACGGATGGATGCCGCTTACTGTGCGCAGGCGGCTTGTCGATGCCGTCGTCCAGGCCATCGGCCGGATCGACGGCGAAGGCCTGAGGCTGCCGGCGGTTCGCGAGGGAACGGTCGGCATTCATGCGCGGGCGCTGGGTGGCGCCAGCCTGCCGCTATCGGAGCGCTTCCTCATCGGCTCGACCACGATTTCCCGGAGCTTCTGAAAATGCTGATCGGCATCCCGGCGCTGCTCGGCCCGGAGCTTCTGGCGATATTGCGCGCCATGGGCCATGGCGACGAGATCGCCCTGGTCGACGGCAACTACCCGGCCGAGCAGCAGGCACAGCGGCTGATCCGCGCCGACGGTCATCATCTCGTCCCGGTGCTGGATGCCGTATTGAGCGTGTTGCCGGTCGATGACGCCGTGCCGCAGGCGCTGTTTCGCGCCTCGGCCAAGGGCGATCCGCTGCTCGCCGATCCGGTCCATCATGAGATGGAAGCGATCTGCGCCAGGCGCGCGCCCGGCCGCAAGGTGGTTGCGCTTGCCGGTGCCGACTTCTATGCACGGGTCAAGGCCGCGCACGCAATCGTCGCGACGAGCGAGCCGCGGCTTTATGCCAACATCATCATTCGCAAGGGCGTGATCTATCCGCCGGAAAGCAAGACTTCATGATCCTCTGCTGTGGCGAAGCCCTGATCGATATGCTGCCGCGGACCACGACGGAGGGCGAGCCGGCCTTTGCGCCCTATGTCGGCGGTGCCGTCTTCAACTCGGCAATTGCGCTTGGCCGGCTCGGTGCGCCCGCTGCCTTCTTCTCCGGCCTGTCCTCGGATCTGTTCGGGGGCCAGCTCAGGGAGGCGCTGGGAGCCAGCAAGGTCAGTTCCACCTATGCGCACACCTCGCCGCGGCCAACCACGCTCGCCTTCGTGCGCCTCACCAACGGCCAGGCGACCTACACCTTCTATGACGAGAACACCGCCGGGCGCATGCTGACCATCGAGGATTTGCCGGAACTCGGCAGCGAGATCGAGGCGATGCTGTTCGGCGCCATCAGCCTGATCTCGGAACCGGCCGGGTCGGCTTATGAGGAGTTCATGCGACGCGAGCATGAGCGCCGCGTGATGATGCTCGACCCCAACATCCGGCCAAACTTCATTCCGGACAAGGCCAAGCACCTCAGGCGCATCCGCAACATGATGGCGATGGCCGACATCGTGAAACTGTCGGACGAGGATCTGAACTGGTTCGGCGAAGCCGGCTCGCATGAGGACGTCGTCCGCAACTGGCTGGACCGCGGTCCGAAGCTGATCGTCGTCACCCATGGCAGCGAGGGCGCGGTTGGTTATAGCAGCCAGCACCGGGTCACCGTCGCGCCGGACAAGGTCGAGGTGGTCGATACGGTCGGCGCCGGCGACACCTTCAACGCCGCCATCCTTGCCTCCTTGCACGAACAGGGTCTGCTCTCGAAGACGGCAATCGCCAGCCTGCCGGAAGACGCCATCCAAAAGGCGCTGACGCTCGGCGCCAAGGCCGCGGCGGTGACGGTATCGCGGGCCGGCGCCAATCCGCCATGGCGGCATGAACTCGCCTGACCGGCTGGCACCATGCTCACGGACGTGCCTGCCGCGATCACTTTATGTTTCGCCGACCGGCGGGACAGGCTGTGAAAGTCCATATCGAGCCGGCCGAAGCCCGGATTTCCCAGCGTTTAAGAGGGCAGATCGGAAATCAGAGGTAACAGGCTGCGACACTTGAGCAATTCAGGGTTTTGCCGTGCGGCTTTCTCGGCCGTGCCAAGTCTGCTACCAGCGGCCGGTTATCTGGCTAAACCGTTTGAGGCCGACATGCAGTTCATCGATCTTGGCGCGCAGCGCGAGCGCATCCGCGACAGGCTGAAAGCGGCAATCGAGCGGGTTGTCGACGAGGGCCGCTATATTCTCGGACCTCAGGTCACCGAATTCGAAAACAAGCTCGCCGCCTATATCGGCACCAAGCATGTGGTCGCTTGCGCCAACGGCACCGATGCGCTGCTGCTGCCGCTGTTTGCCGCCGGCATCGGCCCGGGCGACGCTGTGTTCGTGCCGAGCTTCACCTTCGCCGCCACGGCCGAAGTGGTGGCGCTGACCAAGGCCGAACCGGTGTTCGTCGATGTCGATGCCGACAGCTACAATATCGACATCGCCAGCCTCGAGGCGGCAATCGCCATGATCAAGGCGGAAGGCCGGCTGAGGCCGAAGGCAATCATTCCCGTCGACCTGTTCGGCCTCGCCGCCGATTACGAGGCAATCATGGCCATCGCTGATCGCGAAGGCCTGATGGTCATCGAGGATGCGGCGCAGGCGACCGGCGGCTCGGCTGACGGCAAGATGTGCGGCTCGTTCGGCACCGTCGGCTCGACCAGCTTCTATCCGGCAAAGCCGCTCGGCTGCTATGGGGATGGCGGTGCGATGTTCACCAATGACGATGCACTGGCCGAACAGCTGCGCTCGTTTGCTTTTCACGGCAAGGGCGAAACGCAATATGACAATGTCCGCGTCGGCATCAACTCGCGGCTCGACACGCTTCAGGCGGCGATCCTGATAGAGAAGCTGGCCATCCTCGAGGACGAGATGGTGGCGCGGCAAGCGGTCGCCAATCGCTATGCCGAAGGTCTCGGCGATATCGTCAAGGCGGCGCGCAATCTGGGCGGCGGCCGCTCGGCCTGGGCGCAATACGCCATCGAAACGCCGAAACGCGACGGGCTCAAGGCACATCTCGGTGAAAAGGGCATTCCGTCGGTCATCTATTATGTGAAACCGCTGCACAGCCAGATCGCCTATCGCGATTATCCGCGCACGCCGACCGGCCTTGCCGTTTCGGAAGAGCTGCCGAAGCGCATCCTGTGCCTGCCGATGCATCCCTATCTGAGCGAGGCCGACCAGGATCGGATCATCGAAACGATCCGTAACTATATCGGCTCGAATTCGGCGCATGTAGCGGCGGCATAGATTCGAAAGTTTCGAAGCGTGGTCGCGGATTACATCGACGAGTTCATCATGTTCTGCGCCGGGTTGTGGATGGCTGGCGTCGGCTTCGGATTTTTCTCGGACCCCTCTCAAGCTCGCCCCGGCCAACAGCAGGCATGGTGGACCAACTTTGGAACCCATTTTAGATGGATGGGGCCGCTGTTGATCCTCATCGCGATAGTGCTGGCGTTCGCGGCACCTTCCTAGCGGACCGGTGCTCGTTGGTGCACACGGCGCCAGTGAGACGGCGGGGCATGGCCGCCCGATTTCCTGAAGCGGCTCGCGGGCTGCCTCGTGTCACTCCGCGTAATCACGACGTTGCCACTGTAGGCGCGGCGACTCTGCTGCCCCGAACAATCCCAAGCAGTTCGTGCTTCGGAAGCATCAAAGGGCTTCTGCGACTGCTCCTTTTATCCATGCGACTTTGCGTGATTCACAGCATCTTTGCCTTGCTGGATCATGGCAGCAATCTGCTTTCTATTGAATTTCATGATATCAACTAGAATCGGAGATTTAGGCCAAATTACAGTTGGCTTCGGTATATCTCTGTAGCGCATAATCTCTTTTAAGCTTGGGTTTCTCTCAAAATCAATAACTTTTGAAACTCTTCTGTACGCGTCAACCACGCCAATATCATTAAGAACAATCTCGTTTACAATAATGTCGGTTATACGATCTATATGACCTAGCAAGTTACCGGTATTATAAGTGAAGGCATCAAGGTTTTGAGACTGACAAACAATGCAAATAATATTGTCGAATCCATCTTTGATTGCACGCCTTAGCGGTGCCAAGTCCCTAACGCCGCCATCAACAAATGGGTGAATACCGGTTGGAGGAACATCGATATTCATCACCGGAAACGCTACAGGGATTGCTGCACTCGCAAGCGTATAGTCAATGATGTTATCCGATACGGCGGTTTCATAGATGATTTTGCTGGTGAAGACATCAACTGCTCCAGGTTGGAAATGCCGACCACTTCCGGCGAACCTCCGCAGATTGGTTTTGTCAATCTCAGCTCTAATTAAAGCATGAAATTTGTCGACTTTGGTCAGTCCCTTGAATCGGTTAAAAAGTGCACCAGAAGCGATACCGCCTAGCCAACGTTTCTCGACAATGTCGGCAGGTTTTGTAATGCGGGTCATCCAAAATTGTTCTAGATCGGAGCCAACTTGGCGCCAGTTAATTTTGGAGCTACTCGCGAGCTGTCGCCCTGCTCTGTCCGCTAGGAAGGCGCCGTTTAACGCGCCAGCAGAGACTCCGTAAATGCCTTCCGGCTCCACACCATTGTTGAGCAACGCAGAAATTGCGCCGGCTTGAAACGCACCTTTTATTGATCCGCCGCTTAGTACAAGAGCAGTTTTCATTGTTATCCCCCCGAGTATCCCTACCCATATCTTTCTCTCAATTTTCCGAGTTTGTCGATAGGCAGGCCGTTGAATGTTAGAAAGGTCAATGCATGTCGTTTGTCATGCTCGAACGCGCGATGTGACAACGGCCGTCCTATAAAATGGCGCTCAGAGTTTGAACACGTCCTCGTGAAGGCGTTGATCGCGTTTCGGCCGTGCTTCTCTTGCGTCGCGTTTTTGCTTGTAATCGCCTACCGTTGACCCAACACTTGCCCGCCGTCTCCCGCAGCCACACACTCGAGAAACACCCCGCGTAGGACCGTTACGTCCACACTCATTCGGCCATCTTCGCGATCGCACATTGGCCTTTAGCACCGTTCAAAACCCCTCCCCTCTCTCTGCCGGAGCGGCTTTGAAGATTGCCGTCGGGGCAAAATTTTGAAGTGCTTTGCTCTGCGCCGAAGCATAGTCTGCACCTGTGTTCCCTCTAGGCTGGCTAGTTCATGAAGAAGATTGGTTTCCTCTCGTTCGGGCACTGGACGCCTTCGCCGCAATCGCAGACGCGGACGGCATCCGATGCGCTTTTGCAGTCCGTCGAGCTGGCCGTCGCGGCCGAGGAGCTGGGTGCGGACGGCGCGTATTTCCGCGTGCATCACTTCGCGCGCCAGCTCGCCTCGCCCTTCCCGCTGCTGGCAGCGGTTGGGGCGAAGACCAGCCGAATCGAGATCGGCACGGCGGTGATCGACATGCGTTACGAGAGCCCGCTCTATATGGCCGAGGACGCCGGCGCCGCCGATCTAATCGCCGGAGGGCGTCTGCAGCTGGGCATCAGCCGCGGCTCGCCGGAGCAGGTAATCGAGGGATGGCGCTACTTCGGCTACGCCCCGCAAGAGGGCGAGAGCGATGCCGACATGGCCCGCAGCCACACTGGAGTGCTGCTCGAAGTGTTGCTGGGCAAAGGCTTTGCGCAGCCCAACCCGCGGCCGATGTTTCCCAACCCGCCTGGCCTGCTTCGTATCGAGCCGCACTCGGAGGGCCTGCGCGAGCGCATCTGGTGGGGCGCCGCCACAAACGCCACCGCAGAATGGGCTGCGAAACTGGGGATGAATCTGCAGAGCTCCACGCTCAAATTCGATGAAGGCGGAAAGCCGTTTCACATCCAGCAGGCCGAACAGATCCGGGCTTTTCGTGAGGCCTGGAAGGCGGCCGGACACACGCGCGAGCCGCGGGTATCGGTGAGCCGGAGCATTTTTGCGCTGGTCGACGATCGCGACCGGGGCTATTTCGGCGGCAACCAGAGCGGAGATCATTTCGGTTATATCGAGGCAGACAGACGCGCGGTGTTCGGCCGCTCCTATGCCGCCGAACCGGACGTCCTGATCGAGCAGCTAAAGGGCGACGAAGCCATCGCCGAGGCCGATACGCTGCTGCTTACCGTCCCCAACCAGCTCGGCGTCGACTACAATGCCCACGTCATCGAGGCGATCCTGACCCATGTCGCCCCCGGCTTGGGCTGGCGCTGACGCGCGACTTTGTTGGAAAAGCTCACGGCGGTCGATACGATGCTCGCGTTCTAGCGGTCTCACTGCTGCTTCCCGTCGGCTCGTTTCAGCATCGCTAATGCGCGACTGATCCGTTGCAGCGCTGTGGCGTTGGCCAGCACTGCGTACAGCACGAACCCACCCGCCAGAATCCAGGGAGAAGCCGCGCCCATGGCGGTAGCGACTCCGTCGGCGGCGAGCAGCACGCAAATGAACACCAGGCGTTCCATCCGCTCGAAGAAATCCGGCCAACCGTGGTTTTCCACAGGGATTTCCAGCGCCGTCCGCGCCTTGGCATAACTTGTGAGTATCCCGCCGGCGAACGCGAACATTGCGATCGCCCACAGATCGGCGACCCAGCCGATTGCCGCAAAGACGGCCAATTCCTGATAGCGGTCGACGACGGCATCGAAATAGCCGCCGGCCTTGGTGCTCATGTTTGTCCGGCGGGCGACCGCACCATCCAGCGCGTCGAAGGTGAAGGCAAACGCCAGGCAAAGGCCAAAGGCAAGACTTGAATGGTGGTAGACGTAGGCGGCCGAGGACAAAGCGACGAGCACGAGCCCGCTGGCCGTAACCTGGTTCGGCGTCATGCCGATCCCGATCAGCGGAGAGGCGGCCTGCTCCCATAGCGGGTCGATGCGACTTTTCATGAGACCGGCGATCATGGCGGCTCCTCTGATGATGTCGTTTCACCGAGCTTTACCAGCAATTTGCGGGTTTGTTCCACCGGCGCCACCGTTCCAATTGGTCAAAGCGGCCCGGGACCGGGCTCAGCAACATTCTCTACTCGCCGCAACAGCGATTTCTTTCGGCGAATGCGGCCGGCGGAATAAGGCGCTCGCCGAGCCGACGGAGCAAATCGGCCGGCGGTCTGGCGGTCGCACCCGAACGATGTGACTATGATTGCTTGCCATCCGTCGGATGCCGGCCGAAACTCGATGCATAAATTTCCACCCAAGTTTGCCTACCTGCTCGCGACCTCTCTTGGCGCGGGATTATCTCCAATATGGCCGGGCACGATCGGCGCAATGGTTGGAGTGGCTGTTGCCGCAGCTTTGATACCTGCATCGCCTTGGCTGACCGTGCTTGCTTATGCGGCCCTGTTCGCCGTCGGCGTGTGGGCGTCATCGCATGTTATCTTCCGAACCGGGACGGAGGACCCGCAGATCGTCGTCATCGATGAGACCTTCGGCGCCGCCGTGACACTTTCCATGCTGCCACTCGACCCACTCTGGTGGGCAGCAGGCTTCCTTGCTTTCCGGTTTTTCGACGTCGTCAAGCCTTGGCCCATCCGTATCATGCATGACAAGATAAGGGGTGGGGCCGGCATCATGCTGGACGATGCTGCCGCGGCTGTCGTCGCTGGGCCGTTGCTGCTCCTGCTGAACGGTTTGATTGACCATTTGCGGTAACGGCGATAATCGGTCTGCCAAGGCCACGGTGGTCCATCGGAGTTTAGCGACACAAGCGGAGACCGGACCGATGCGAAGCCACAGGATCGCGGCCATTCCAGGCGATGGGATCGGCAAGGAAGTCGTAGCAGCCAGGTTTCGTGCGCTGGCCGTCTGCGCCCTGGGCATCGGAACGCAGGAGGCATCCGCGCCGCTCACCGATGGTGTTCGTGTGCCTGCGTACGGAAACCAAACCCGTCAAGTGTTTCGATCAGCACCTGTACGGGATCAGGCACACCGTGCGATGACCGCCATGCGACAAAGCCGTCCGGCCTGACCAAGACAGCACCGCCGCTTTCAACCCCGAGCGCGGAAGGCCACCGATGGTCCAAGTCAACCAGCTCCCCATTGGCACCCAAGGCGTGGCAGGTCAGCGGCATTCCGAGGCGCTGGCTTACGGCGTCAGCGGCCTGACACCATGCTTCGTCGGCGCAGAGGAGAAGAAAGTCGCGATCGCACAAATCGAGACTCGAAATCCGCTGGCCGGCGCGCTCGACCGCGAAATGCGGTAAACGCGTGCCAGGGCGGCCCGACAGCTCCGTGGATTTTTGGAACGGGTGATCGTCCGGCGTGGATTCCCGAGCCACGATGCCTGCAGTGTAGCGTTGGCCAAATACCACGTCGTAATCCTGAACGATCGCAACCGGAGGAGGCAACCGCTTCGACGGATCGTCGAACCATTTCTGTAGGCGGGCGAGCGCTTGCGCCAACGTAGCCTCGATGACCGGCCGGCGCTCCATGTCACCAGGCGACTTGCCGACGTGACCCATACGATTACGCTGGCATCAGCGGCTTGACGCGATCGACAATGGCGGCGACCGCTTCCTTCGGGCTCTTGCGACCGAGGACAGCGAGCTGAACCTCCTCGAGAAACGTCGACTGAGCGCGAGCGGCTTCGGGAAAAGCCGGGAAGGCCGGTCGCGCCTTGGCGAGCGCGGCAGCCTCGACCTTCGCCTGCGGCAACGACCCGGCGAACGACGGCTCGGCATAGGTCGAGGTGCGGACGGGGCCATTGCCGTTGCGCGCCATGTCGAGTGTGGCGGCCTTGCTCGCTACGAATCGGATGTAGCTCCAGGAGAGCTTCTTGTCCGTCGAATTGGCGGGAATGGCCATCGCCCAGGATTCGACGACCGGATGCATTTCGTGACCGCTGTCGAGGGTTTTGGAGCCGGGGAACTCGATCGCCTTGATCTTTCCCGGTGCGGTCGACTGTTCCTTGTTGTTGAGCTGCGCGTAGCGGGCGAAAGGCAGCACCGCGAAGGCAGCGCGCCCCTGCTGCATCCACGTCACCATGTCGTCGTTGCGCGTTGTGGCATAGCTGCGGGGGAGCGCGCCGGCCTTGAAGAGGTCGGCAAGCACGGACAGGCCTTTTTCCATCGCCTCCGGATCGGGGACCACCTTGAACTGCTTGTCGATGAAATCGCCGCCGAAGGCGCGGGCGAACATGACCGGGAAGACGGCGAGGTCGCTCGCAAGGATCATGCCGACGACGGGCGTGCCGGACCTGGAGGTGAAGGTCAGCTTCTTCGCCTGCTCGACCAGTTCCTCCAGCGTGTTCGGTGGCGCCGAAATGCCGGCCTCCTGAAGCAGCTCCTCGTTGTAGAAAAGCCCCTGCGTAGCATGGCGCACCGGAACGCCGACGAGCTTGCCGCCGACGATCATCGACTGGCGCAGGCCCTCGGCGATATCGTCGAAATCCTCGATCGGCTCGGCTTTCCGGAGATCGTCTAGCGGCTCGAACAGCGAGGCGATCTGCGACGTCATGCGGTTGTCGATGACATAGCCGACGTTGAAGTCGGTCTCGCTCAGGCTCGCCTCCCGGAATAGCCGGTCCTGGAGCGGATTGCTGTCGAGCGTCGTCCAGGAGATCTGGGCGTTGTTCTTGTCCTCCCAGGGCTTGATGACATTGCCGGCGGCGCCGGTCGTCAGGTTGGCTTGGTGGACGCGATGGCAAAGCACGTTCGGCGTCTTTACCTGGGCATGGGCCAACCGGCCCAACGCGCTCGTCGCGCCGGCGGCCATCGCGGTCGTCAGCAGGGCTCTGCGTGTCATGTGCAAAGGCATTGTCTTCCTCCCTTTCTCGGTGACGTCGTCACCCCTTGGTCGCGCCGGCGGTCAATCCGGCGACGAGAAACCGGTTCATCAGGACCACGAAGACGAGAACCGGCAGCAATTGGACGGTAGAGGCCGCAAAGAGCACGCCCCAGTCGACGCCGTCGATCGAACTGATCATCTCCGAAAGGACCAGAGGCGCGGTCTTGGCGTGGTTGGCGGTGAAGATATAGGCGAACAGAAACTCGTTCCACGCGAAGACGACTACGAAGACGGCGACAGCGAGCATGCCGGGCGCTACGAGCGGCAAGATGATCTTCACAAGGATCGTCAGCGGCCGCGCGCCGTCGAGGACGGCCGCCTCGTCGAGTTCGCGCGGTACCTGGTCGATGAACGTGCGCATCAGGAGCGTGCCGAGCGAGACGAAGAAGGTCGCGTAGAGCAGGATCAGCACCAGATGGGTGTCATTGAGCCCGAGCCGATTGACAACCGGGAACAGTGGCAGCGTCACGACGATCGGCGGGATCAGCCGCGATCCGATCAGAAACATCACCGATCCTTCCAGGAAACGGACGCCACGATAGCGCGAGTAGGCGAAACCGGCGAGCAGACTTGCCATGACGGCAAGCGCCGTCGCCCCGGTGGTGATGATCAGGCTGTTGACGAGCCCGTCGAAAAAGGCCGGCCAGCGCTGCCACAGCGAGGCGTAGTGCTCGAAGGTCGGTTCGAAGAAGAGCTCCGGTGGAACCGCGAAAATCTCGCGACCGGGTTTGAACGACGAGAGCACAATGAAGCCGATCGGAAGCAGTGACCAGACGACGATTGCCGCAACAGCGAGCATCTTTCCGGCACCGATGGCGAGACGCCTAGAACGCATTGGCCACGGATTCCTTGCGCAGCCGCCATACATAGCCAGTCGCAAGCAGCAGCGAGATGACGACCATCATCCACGCCGTCGCCGCCGCCGTGCCGAACGAGTTGTAGCGGAAGCCTTCCTGATAAAGATAAACGGAAACGACCTCGGTCGTGCGTGCCGGGCCGCCCTGGGTCAGGAGCCAGACTTCGGAAAAGAGGCGGAAGGCGAAGATGTAGCGGAAGAGCAGCGCGATCAGCATCGCTGGCGCCAGAAGCGGCAGCGTGATGCTGCGGAAGAGCTGGAATCCATTGGCTCCGTCGGTGCGCCCAGCCTCGTAGAGCTCCTTCGGAACCGCGAGCCGTGCCGCATACAGGATGATGAATGTGAATGGCAGGTGCAGCCAGATCGTGAGCAGGCCGACGAGGATGAGGCCGTGAGAAGGGATAAACGTCCAGTCGAGCGTCGGCAGACCGGTGTATCGCAGCATCAGCGTGATCGGGCCGACGTCCGGATCGAACAGGAAGCGCCACATTGCGACCGCCGTCACCTCGCTGATGGCGTAGGGAGCGAGCACCACGACGAGCATGACGCGCTGGAGGGGAAGCCCGGAGGCGAAAAGCAGGGCCAGGCCAAGGCCGAGCAGCAGTTCGATATGAACCGCCACAGCGACGACGAGGACCGTGTTCCAGACCGAAACCCAAAAATAGGGATCGGTGAGGACGCGGATATAGTTATCAAACCCAACGAAGGTCGCCGATTGGCCGAATGATGAGGCTTCGAAACTCAGCCACAGGACGAAGATGGCGGGGAGCACGATGATCCCAAGCACCAGGAGGTGCACGGGCGTCGCATAGAGGTAGGCAGGCGAAAACGCGAAGCGCCGCCTCTTGGCCAGCCGCTTCCGCCGTCCCCTCCCCCCTGTGGCCGACAGACGCCTCGGAACCAAATGCCATTGCTCCTCCCTGAGCGGTTGCGCGTCAGCCGTCCCTGGCGGCAAGTGGAACGGTGCCCTCCACCGTTGTTCTGTACATCACCCGGCGGTATCCGGGGTAATCGTTGATGGCGGTGTGTAGGACATGGGGGTTGTTCCACATACCGAGCGTCTTCGGTTCCCAACGCAGCCTGCAGTTGAACTCGGGCCGGACAGCCCGCGCCATCAGGAAGTCGATCATCGGCTTGCTTTCTTCCTCCGTCATCCCCTTGAAATTGGTCATCACGCTGCTGACGAAGACATAGCGCCGGCCAGTCTCAGGGTGGCGACAGATCACAGGATGCTCGACGGCGGCATTCTCGATCGCCTCGACATCGGCCTTGACGCCGAGCCGGCTATGGGCTGCGTTGATGGCGAAGACCCCGCGGCCGCTATGGACGCCCGTCAGCCCTTGCAGGATCTCGACCAGTCGCGGCGAAAGCGAGTCATATGCCTTCTCGAGGCTGGAGAAGCAGGTGTCGCCGCCAACCGGCGGCACCTCCTCACCGTAGAGGATCGTAATGCCCGGTGGCTTCGGTAGCCAGGCGAGGTCCATGTGCCAGTCCTCGCCGATCACCTTGCCCGTGTCGTCCGGCTCGCGCACGAACCGCACAATATCGTCGAAGCCGTCGATCGGCGTGTGCACCGGATTACCGCTAAATGGTCCGAACCGGCGGGCGACCTTGTGGACGCCGGCGGCGTCAAGCTCCTGATCGCGCACGGCGAGCGCATGATACTTGTAGAGCGCGCGGCGAACGTCCTGGAAGGCATCCTCGCTCGCGCTCGCCAGATCGATCCCACGAATTTCTGCACCGAGCGCTCCAGTGAAGGGGCTGACCTCGAAACGGGCGAATGCATCATCGCGCAGCACGTGATCCTCCCTAATACGCGCCTCGTCGCCATCATGGGCTGACTTACCTGCAAGTAAGTAACTCGAAAGCCAAAGGCTGTCAACTCACCCTCGCTTTGATCCACCGGATGTCTAGCCTCGACCCGAGCCCTTTCCCGCATCCTGCCACGCGGCACGGATGATCGCGGCGAGCGCTGCGAAGGTCCTGGCGACCTCGTCGAAGCTTCCGGTGTCCTGCGTCATCGGTGGACAGGACAGAAGGGTAATGCGCAGCATGTGCACGAGCTCGTCGCTGAGTGTGTCGGAGGAAAGCTCTCCGTCCTTCACCGCCTGGTCCACCGCATGACGCAGGCTCTGATCATAGACCCGGTTGACGCGCTCCAGGGCACGTTCCGCTGGTTCGCCGAGAACCGGGAGGTCGTGGCGAAGGCGCGAAAGCGGGCTCCACATATTGCGGGCTCCCTTCTCGGCGTTGAAACGTTCGTAGAAACGGCGCAGATCCTCGAGCTGCATATCGAGTCGGTCGAAGAACCGGATATCGGGAGTCGTCCAGAAGCGCTTGATCCGGGCCTCGGCGTTGGCGGCGAAGTCGGCGATCAATTCCTCCATCAGCTGACGCTTGTTGCCGAAGTGATGATGGATGTTGGCGCGGGTCGTGCCGATCGCCGTCGCTATATCGCCGAAGCTGAAACCATCGTGGCCGCGCAGGACATAGAACTCGGCCGCGACCTCTTTGATTCTGCTGCGGGTAGAGTGCGCCTCATCGCCGGGAGATCCTGAAGTGTTGGCTCTCATATCCCTTCCGAAATTCATGCCGCCGTTGGACGATCAGTATAGGGGAGCGGGCTGCACCTCCTCGTTTCATACATGGATATTCTTCTACGCACGAGTGGAAGTAATTTGCGCCAGGTGCAGACATTCGCGAAGCATCTTGGCGGCAGCCATTAGCGCGGTGCGGCGGGTGAGTAGATACGGGATGCCTGTATCGAACTTCAATCGGGTTCGCGCCCTCGACTGAGAATTCCGGGTCAAAGCAGGCCCAATCAGCTTGCTGGCGACACGCCGCAAACTCAGGCAGTGGATAGCGGCCGCGCATCCGCTGCGCCGACCACTTCCCGCATTGTCACAACGGTGCGGAACGCCTTCACGTTTGAATCGGCATGGAAGACTTCCCGCGCGAAGACATCGTACGCCTCCATCCCCGGCAATTGCAGGAGGAGCACGAAATCGGCTTCACCGGTGACATACCAGGCCTGCCGAACCTCCGAGCGCCCACGGAGCTTGCCGATGAAGGCGTCCAACTCGACAGCGCTCTCCCGTTCCAGGGAAACGAGCACATGGATGGTTAGCGGCAGGCCCACGGCCGCCGGACGAACGACGGCAATGTCTGCTGCGATCACGCCATCTTTCCGCAGCCGGCGCAGGCGGCGCAGGACCGCACTCTGGGAAAGCCCGACCTGCTCGGCGAGACGCCGCGCCGGGATCTGGTTGTCGCGTTGAACCAGCGACAGCAGTACATGGTCGAAGCGATCGAGGGCGGCAGTTTTCGTCATGAGGACAGGCATCTATGACGAAATCAGGCAGGTGGGCAACGATAATAGGCGCCAAGCGGCATCGTTTCCGGAGTAGAGTTTCGTCTCATGACGACAGACACACAGCCGGGCCTTGGCCCTGATCTTATTGCGGCGCTGTTGCAGCGCCTGTCGCCATTTTATGCCCCGACGCCGCTGCTCGACCTGCCTGACCTGGCTGCGGGCCTGGATGTGACCCAGGTGCTTGCCAAGAACGAGGGCCACCGTGCCCTGGGCAGCTTCAAGTCCCTCGGCGGCACGTATGCCGGTCTGTGCGCTCTCGCTCGCACTACCGGGATGGATATTGATGAACTGCTCGATTCAGAGCGGGCTCACACGCCGCTGCCGGCGCTCATCACGGCCAGCGCCGGCAATCACGGACTTGCCGTCGCGGCGGCGGCGAAGTTTGCGGGCGGGAGGGCAAGAATATACCTCCACACGGGCGTTCCTGCAGCGCGAGTGCGGCGTGTTGAGTCCCAAGGCGCCGAAATCGTGTGGGTCGACGGCACCTATGACGATGCGGTGGATCGAGCCTCCGCGGCGGCCCGCGCCGGAGAAGGTATTCTGGTTGCCGACACCTCGAGCGACCCGGATGATCCAGCTGTCGCTGATGTCGTCGCTGGCTATGGCGTGCTTGCTGCGGAAATCCGTCGCCAGGTCGACGAGATCGGCCATCTGAGGCCAACCCACCTTTTCGTGCAGGCCGGTGTCGGTGGACTTGCCGCCGCCTTGACGACTGGGCTGAAGGACTGGCTGATGCCTCCAGCCATGATCGTCGTCGTAGAGCCAGAGGCCGCAGCCTGCGTCGCGGCCGCGCTGTCGCAAGGACGGTCGGTGCGGATATCCGGCGATCTCAAGACGTCGGCGGACATGCTCGCCTGTGGCGAAGCAGCCGCATCGGCGCTCGACGTACTCCGCCAAGGCAACGCTCGGGCCATAACCGTGTCCGAGGCGGCGCTTGCCGACGCGAAGAGCCGGCTTCGCGAGGCAAACGGTCCAGGCACAACCCCGTCGGGTGCGGCCGGCCTCGCCGGTCTCGCCACAGCCGTCGCGGCTTCCGGCCTGTCGCAGGAGCTTGCGCTTGATGGATCGGGCCGGGTGCTGATCATCGTGACCGAGGCCGAACTGGAGAAGGACGCATGACGATGGCGCCGGACCCGGGACCATTGAGCAGAAGAGCGGCTGGGTCACGGACTGCTCAGATGGCCGCGTTCCAGCCCCAACGCAGAACGGGTCCATGAAGCTCATCTACCAGACCCACTCCCCCTACGCGCGCAAGGTTCTGGTCTTTGCCCACGAGGCTGGGCTTGCCGGACGTCTGCGCGTCATTCATCAGGAGACGAGCCCCATCAATCGCAACGATGATGTGTTTGCGATCAATCCGCTTGGCAAGGTGCCCGTTCTCATTCTCGATGACGGCTATGCGATCTTCGATTCGGGCGTAATCTGCGACTATCTCGACAATCTTGAAAGCAATCGTCGGCTCATCCCCGAGACAGGGCGGGCCAAATGGTCCGCCTTGCGCCTCCAGGCGCTCGCCGGCGGCATGTGCGACGCAGGCATTTCCATCCGCTGGGAAAACGAACGCCGCCCTGAACATCTGCGTTATCCCGCCTTGGGCGCAGGCATGACGATGAAGCTTATCGAATCCTATGACTTCGTGGAACGCGAGGTCGAATTCGACGTGCCGCTCCATGTCGGCCACATCGCGCTCGCCACTTGCCTAACCTGGCTGGAATTCCGCGGACTGCCGGACTTCCTGCACGGAAGGCCACGACTGGAACAATGGTATAGATCCTTCGTGGAGCGCCCTTCAATGCGTGCCACACCCTACGGCGGCGACACGCGAGATTGATATCGATCGCCAGGCTTTCGAAATCCAGTATGTGCCGCTCACCAGCCAAGCATTCTCGCGACCATTCGCTGGTCGGCCCCGATGATACTGCGCGAAACCGGTAATCTTGCCAGCACAGCCTCGAGGGCGGCCATCAAGGCCATTTCTTCGTCTGTGCGCCTGGTCTGTCGCAGCACCGTGTCAGGAGGCAGCCACTGCAACGAAAAGCGATTGTCCTTGCCTTTCGATGCGGAACAGGATGGGCTTTTTCTGCTGACGGGATTTCGTCCACTCTTGCTGGATATCCGACGGCTGCGTCACGTTGCGGTTGTTGGCCGAGACGATGACGTCGCCAGGCCGAAGGCCGTTCTCGGCGGCGGGGCTATTCGGCGCCACCTCCTGGATAAACACGCCGGTGGTACCCGGCTGGAGACCGAGTTGCTGGCGCGCTTCATCCGGAATGGGGCTGAGCGACAGTCCGAGACGTTGGTCCGCCGCTTCCGGACTCGGAACGGCACCGGTCTGCACCTCCTCATCCTTGCGTTGACCGACGGTCAGCTCCACCTCCTGCTGGGAGCCGCCGCGGTTCCTTGTCAGCGTCGCTTTCGACCCTGGCTTTTCGTTCGCTGCCGCCAGCGTCAAGTCATGGACGCCCTGGATGTCCTGGCCGTTGAACCGGGTGATCACATCGCCCGATTGCAAGCCTGCCTTCTCCGCCGGGCTGCCGGGCTCGACCGAGGCGACCAGCGCTCCCTTGGTGCTCGATATCCCAAGCGCCTGGGCAAGCGACGGCGTCACCTCCTGGAGACGCACTCCGATAAAACCGCGCTCGATCCGGCCCGTGCGGATCAGCTGATCGGCGACGCTCCGTGCAGTTCGGGACGGCACGGCGAAACCGATGCCTATGCTGCCGCCCGACGGTGAGACGATAGCCGTGTTGACCCCGATTACTTCGCCGCGCGCGTTGAACAGGGGGCCGCCGGAATTGCCTCTGTTGATCGAGGCGTCTGTCTGGAGGAAATCGTCGTAAGGGCCGGCCTGGATGTCGCGCGATCGGGCGGAAAGAACGCCGACGGTCACGGTTCCGCCGAGCCCGAAGGGACTGCCAATCGCGATGGTCCAGGCACCCGGCTGCATTGCGTCAGAATCACCCCAGGCGGTGATCGTCATGTTGGGGCGTGGATCGACCTTCAGCACCGCGATATCGGTTGCTGGATCGCGGCCCACCAGTCGCGCGGGCGACGTCTCCGCGGGCGACGTCTCCTTGTCGGAGAATACGACGTGGATTTCAGTGGAGTCGGCCACGACATGATTGTTGGTGACGATGTAGCCCTCGGGACTGATCACGAAGCCGGAGCCAAGAGCTTCTCGCACCTGCGGCTGGGCAGGCCCGCGGCTGTCGAAGGGGTTGAGAAAGTCGTCGAGCATCGTTTGGTCCTGGATGATCTGCCTGGTCGTGATCGCGACCACGGCTGGCAGCTTCTGACGCACGATTGCGCTGAAGTCGTTCGGGATTTCCTGTGCCGAAACCGCAGCAGGGCCGCCAGCCGAGAGCATTAAAATTCCTGCGACGAGGCCAATGCACAGTCGCTTCCTGGAAATGTAAGACATGATTGTTCTCCTGCCCGGCCGCCCTGGCGCTGCTGCGCGACTTGTCCAGACGCAAGAACTGACATTCACGCCGATTGTTTCACCGGTTCGAAAAAATGTTGATGGTGGGCTGAACGGCGAAGAATGTGGCCTTGCGTGGCCATTGAAATTTGGTCGAAACTCTCCAAAATTTCAGCTGGTGGAAATCGCGAGAGCCACCAACATGACGTCAACATAGGAGACCATTCAAAGCGGAGGACCATCGATGGAAGGAACCATGTCGACGAGTTTTCCCCCGATCGGGCCTGAAAGCCCTGATGTTTTTCTTGACCGGTTGCTCCATCCGGCACGGCATTTCGAGCGACCTCAGGACGTGCTGACCGACTTGACGCTGGACGTCCATGAGAAGCGTGCGATCCTTTCGTCATGGGCATCGGATGCCTGTGCGGTGGAATCGGTGCCGGCGCTGCGCATGCCGCCGGGAGCCACCGAACCGGTCAGCTTCGACGCCATCATGGATGCGTTGCGGCAATTGGATCAATTGGAGGAGCTTCCCGGCGCCGGTCGCGGTCGTGAGGTCGACAGCATCGCGGTTGCCGGTTTCACAGCATCGGTTGATCGACTTTAAGTGAAACGCCGCCCCTCCCCGCGGGACCCGGATCCGCTGGCGAGGAACTCGCCAGCGGCAACCGCCGAATGCGTTCACCCGCCCATTCGTCTACACGTCTGGATCACGCCTGAAAATTTTTCCATGGCCCCTCTTGAACGCGTAACGCACTGTTATAAATAACTAATCGCCGGTCGCCAGATGGGGCCGGCGTAAGTCCAGGAGGTGTCAAGGCGCTCTTGGCGCTTCTTGTATCCATGTTGCTCAAAGGAGGATGTGGCTATGAGGACAAACCTCGATTTTACCCCCCTGTTCCGGTCCAGCATCGGCTTCGACCGCATTTTCAACATGCTGGAAAACGCGAGCCGTGTCACTGCGATAGACAATTGGCCGCCTTATGACATCGCCAAGACTGGTGAAGACGCCTATCGCATCACCATGGCGGTCGCCGGCTTCCCGCAGGATCAGCTGACCATCACTCATCAGCCTAACCTGCTGGTTGTGAGCGGGTCGCAACCTGGCGACGATAACGGCCAGTATCTCTATCGCGGCATTGCCGGGCGCGCCTTCGAGCGTCAGTTCGAACTGGCCGACCATGTGAAGGTCGTCGGCGCCAGCCTGGACAACGGGCTGCTGAACATCGATCTCAAGCGCGAGCTTCCCGAAGAGATGAAACCGCGCCGGATCGCCATCGCCGGCAGCACGGCAAAGACAGCACCGCGGCAGATCGAAGCCGAAAAGAACGCAGCCTGAGGTCAGAGTGAATCAGAAGCGACAGGCACCGGCATTCGCCGGTGCCGCGCGGTTGAACATGGAGGTGAATGAAGATGAACATGCGTGACCTTATCCCGTGGGGCCGCAACAACAACCAGGCCCCGAGCATCTATAGCGGTGGCGATCCCTTCCTTTCGCTTCACCGCGAGGTAAACAGGCTCTTTGACGATATGTTGAGGAGCTTCGAGACGCGCTTGCCTACTATGGGGCAGATTTCGCCTTTCGATAGCGGCTGGCCGAAGGTGGAGATTTCGGAGTCGGATGATGAGCTTCGTGTCACCGCCGAGGTCCCCGGTATGGAAGAGAAGGACATCGAAGTCCTGCTCGACGAAGACGTGCTGACCCTGCGTGGCGAAAAGCGGTCGGAGACCAACGAGAAGGACTACTCCGAGCGCTTCTACGGTCACTTCGAGCGGCGCATACCCCTCGGCTACGAGGTCGAGGACGACAAGGTCAAGGCGTCCTTTGCCAATGGCGTCCTGACCTTGACGCTGCCGAAGAATCCGAACGCGCAGTCCAAGGTGAAGCGCATCCCGATCACCCACTGACGCATGAAGCAAGTCGGAGGCGGCAGGCCGCCGCCTCCGACGCATCCTTCGCCAAAATGGGAGGGATGAATGATGCAGAAGCAAGAAAGAGAAATCATACCAGTCGTAGAAAATCTCGAACCGGCAAACGACAACCGCGGGCGAGCGCCGTCGCTTGGCCGATCCGAGTTTCCGCGTGATGCGGTCGCGCGGATCTACAAGCCTTGCCGCTCAGTCATGACCTCGGGCCGTGCGCGGCCGAAAGGCTGGCGGCTGGTGTTCGAGCGGCGCGCTGCGCCGGTCATCGAACCGCTGATGGGCTACACCGCAAGCGGTGACACGCTGACCCAGGTGGAGCTCGATTTTCCGACGGCTCAGGCGGCCATCGACTATGCCGAACGCCAGGGACTTGCCTACACGGTTCAAGGAAGCCCGGCGGCCGAAGAATCCGGTGTCGAATCTGCCGATGCGGACAAGCGGCTGCAGGGCGGCGCAGACGTTGTCTGGAACCGCGTCCAGTTGGCCTTGCTGCAGAGCAGCCACGGCGGGGTCTCGCAGGCGCCACATTATGGACCGGCGCTGACGGACCCAGAGGCGCTTTATGCATCGCCGATGGACGTGGTCGTCGATCCTCTTCTGACAGCCGACGAGAAGCGCGCCATCCTGCGCAACTGGGCCTGGAACGAGTATCTGGTCGATCTCGCGACAGCCGAGGGGATGCCTGAAAACGCGCGTCCGACACGGCTCGACGAAGTGGAACTGGCCCTGCTCGCGCTGGAGCCAGTTACGGCAGCGAACCTGGCCGTTTTCATTCCTGAACAGAAGCAGAAGGCAATGTGAGGTGGCGTCATGGATCCGCTGATCGTGCTCGACTGTGAAAATACCGTGCCGAACCGTTTCGCACTGGCCGTCGCCGCGGCGGGACGGGCTCGTGCGCTCAGCCGGGGTGCCGAGCCTCGCCTGAGCGACGAAGCAACGGCGCCGGTCGAACTCGCCCTGCGCGAGATCGCCGGCAACCGCTTCCAGCCTGACGAGGTCAAGCCCTTCGTTCTGGCCGGTACGGTTGCGCGCGATGGCCGGGTTCGGCCCGGCCAACGAAGGAAGCTTCGCGGTGGCGAAGGGCAATCCTTAGCCGCCGCACCCGCCTTCGCTCAGAGGGCGGTACACTGACCATGTCAGGAAAGGAGGATGAACAATGGAGAAATGGCTGAAAACTGAAAAACGTCCGGTGATCGATATAGTCAATGTGATCGCCGGCATAGCGCTGGTACTGTCGCCTTGGTATCTCGGGTTTGCGGCTGAAACCTATGCGGCCTGGAACGCCTAGATCGCAGGCGCGGCGATTGCCCTGATCGCCGTGGGTGCGCTGGTTGCGTTCCATGCCTATGAGGAATGGGCAAACCTGGTGGTTGGGCTGTGGACGCTGATCTCGCCCTGGGCCCTCGGTTTCTCGGCCCTGGCAACGGCCATGTGGGTACATGTGGTCGTGGGTGTCATCGTGGCGGCCTTGGCTGCCGGAAGCCTCTGGTTCTTCGGCGACCGTCCGCTTTCAACGGCCTGACCAGCATCTCCGGCGGGCCCGGATCTCCGGGCCCGCTTTTTCTCAAACGCCACGGATGCGGTCTGCCGTTGTGGGCGTTGCGGCCAGGCAAATCGGCAGCCGAAACATAGGCCGCTTTTTCACCGACGTGTGTTGAGCCGGATCTCGGCCTGCATTTGCACCTCGTCATTTCCTGTGCTTGGCGAGCGGGGAAGAAAGAGATGAACGCTTGTTCCCTCGCCGACCGCACTCTCGATCCTAACATGCCCCCCGGACTGCTTGATGAAGCCGTAAACCTGGCTAAGCCCAAGTCCGGTTCCCCGGCCATCGGCCTTGGTCGTAAAGAACGGCTCAAACACGTGGGCCAGGACCTCCTTGCTCATCCCGCACCCCGTATCGCTGACCGTGACCCGAACAAAAGAGGCAGCCGGAGCGGGCACGTCTTCGATGTCGCCGGGAGTATCGCTGGTCTCGATCGCCAGCGTGCCCCGGCCGGCCATCGCGTCCTTGGCATTCACAGCCAGGTTCAGGATGGCGACGTCGAGCTGATTGGCATCGACAACGACGGGGCCAAGTGCCGGATCCAGCTCAAGCCTGATGCTGATCCCGTTCCCCAGCGTCCGCTCCAGCAGCATCGTGACGGCTTCGATACGTCCATTCAGGTCGATTGTCTCCGGATACAGCGACTGTCCGCGAGAGAACGCGAGCAATTGCTGCGTCAGCGCACCGCCGTTTTGCGTTCGTTTGAGCAACTCTTCGATCAGCATCGCCGTGTTCGGATTGGCAGGATCCTCGCGCAGCTGCTTCTGAAGCAGTCGCAGCCCCGATTCGAACACCGCGAGCAGATTGTTGATGTCGTGAACGATCCCGGCAGCGAGCCGGCCGATCGCTTCGAGCTTTTGCGATTGACGTCGACGCTCCTGCTGCGCGCGTTGCGCGGAGACGTCGCGAAGACTGGCCAGCAGTGCCGGCCTGCCGTCCCAGCTAAGCTCAACCGTCCGCATTTCCACTTGGGCTGGTGCTCGAATGGGTCTGTGGACGGTGATCTCCGTGGTTTCACCCGACATGACCGGCCGTCCGAGAGGAATGTGGACGAGATCGGCAGCCGGATAGCCGAAAATGGTGGCCGCCGCCGGATTTGCATAAAGCACCGTTCCCGACAGATCGACGACCAGAACCCCGTCGGCTGTGGTTTCGATCAGCCGTCGAAAGTCGAGCTGGCTGATGCCCGTCAGACTTGCGTCGCCGTATTGGTCGGAGATTTCGGCTGCGCCGCGCGCCATCTCAACGCTCCTCACGCCGGGACGCGGCGGACTCGCCGAACACGTCGGGTGCGCCGTGGAAGGGCTGACCGAGATGCATGCCGGCGCCGTCGATTGTGAAGCGTCGAATCTGCTTGTCGTGCTCGCTGCCGCGCATTTTCAGCACCATGATCCCGCGATGCATGAAATCTCCTTCCTGGATGTACCGCAACAGAATGATCGAGTCCGTGAGGGTTGAAATATGTTGTTCGCTGGCACTCTGGCCGCCGACGAGCGACTTGTTGGTGGCCGTGCAAAGGCCAGCGATCTCGTGTTTCTTGATGAAGGAAGTGAGACTGATCAGGAATTCCCGGAAACCGGTCTCTGGCGCGATCCGTTCCAATGCCGACAGGCTGTCAATGGCGATCCGGTCAGGTTTGAACTCCTCAACGAGTTCGCGGATCATCAACAGGTGGTCCGGCAAGTTCTGCGCTTCCGGGTAAATGCAAACGACCTTCAGCCGCCCATCCGCCTCCATAGCCTCGAAATCGACGCCCCAGCCGCGCGCATTGCGAAACAGCTGGCCGCGGCTCTCCTCGTAGCCTACCAGCAAGGCACGTTCGCCAGCCGCCGCGCCGCCTGCCAGAAAGTTTGTCACCAGCAGGGTCTTTCCGGTCCCCGTCGCACCGCTGACGAGGGTGACGCTGTCGCGGAAGAATCCACCGCCACACATCATGTCGAGTTCCGGATTGCCGCTAGTCACCCGCTTCGTGCTGGATTGCTGCTCGAGCCGCAATGAAGACAATGGCACCGCCACTATGCCTTGCTTCACCACAAGGGTGATCGGCACCTCGCCCTCGACGTGGCGGCTGCCCCGCATCTTGAGAACTTCGATCGTGCGTCTGCGCCGCTCGCGCTCGAGCGCATTGCGCAGGATCACGACGTTGTCGGCAACGAACTCCTCGATGCGATGGCGGGAGATCTCGCCATACTCGCTGTTGCGTTCGGCGGTCATCAGCACCGTCAAACCTTCCCTCTTTAGCGCTGTCGCAATGCGAAGGAGCTCCCGACGCACCGACGCCTGCTCCGCCACGAAGTGGTCGAAGAGCTGGGTCACGGAATCCAGCACGATGCGCTTCGCCGCGGCGTTTCGCGCAGCGTGCAGGACACGCGTCAGCAAGCCTGACAAATCGAAATTGCCGATAATCATCTGGTCGTGGTCACGCGGGCTGGCGTCGACGAAGACCAGCTTGTTGATCTCCCGCCAACGGCGGATGTCCCAGCCGAAGCTGGCCATGTTGACCTCGATCTCGACCGGCGATTCCTCGAACGTGACGAAGACGCCGGGCTCGTCGAGCATGGTGATGCCGTGGGCCAGAAACTGCGTTGCAAATACAGTCTTGCCACTGCCGGGCGTGCCACCGACGATGGTGGTGCGCCCGCGCGGCAGGCCGCCCATCACAAGATCGTCGAAAGCCTCGATACCGGTCCTGACCCGTTCGAGCACGGGATCGATGAGGATCTCTTCAGCTGTGGTCATGGCCGCTGTCCTTCCTGCGATAACCGAAATAGTCGAGAACCTGAGCGATGTTGCTGATGTCGCCAATCAGCCGGCGTGGAGGGGTGGTTGACTCATCCGAGAGCGTCGGCGTCGCTAGAATGCCGGCCCTTTCCGCCTCTTCAGGATGCGCGAGGACGTCGACGACCTCGATTTCGATACCGCCGGCCAACTCCTCTACTATCCTCCGACGGCTTTCCAGCGCCCGACGGGCGCCCGGCGCATCGCCGGCGACATACAGGCGAAGCAGGCCGTTGGCCCCTGGATTGGACCGATGACTGACGCTCATGTTTACGCCTTGCTGCAGGGAGTTGCAGTTTTCGGCGTGCACGAGGCGCCACGCCACGGAATCCAGTCGCCGGCATTTTTCTTCCCTGAGCAGCTGTCGGTCTGCCTGGAAGCCGATGCACCCGCGGCTCGCGCTCGGTGAGGCCTGGATCAGCGCCCCTGTGCAATTTGTAGATAGCGGCGCCCGCCTCGTCTGCGCACTTGTGAACATTTCGCCGCGCCGGTCGTTGTAAATGCCGCCATTTGGGAAGAGGAGTGCGATGGAGAACCCTCGAAGACGATCAGACCCGATCGGAAACAACCTGCTTCGGGCTCTCAGAGCCGACGACTGGGAGATCCTGCAACGGAGGCTCGAACAATGGTCGGCGTCCGCCGGGACCTTGCTGCACGAGCCAGGCGATGCAGTCCGTTACGCCTACTTCCCGCGCGGATCGGCCCTGGTCTCCTACCGCGTCGTGCTGAGCGACGGGCGAGCGATCGAGACTGCGCTCATCGGACGTGAAGGAGCGGTCGGCGGCATCGTCAGCCAAGGCAGACTTCCGGCCTATGCACGGGCCGAAGTTCAACTTGGCGGTTCATTCTTCAGGATCGACCTGCACCATCTCGAGGAGGCCAAATTGCGTTCCTTGACATTGCGTCACCTGTTTGCCCGCTATGCTGATTGCCTGATGGCGCAAGTATTCCAATCCGTCGCCTGCAGCGCAGCGCATTCGATCGAACAGCGCACGGCAAGATGGCTGCTGGCCGCGACAGAACGGACGGGAGCCGAAAACCTTGCGGTGACACAGGAACAGCTTGCAACAATGCTGGGAGTAGGCCGCTCCTATCTGAGCCGGGTCATTCGCGACCTGCGGCAGCGCGGCGTCATCGAAACCCGGCGCTCCCGGCTTGCGGTACGCAGTCCAGAAGGGCTGCGCTCGCTTGCCTGCGAGTGCAATGCGGCCGTCAGCCGCCATTTCAACGAAGTTCTGAGGGGGGTCTATCCGGCGGAGGAAAACGGCATGACGGGTTCGCCAGGCATGCCGCACAGGAAAGGACAATGACTGACCATTATCGTCGCTGGCTGGTCTGGACCTCCACTTTTTTGCGCCGGACCCTGCCTACACCGATGCCGCGCGGGCTGGGCGACCTATATCCGGTTCCCTGTGGAGGCCGCCATGGACATGAGCAACAGAAAGACGCAGTTCAATATCTGGTACTGGATCGCGGCGTTCGTGGGCGTGATTGTTGTCCAGTACATCTATGCCACGACGCAGCACGTTGCCCAGATACCGTACAGCCAGTTCGAGACCCTGCTGAATGCCGGCAAAATCGCCGAGGTGCAGGTTTCGGACCGCTTCATCCAGGGCCGCTTCAAGGAGCCGCAAGACGGCAGGCCGCTGTTCATCACCACACGCGTTGAGCCGGACCTCGCCCGCGACCTGCAACAACACGGTGTTACGGTGACTGGCCAGATCGAAAGCACCTTGCTGAGCGACCTGCTTTCCTGGGTTGTGCCGGTGCTCGTCTTCTTTGGCCTGTGGATGCTGCTTCTAAGACGCATGAACGGCGGCGTCGGAGGTTTGATGCAAATCGGCCGGAGCAAGGCCAGAGTCTATGTCGAGGCCAATACCGGGGTGACGTTCGACGATGTGGCGGGGGTCGATGAAGCCAAGGCCGAGCTGCAGGAGATCGTGGATTTTCTGAAGAACCCGGGCGAATACGGCCGCCTCGGAGGCCGCATGCCCAAAGGCGTGCTGCTGGTCGGCCCGCCGGGCACGGGCAAGACCCTGCTCGCCAAGGCCGTCGCGGGCGAAGCCAAGGTTCCGTTCTTTTCGATCTCCGGTTCGGAGTTCGTCGAGATGTTCGTGGGGGTCGGGGCCGCGCGCGTGCGCGACCTTTTCGAACAGGCGCGGTCCAAGGCTCCCGCCATCATATTTATCGACGAGCTCGACGCTCTTGGCCGCGCCCGCGGGACCATGGTCGGCGGCCACGACGAAAAGGAGCAGACGCTCAACCAGCTTCTGGTCGAACTCGACGGTTTCGATCCACAGATCGGCGTCGTGCTGCTGGCCGCGACGAACCGTCCTGAAATCCTTGACCCGGCACTTCTGCGCGCCGGCCGTTTCGACCGCCAGGTATTGGTCGACCGGCCCGACAAGCAGGGTCGCATCAAGATCCTGCAGGTTCACATGAGCAAGGCCAAGCTGGCGACGGATGTCGATGCGGAAAAAGTGGCGGCGCTGACGCCCGGTTTCACCGGTGCTGACCTGGCAAATCTCGTGAACGAGGCGACGTTGCTCGCCACGCGCCGCAAGGCGGATGCGGTAACGATGGACGATTTCAACAATGCGGTGGAGCGCATCGTCGCGGGACTGGAGAAGCGCAATCGGCTCCTGAACCCGAAGGAGCGCGAGATCGTCGCTTACCATGAAATGGGTCATGCGCTGGTAGCCATGGCGCTGCCTGGCGTCGACCCGGTGCACAAGGTGTCGATCATACCACGCGGCGTCGGCGCGCTCGGCTACACTATCCAGCGTCCGACCGAGGACCGCTTCCTGATGACACGCGAGGAGCTGGACAACAAGATGGCAGTGCTGCTCGGCGGCAGGGCGGCCGAATGGATCGTATTCGGCCATCTGTCCACCGGAGCCGCCGATGATCTCGCCAAGGTAACCGACATAGCGCGCGCCATGGTGACGCGTTACGGCATGTCGGCAAAACTCGGGCACGTGGCGCTGGAAAAGGATCCACGCTCCTTCCTGAGCCCCAACCCGCTCGCCGGCGGACCGCGCGAGCACGATTACGGCGAAGCCGCCGCCGATGCCATCGACGCGGAAGTGCGCGACATTGTGGAGGCCGCGTTCGAACGAACCGTCAGCCTGCTCACCGAGCGGCGCGACGTGCTGGAAAGGGCGGCACGCAGGCTGCTCGAGACCGAGACGCTCGACGAGACTGAACTTGCGTCGCTGGTCGGAGATGTCTCGGCGGCGGATCGCGCTGTACGGGATAGGTCTAGTCAATCGTCGGACAAGAGAAAGCCTGCGCTGCAGCCGGCCAGGACCGCGGCTGCAATCCCCACGCGCCGATCGGGGAAATACCGGACGCAATAATGATGTTTCGGACTGCTCCCGACGGCATAGATCGCTCGTGGAACGCCGTGCCGCACGCTACTACGGCGACACGCGAGATCGACATCGATCTCTAGGCTTTCGAAATCCAGTATGTGTCGGTCACCAACCAAGCGTTCTCGAGGCCGTTTGTTGGTCGCCCTTGGTGATATTGGGCGAGACGGGTGACCTTGCCTCGCGCAGCCTTGAGGGCGACCATCAAGGCCTTTTCTTCGTCACTGCGCCGGGCTCCGCTGCAGGGGTAAAACCCGCATGGCACCAGTGATCGCACGGGAAACGTATCGCCAGCCCTTTCCAGAAGCATCATGAAACCTCGTCGGTCTTCACCTGTGAACGGCAATGCCATCCGGCCAGCGTCGGACAAATTTGAAAGCCACCGTTCCGGCACGTGCGTCACTCCGGCAAAGGCGACCACGACATCGAGGTCTGGCAGATCAACCGCCTGCGTTGCATCACCGGACGTCACTTCGACGTGCGCATAATGAGCAAGATTGCTTTGCGCGCGCCGAGCTAGTCCTTCGTCGATCTCATAGGCAATCACCCGTCCTTCAGAACCCGTCAGTTCAGCGAGGATGGCGGTGAAATAGCCGACACCGGCGCCCACCTGAAGGACTGTCTGGCCGGGAGCGATGTTCAGATGGTCGAATACCAATGCCCAAAGCGACGGCAAGCCGCTGTTTAGTCCGCGTTTTTCGTCAAGCAAGACCAGAACGTCGTGATAAATCTCATGAAGTGCGGCTGAAGGGCTGGTGTGGACCGCCCCGATTTGCAATCGCGAATGGATACGCCATGGCCCGTTGCCAAGGTAGTGTTCGCGCGGAACCCTTGCGAAGGCCTCGATGACCGCAGGGTTGTGCAAGACAGGCGATGCGACACGCAGGTCTTCGGCAAACCACCGGCGCGCTTCACTAGCATCGGTTCTTGTCGGCATTGAGTATCGGCTCCGGATTGCGCGTACTCAGTCATGCTCTCAGAAAACCGAACGGCGGCAAAGGGCGCCTATCGCCTCCGCCCTGCTGTTGAAGTGCTTCGGAGCGTTGGATCAGGCAAGCTCCGACTTGGGCACGATCATTGCAAGCTCGCGCCCGGTTCGAAATTAGGCCAAGACAGCGCTCGTGCATCCACGTCGGTGATCAGCATATGGCCCGGCGAGAGATCGCGAATTCGGCACGAGCAGGTGCGGAGAGACCCGCGCCAGGAAAGCCAGCGCAATGTCGGACAGGAGCATGCTGACAATGAGCGGAAAACGAGGGTCAGCGGTCCGGCAATTTGTCCGCTGGATTTGGCCGAAGCGCGTTTGCACCGACTGTCACTCCGGCACACTGCAGAGCTAAATGCCCGTAGCATCACCATGACGGGAGTTTCGAGATCCCGAGCACGATCAGAAACCCCCGTTCCACCAGAACGAACGATTTCACCTTATTGAGAGACGGCCCCGCCTTGCCGCGTACGAAGGGTCGGTAGTGTCCAGCCTAGTGACTTGACCAAGCCTTGACCAAGCGTCAGCATTGCGCCTATTGCCGCGCACAGCGATTGTCGGGCTATCCACACTCAGCTCAACGGCAATGAACACGGCTCGCCACGAGGGCCCCGACGTGTACAAGGACAGGAAGTGCCCATCACGGTGAAAGTTGGCGAGGCCAAGACGCATCTCTCGGAACTGCTTTCAAGGGTCGAAGCTGGCGAGGAGGTGATCATTTCGCGCGGCAACGATCCCATCGCTAAACTGTCGCGGATGCAACGGCGCAACGATGTCGAGGCCGTGATCGAAGAGATCAGCGCTGCCCGCGCCCGTGCCAAGCGCGTGACACAGGACGAAATTCGGGCCTGGCGCGATGAAGGGCGCCGCGCTTGATGGTGATCATCATCGTTTGATGCCCTTCGTTGTCGACCTTTCCATGGCGGCTGCCTGGATTCTTCCTGATGAAGACAGCGAGGCGGCGGCCGCCCTGATGCGACCACTGCCGGGAACAACGGCGCCTGTCCCTTCCCTGTTCTGGCACGAGGCCCATAACGTCGTACTGATGGCCGAGCGGCGTGGCCGCATCGCGGCGGGCGAAGCTGCCACCACCATGGCACGGCTGCGCCGATTGCCGCTGGAGGACGCCGGCGGCGGGTCGGACGGCGCAGTGCTGACGCTAGCGGCTTCGCACGGGCTCAGCGCCTATGACGCCGCCTATCTGGCGCTGGCAATCGAAACCGAGTTGCCGCTGGCCACCCTCGATCGCAAGCTCGCACTTGCCGCGCGCCACCAGGGACTCCAAATTCTCGGGCCGCTTGCGAATGGAAACTGACCTCTTCGCTCGACCACCTGCCTAAGCCAGTTCGGCAGGAACAATTGTTCTCTGAGGAAAACCACGCCGAATACCGTGTCAAGCGCGACGCTTAGCCTGGCGTCACCGAGCAACTCCCCACCCATAATGCAGCGCCAGGGCTGCGACGACATATCTTGATAGTGTTGCTGAAGTCAGCCAGATCCCGCTACGTCGATAACGGCCTTGATCAGACCGCACTTCTGCTGCGCCCAGATTGCGATATCGCGTGGGCTGTCGCGCAGGGTAGTGCGGTGGGTGACGAGCTGGTCGATTGGTATTTTTCCAGCGCGGATCGAGGCAATGACGTGCTGGAAATCGCTACGCGTTGCGTTGCGACTGCCGATCAGCATCATTTCCCGCTTGTGGAACTCTGGATCGGAGAAAGTTATATCTTCCGGTACGACGCTGACCATCACCATGACGCCGCCATGGGCAACATAGTCAAAGGCAGACTGCATCGAACGGCTGTTTCCCGTTGCGTCGTAGACGACATCGAAGCCTGCCCCGGCGGTTCGCTCCGCTATCGTTTCGGCGATCGATCCCTTCGATCCGTCGATCACCAGGAAACCCAGTTGCCTCGCGGCAAAGGTCAGCCGCTCACTATCGACGTCCATGACGGTCACGTTCTGTTGCGCGATGCGCGCAAAAAGCGCGGTGCCGAGGCCGATCGGCCCGGCGCCGATAACCAAGGTGCGAATGCCCGGCCCCGCCATGGATCTGCGGACCGCGTGGGCACCGATGGCCAGAAACTCGACCGTGGCAGCCTCGACCGGTGACAGGCCGGCCGCTGGTATCAAGTTCCGCGCCGGCACGAGAATCTGCTCACTCATGGCACCGTCACGGTGCACGCCAAGCACCTCGATCGACATGCAGCAGTTGGGCTTGCTCTGGCGGCAGGCGGCACAATTTCCGCAGGCAAGATAGGGATTGACGAGGATTTGCTCTCCAACCGACAGGTCCACGGGCGCGTCGATTGCCGCGATCGTTCCCGAAACCTCATGGCCCATGACGCGCGGATAGGCGAGATAAGGATGCGTGCCCTCGAAGATGTGGTAGTCGGTTCCGCATATCCCGACAAGGGCGACATTGACCAGTGCCCAGCCTTCGGGCGGAGCGCCTGGTGCCTGCTGCTCCTCAAACACCAGTCTGCCGGGCTCGGCGCATCGCACGACTTTGATGGTGGGGTCCATGACTGCAATTCACCCCTTGCTAAGCTGGAGTCCGGCAACAGGAAGTGGTCCGGCGGTGCAATACCCCGGACCGCTGGTGGATCACTCGAAGTCCTTGACGTTCTGCAGCGTCACCAGTCCGGCGCCGGTATCCACATTAGCCTCGACGGGTTCCCCACGGATGGCCTTGACGACAGTGTCGATGCCAAGCTCGCCCATTTTTGCGGGAAATTGAGCTACGCTGGCGTCCTCCGCCCCCGACTTGATCGCTTCGATCTCACCGCAGCAGGCGTCAAATCCGACCACTATGAGGTTGTCGTTGGCAATGCCAGCATTGCTGATCGACTTGACGGCGCCAGGGATCGGCGGGCCGCAGGCCGAGTAGATTGCCTTGAGATCGGGATTGGCGGTCAGAATGTCTTCCGTCACTGACGTACCAAGTTCCAGCGTGCAGTTGGTTGCACCTTTGCCGACGACCTCGACCTTGACGTCGCCCAGTCCCTCCATCATGCCCGTGACCCGGTCATCCAGAGCCGGCACCCCGGGAACGCCTTGCAGGATACCGATCTTGTCACCGCTCTTGAGCACCGTCTTAAGATACTCTCCGGCGATCTTGCCGCCATTGAGGTTGTTGGTCGATACCAGCGCCGTCTGGCCTTTCCAGTTGGGGATGCTGTTGTCGACGAGAACCACCTTGATGCCGGCGGCCACCGCCTTGTCGAGCGCCGGCGCGACCGTCGGGTCGACCGGAGTGATTGCAAGCCCCTTGACGCCTTGCGTGATCATGGATTCGATCAGAGCGATCTGGCCTTCGATGTCGGTAGCCGCCTGGCCCTGGCCGGTGACCAGTTCGATCTCCGGATGAGCGGCCGCGTATTTCTTGGCAGCGTCCTCCATGGTCGAGTAGAACGGCACCGGGAATTTCGTAATCAGTCCGACCTTGATCTTGTCTGCGGCCGAAGCCGGCACGGAAAACGCAACGGCGATCGCCAGCCCTGCGAACAGTTTTCGGTTCATTGGCATTGTATTCCTCCCTTGGATTTGAAACGCCTCCCGGCGGGAGACGCTTCAGGCATTTGCGGACCGGAAAGGTCCCCAAATTTCGAACGGGTCAGGCTCCAACGATCATGGAAACCAGTTCCTGTTTGTTGCCCTTGGTCGGCACCAGTTCGCCGACCCTGCGGCCCTGGCGAAGCACCACCGCGCGATCGGCGAGCTCGACGACGTGTTCCATGTTGTGAGTGATCAGGATGACGGCGTTGCCCTGGTCGCGGAGCGCAGCGACCAGATTGAGCACCTGGCGCGATTCACGCAGGCCGAGTGCGGCGGTCGGCTCATCCAGAATGACAACCTTGCGGGCGAACACGGTCGAGCGGGCCACGGCGATCGCTTGCCTTTGGCCGCCAGACATCATGGCGACGACGGCATCCAGCCGCGGCAACGCAACCTTCAGGTTTGCCAGCAGGGCGCGGGTCTCGGCGTCCATCCGGCGCTGCTGCAGAAATCGCAGTCCGCGCGGAAGCCATTGCGGGCCAGCCAGCTCGCGACCGGCAAAGAAGTTCTGTCCCGGTGTCAGATTGTCGAACAGCGCCAGATCCTGATAGACGGTCTCGATGCCGGCGAAGCGCGCATCCGCAGGGGAGCGTATCTGCGTTGGCGCACCGTCCAAAAGGATCACGCCGGCATCGAGTTGGTGCACCCCGCTGATGCATTTGGTCAGCGTCGATTTACCCGCGCCATTGTCGCCGAGCAGGCCGACGATCTCGCCTCGCCGCACCTCGATGCTGACATCGTCCAGCGCCAGAACCGAACCGAAACGCTTCGTAGCACCACGTACCGCCAGCACGGGATTGTCCGTGCTGACCGCATGATCGGCGTTGGCCGCAACGGCGCTCATGACTGTCGTCCGGCTTGCAGGACACGCACACGCCCTTCGAGGTAATTGCGCAGCACGTCGGACTCGACCGCTATGACGATAACCACGCCGATGACGATGAGCTGGAAAAAGACGTTGACGTTGAGCAGGTTGAGCGCGTTGCGGATAACGCCGATCATGATGGCGCCGATCAACGCATGGCCGAGGTGGCCGCGACCGCCAAGAAAACTGGCGCCGCCAATGATCACCGCCGCGATCGTATCCAGTTCCAGCAGATTGCCGAACAGCGGCGAACCGGCGTCGGTGCGGCCGGCAAGGATGACGGAACCGATGCCGGCGCACAGCCCTGAGATCACATAGACGGAAACCAGGACCCAGGACACGGGAATACCCATGCGCAATGCAGCGTCGGGCCGGCCGCCGACGGCATAAATCCAGCGCCCCCAGACCATGGTTTTAGCCATGATGAAAAGAACCGCGGCAACGCCGGCAACGACGAACACCGATCCAGGCAGACCCCAGACGGCGTCGCGGCCAAGCGCATCGATGGAATCCGGCATGCCAGGAATGGCGCGCCCGTGGGCCAATTGCAGCGCCAGCCCCTTGGCGATGCTCAACGTCGCCAGCGTGATGATGAAAGGATGCGGCAGCCGGCCGAAGACGTAGAAAAGCCCGTTGATGGCGCCGACCGCGGCACCGCAGCCAACCATCACGGCGATCACGACGATGGCGGGGGCGCCGGCATGAAAGCTCAGCGCGCCGACGACGGAAGCCAGTGCAAGGTTCGAGCCGACGGAGAGATCGATGCCGCGCGTCAGGATGACCAGATGCTGGCCCATCGCGACAACCGAGATGACGGCCGTCTGGGCGAGGATGTTGCTGAGATTGCGTCCCGTCAGGAAATAGGGTGACAGAAAGCTGAGGACGGCGATCAGCAGCACCAGGATGACCACCGGACCAGCGCTCAGCAGCATCAGGCCAAGCGAAAGGCCGGGGACGGCTTCTGACTTCCTGGATGCTGGCAACGCGACCTCGCCGACAGTCGTGCCGGTGTTTCCCGGTTCAGGCAAATTTCCCCTCCCCACCGCGGCTCACGCGAGCCGCGTCGTCAAAAACTCAATTCGTGTTCAGGTCCTCTTCTTATCGATAAAAAACAACCAGCCGGGTCGGGTCAAGTTGTTTTTTATGGATAAAGTTCATGCTAAAAAGGACAAGGTATTGTTCCAGGGAAAATCGGATGAGAACCGACACCGTCTACAAGAAGGCCTTCAATCGAGCTGCAAATATGCTGCGCGACGGGCAACTGGCCGGTGACCTTCCTTCCGAAAATGAGCTTAGACGGCGAATGTGCGTCAGCCGCACAACCGTCAGAAAGGTTTTGCGGGAACTGGTTCACCGCGAACTTGTCACCGAGCATAACGGCCTCAGGTCGACGGGCCGCCCGGTCAGCGACAACGACTACTATCCGGACGCCGAAACCACGCCTCGCGCCAAGCATGTCGAACAGCAGTTCATGGAGTGGATGCTGCGGGGTGACACCAGGCCTGGAACCAGCATCAATGAGCTCGAGCTTGCGCGCCAATTCGGCGTTGCGACCAATGGAATTCGCGAATTCCTGATCCGCTTCAGCCGGTTCGGACTGATCGAGAAAAGGCCGAATACAGGCTGGCTTTTCAAGGGCTTTACCGAAGACTTTGCACTTGAGCTCTTCGAGATCCGGGTGATGTTCGAATTGCGTTCGGCACAGCTGTTTTCACTGCAGCCGGACAGTTCTCCGCTATGGTCGAAACTCGCCGCGCTCAGGATGGCGCATGCCGACCTGCTGGAGCGAATTGAAGGCCGTTTTCACGACTTCTCCGGCCTGGACAACCGGTTTCACCGGCTCATAAACGAGGCGTCACCGAACCGCTTCATCAATGATTTCTACGACATCATCACGTTCATTTTTCACTACCACTATCAGTGGAACAAGCAGGACGAAAAGCAGCGCAACCTTGCCGCAATCCACGAACACATTGCCTATATCGATGCGCTTGAGAGCCGCAACTCCACTCGGATTGAGGTGGCCTGCCGAGCGCATCTGGCCTCAGCGAGGGAAACACTGATGCGCTCGCTCACAGGATTTGATGAAACGAGCATCAATGCATAACGAAAGACCTCTGTCCTTGGGAGGCAAACTCAGCGTGGTGCAGGCGTTTTATGATCCGGGCCGAACTGGCGGTGACAAGTTTCCCTTCCAGAAGGGAACCGACGCCCCCCTTTGAGATGCGTCGGAAGAAGGTCTAAGCGTGGCGGATTTCCGTTCCCAGCACCTTCAGGCATTCGCGGATGAACGCTGCAAGCGCCGTCCAGCCTTTTGCCGAAACCATCGTCCCATCCACATATGCCTCCGTTGGAGACAGATCGATATAGGTTCCGCCCGCAAGCGTCACCTCCGGCTCGCACGCCGCCAGCGCGCCGACCTTCTTGCCACGCACGACGCCGTCGACCGCGATCAGGATCTGCACGCCGTGGCAGATCGTGAAAATCGGCTTCTTGGTTTCGTGGAAGTGGCGCACCATCGCCTGCACGCGCTTGTCGGTGCGGATGTATTCGGGCCCGCGACCGCCAGCGCAGTAAACAGCGTGGTATTGCTCCAGTTGCTTCTCAGCGTCGGAAAAGGTCTTGTTGATCAGCGCATAGTGGCCGAGCTTTTCGGTGTAGGTCTGATCGCCCTCGAAATCGTGCAGCGATGTTTTGATCAGGTCTCCGGCGCTTTTGTCTGGGCACACGACATGAACAGTGTGGCCCACCGCTTCCATCGCCTGCTGGTAGACGAAGATTTCGTATTCCTCGGTGAATTCACCGGTCAGCATCAGGATCTTTTTGCCTGGCATGGTAGTTCCTTTCCTGTGACAACGGCCGGGCGAGACCTGTACTCGCCCGGTAGGTTTGAGTTTCTAGAAGGGTGAATCGGGGAAGTAGTATTCGTTGGCACTGGCCTGCGTGATGACCATCGACGGCGGGTACGGGGACATCGGGACAGTCTCAGTCGAACGCCAACAACAAACGGTCGCGGGAATGCTCGATATGGCGACGCATCGCCTGCTCGGCAGCGGCAGGATCGGCCGCAGCGAGAGCGGCCAGAATAGCCTCATGCTCGTCAAGCGCCTCCTCGGTGACGCGCGAATGGAACATCAGGCGAAATATGTGGAAGTGGGTATGCTGGTGCGCCAGTGTCTCGCGCACGAGTTCGTTGTTGGCGAAATCCATGACCTTGTCATGGAAAATGGCATCCTGGCGGGCGAAGTTGGAATACCGCAGGCGCTCGTCCTTGCCCTCACGGCGCGCCATGACGCCGGCCGATTTCTGAAGCTGTGCGAGCTTTACCTCGTCCATGAGCACCGCTGCCTTGGCTGCACCGTGAGGCTCGAGCAGCAGGCGAAGCTCGTAGAGTTCGTCGAACCGTCGTTTCGTAATCTGCGGCGCAGCGCGGTAACCGATCAGATGTGTCTTCAGCACCAGGCCTTCGCCTTCGAGCCGGCCGAGCGCCTCGCGGATCGGCGTGTGGGATACGTTGAATTCCTTGACCAGGCTGTCGACCGTGATGCGCGAGCCCGGCGCAATTTTCAGCGACATGAGTTGCGCGAAAATCGCTTCGTAGACGTCCTCAACCAGGCTGCTGGAGCGCTGGATACGCCCGCCGGCGAGGTTCGCTTCGTCTAGACTGGGTAAGTTCATGGCCTGCACTTTTTGCCTCTTGACACATTGAGTTGCTAACACGATGCTCCAACCAATGCAATCCTATATCCTATACGATTTTATAGAGGATATAATTTGAGGCTGTTTCGAGACAAAGTAATGGCACTTGCGCTAGCGCTGCTGGAACAGCGTGCCGCCCTGGCAACCCGTGCTTCCTCACCTGCTGAACGGACCGCCAGCGTTGCGGGCGATGGCTGGGCGCGTCGACATGCAACCGCGCGACAAGACGGGTTTTACATCGAACCCAGCCTTTGGGCCGAGTTGAACGCCATCTCGCATTCCAATCCAGACATCATCACAGGATGCAGGTCATGAGGCTTTTCGCTGCCCTAAGGCTGCCGCGCGAAATCCTCTTCGGGAAGGGCCAACGCCACGTCATTCCGGTTGTCGCGGCCAGGCTTGGACGTCGCGCACTCGTCTGCACCGATGAACGTTTTACCGCAACGAGCCCGTTCAGAGAGATCGTCGCGGCGCTGCGAGCCGCCTCGATAGACCTACTGGTGCATGACCGTGTGCTACCCGACGTCCCCCGGGATACCGTTGCCGTCTGCGTCGAGGAAGCGCGGAAGTTCGCGCCCGACATGGTGATCGGCATTGGCGGCGGAAGTTGTCTCGACATGGCCAAATGCGCCGCGTTGCTCATCAGTCACGGCGGTCAGCTCCAGGATTACTACGGCGAGTTCAAGGTGCCCGGCCCGACGCTGCCATTGATCGCGGTGCCGACAACCGCCGGCACCGGCTCTGAAGTCACCCCGGTTGCCGTGATCTCGGATCCGGATCGCACGCTGAAGGTCGGCATCTCCAGCCCTTATCTGATCGCGGCCGCGGCTGTCTGCGATCCTGAACTGACGATGACATGCCCGCCGGGATTGACGGCGATCGCAGGCGCCGATGCGCTGACGCATGCAATCGAGGCCTTCACCGCCGTCAGGCGCGGGACCGATCCCGGCCTTCCGCAACAACATGTCTTTATCGGCAAAACCGCCTTGACCGATCATTTTGCCCTGCTGGCGATCAAGCTGCTTGGCCGAAGCCTTGAAACGGCATACCGCCGGCCCTCCGACGAGGACGCCCGGGCCGATGTCATGATGGGTGCACTTGCCGCCGGCTGCGCGTTCGGAACGGCCGGCACGGCGGCAGCGCACGCCGTGCAATACCCGGTTGGCGCGATAACCCACACCCCTCACGGACTGGGTGTCGCCACCATGCTGCCATACGTCATGAAGTACAACAGAACAGCCGCAGCAACCGAGATGGCCGAGATCGCCAACGCGCTCTCCCTCGATCGAAAAGGCCTGACGCCCGAAGAGTTGGCCGACGCGAGCATTGGCGAGGTCAGTCGGCTGTTTGGGGCAATCGGGATCACTCCCTCGTTGGCCGAGCTGGGGCTGCCTGCCGACAAGCTCGATTGGACGGCGGAACAAGCGATCGGTATCGAGCGCCTCATCAAGAACAATCCGCGGCCATTCGATTTGAGGTCCATGCGAAGCCTGGTCCAGGCCGCCTTTGATGGCGACCTCGCCAGCTGCGTCATGTAAACAATCGGGAATATCGAGATGAACACGTTTTCACAGGTTCTGTCGGATGATCAGGGCGTCAGCGACTTCCACACAATTTCGCACGGGCTGTATATTGACGGCCAATGGCGGCAATCCGCGGATGGCAGGGTAATTCCGGTCATTGATCCTTCGACGGAAGCCATCATCGCTGCCGTACCCGATGCGACCTTGGAGGACGCGGCCGCCGCCGTTGCCGCCGCTGCCAAGGCGGCCCATGGCTGGCGGACAACGTCGCCGCGAAAGCGTTCCGAGATCCTCAGACGCTGCTTTGAGTTGATGACAGAACGATCGGAGGCACTGGCTACTCTCATCGCACTGGAAAACGGAAAGGCCCTGCGGGATGCCCGAGGCGAGATCGCTTACGCCGCGGAATTTTTCCGTTGGAATGCTGAGGAGGCCGTTCGCATTACCGGTGAGTTCGGTACTGCGCCTTCCGGCACCAACCGCATTGTGGTCGACTACGAACCGATCGGCATCTGCGTCCTGATCACGCCGTGGAATTTTCCTGCCGCGATGGCGACGCGCAAGATCGCGCCGGCACTTGCCGCTGGATGCACGGTGATCCTGAAGCCGGCCAGTGAGACCCCGCTTACCGCCTACGCGCTGGCCGCGCTCTATCAGGACGCAGGCGTTCCACCGGGCGTGGTCAACGTCCTGACAACCTCCAGTCCCGGGCCTTTGACGGCCGCCATGCTGGCCGATCCGCGGGTGCGCAAACTCTCCTTCACCGGTTCAACGGGTGTGGGTCGCGCTCTGCTGGCAGAGGCTGCCAGGCATGTGGTCTCGTGTTCCATGGAACTCGGCGGCAACGCACCGTTCATTGTGTTCGACGACGCCGATCTCGAAGCGGCGCTCGATGGCGCAATGGTGGCCAAGATGCGCAACGCCGGCGAGGCCTGCACGGCCGCAAACCGCCTCTATGTGCAATCTGGCATCTACGAAGCCTTCTGCGAGGGCCTCGAGAAGCGGATGTCGTCGCTCAAGGTCGGCGTCGGCACCGACCCGGACACGGAATGCGGGCCCATGATCACGAAAAAGGCGGTCGAGAAGATAGACCGACTTGTCATCGACGCGGTCGCACGCGGCGCGCGCGTCTTGTGCGGTGGCTCAGTCCAGTCCGGACGTGGTTTCTTCTACCCTCCGACAGTGCTTCGCGACGTGCCGGGCGATGCAAAGATGGCGCATGAGGAGATATTCGGGCCGGTGGCGCCAATCTCTAGCTTCGAAACCGAGGCCGAGGTCATCGCACGCGCCAATGACACTGAATATGGGCTTGCTGCCTACATATACACGCGCGATCTAGCGCGCGGCATGCGGGTGGTCTCCCGGATCGAGGCCGGGATGATCGCTCTCAACCGCGGGCTGATGTCCGATCCGGCAGCCCCCTTCGGCGGCGTAAAGCAGAGCGGGCTTGGCCGCGAGGGAGGGCAGCATCACGGCATTGCGGAATTCATGGAGGCGAAATACCTCGCCATCAGCATGTGAGCAGAAGAATGCAAGGCGATCCCTTTCGCATCCGCGACCACGTCGCGGATTTTGATGAAATCGTGCAGGACTTCGTTGATCGCAGCGAGGCCGCCCGCGCCACCATTGCGATGACCGCTGACGTAGCGTACGGACCGGATCCGACCGAGACCATGGACCTGTTCTTTCCCGCGGGCAAAAGAACGGCGCTTCCGGTGCACATCTTTGTCCATGGCGGCTACTGGAGAATGTTCTCCAAGCGCGACTATTCATACGTGGCGACGACGATTACCCAGGCCGGGGCTATTGCCGTCGTCATTGATTATGCGCTGATGCCCAAGGTCCGAATGCCGACGATCGTCGACCAGGTGCGCCGCGCCAAGCAGTGGGTCCTGGCCAACATCGCCGATCATGGCGGAAACCCGGCGGCCCTGACCGTCAGTGGTCATTCGGCCGGAGCCCATCTTGCAACGTTTCTGTTCGGGGGCGAGCATGCCCCCTCGAATGTGAGGGCAGCCCTTCTGCTGAGCGGGCTTTACGATTTGAAACCGCTCCAGGATTCCTTTCTCGCCGACGAAATTGGAATAACCGACGAGGAAGTCGCCATGTTTACACCTCTTGCCTATCGGCATGATCCTCAAACCAGGGCGACGGTTCTGGTCGGAGCCAACGAGACACCACCCTTCCATCAGCAAGCCGATCGATTCAAAGCAAGCTTGCTGCGGCAGGGATCGCTGGTAACGTCGCATGTGCTCGCGAACCGTAACCACATGGACAGTGTCAGAGATCTCGGCGTGCCGGGGACCGAGGCTGCCGGTTGCCTGGAAAAACTGATCGCCAAGGGCTGCTGACTACCATGCCGAGATGCCGGTCAACGCCGCTTGACCGCTAGCGGTCCGCATTCGCTCGGGATAAATTCGAGGCGACATCGCGGGACCGTGCGCAACTGCCTCCAGCCGCTGGTATCCACGCCCTAAATGTCGATGCGCTGTCCGCTATCCGGATCGAACAGGTTGACGCTCGCTGGATCCACGGCAAGACATATTGGCTCTTTGCGCCGGCCGGCAAACCTCGGCGGCAGGCGCGCGATGATCGCGTGCTCGCCGACCTGCACCGTCACCATGGTTTCAGGGCCGGTAGGCTCTACCACATCGATCTCGCCCATGATCGAAGCTCGATTTTGCGGAACGGTTCTCAGCTCTTCAGGCCGTATGCCCAGCACCACAGGTCGCTCAGAGTCCACCTGCCGGTTCCGCGTCGGCAACACGATCGATACTCCGCTCGCTTGAAACCGGACACCTTCCGAATCCGGGACCAGTCGTCCGGCAAAGAAGTTCATTGCCGGAGATCCGATGAAACTTGCCACGAACATATTGGCGGGCCGTTCATAGATGGTGCGCGGGTCGCCCAATTGCTGGATGTAGCCGCCTTTCATGACGGCCACCTTGGTGCCCAGCGTCATCGCCTCGATCTGATCATGCGTGACATAGACGATGCTCGTGCCGAGACGCTCGTGCAGGCGCTTGATCTCCGTACGCATTTCCACGCGGAGCTTGGCATCGAGATTGGACAGCGGCTCATCGAAGAGGAACAGCTCCGGGTCGCGCACGATCGCGCGGCCCATCGCAACGCGCTGCCGCTGTCCACCCGAAAGATTGGCGGGGCGTCGGTCGAGCAGATGGGAGATTTGCAACATTCGCGCGGCATCTTCCACGGCGCGCTTGCGCTGGTCGGCGCCCACGCCACGCATTTCCAATCCGAAGCCGATATTCCTCGCCACCGACATGGTGGGATAAAGCGCGTAGGATTGGAACACCATCGCGATATTGCGGTCCTTGGGTGCAAGGTCGAGGACCGAGCGTCCCCCGATCAGGATGTCACCGCCGGACGTGTCGTCGAGGCCGGCAATCATGTTGAGCAAGGTCGACTTGCCGCATCCGGACGGCCCGAGCAGAACCAGAAAGCCTCCGTCCTCGAGCTCGATGTCGACCCCGTGAAGAACCTGTGCGGAGCCATAGGACTTGCGCACGTCCCTGATGGAAAGCGTCGCCATGCGAGTACTCCTAACCTTTGATGGCGCCTGCGGTCAGCCCCTGGACCATGGTTCGCTGGACGATCGCGAAGAGAACGATGACCGGGATGATGCTGAGAATGCCGCCTGCCGCCAGAACTCCCCAAGGAAGCTGGAACTCTCCGACCATCAGTTGCAGGCCCACGGGCCAGGTGCGAGACCCCTGCCCGGTCGTCAGCATCAGGGCGAACAGGAACTCGTTCCAGGCCGCGATGGCAATGAACACCGAACTTGCGACCAGGCCGTTCCGCGCAAGGGGCATGACGATGCGGACCATGGCGCCAAGCCTTGTCGAGCCGTCGATGCGTGCCGCGCTCTCGAGTTCCTTAGGTGCGGAATCGAAGAACCCCTTGAGCATCCACACGAACAGCGGCAGCAGGAAACTCGTATAGGCAAGCGCCAGGCCGAAACGGCTGTCCACGAGCCCCACACCGCGCATAACGACATAAAGGGGAATGATCATCATGACTGCCGGGAACATACGAACGACAAGATAGCCGAGCATGAGTTGATCCCGGCCTCGAAACGCGAAGCGAGAAAATGCATAGGCGGCAAGCGTGCCCGTGACGACGCAGATCGTCACCGTCAGGAAGGTGACGACGAGGCTGTTGCCTATAAGCCGTGGGAAACCTGACTGCGTCCAGATGGCGACATAATTGTCGAAGGTGACGCGGCTCGGGAGATACTGCATCGTCTGGGTGACAATGTCGGCCTCATATTTGAGGGATGTCAGGAACATCCAGATCATCGGACCGATGCAGAACACCGTCAGGCTTGCGAGCACGACGTAGGTGGCGATGTTCGCGATCATCCGCCGGTGACGCTTGCTTTCAATCATCGCCCTGTCCTTTGGTAATCCTGGAGATACGGATGTACCCGGCCGCGAAGATCATCAGGGTCGCGAACATCACCACCGACAGGGCGGATGCGTAGCCGAAATTAAATTCCTTGTAGGCGGTCTGAAAGGCATACAACGACAGCACCTGCGTGGCATCTCCGGGTCCGCCGCCGGTGAGAATGAGGAGCAGATCGGGCGAATTGACCAGACCGATGACGCGCAGGATCACTGCCGCCGCGATGACGGTCTTGAGCATCGGCAAGGTGATCAGCCGGAGCTGCGCCGCTACGCCTGCGCCGTCGACCGCCGCTGCCCTGTAGAGGTCCTCGGGAATACCTTTCAGGCCCGCGAGCAGCAGCAGCGCGAAGAATGGAAACCCGTGCCAGGCCTCGACGAGAATGGTCGCCGCAAGTGCAGTATTGGGATCAGCAAACCATGCCCTGTAGGACTGCAGGACGCCTATCCGGACAAGAAGATCGTTGATCACTCCGAGCCGCGGATCGAGCAGCAAGGCCCACATATGGCCCGCCACGACGTTGGGCAGGAAGTAGGGAAGCAGGATGAGCACGGCGAAGATTTTCGTGCCCGGCAAATCCCTGTTGAGAGCTGTCGCGGCGAGAAGACCAAGCGACAGTTCCAGCGCGACCGCGGCCGCGACCCACACGACTGTGTTCTTCAATGCGATCCAGAAGACCGGGTCTGACCACATCGCTACATAATGTTTGAAGCCCACCCAGCCGTCCAACCCGGGACGCGTCAGACGCATCTCGCGAAAGCTGATGGCCATGCCGTAAAGCGTTGGATAGGCGATCACGAGAAGGATAAGGGCGAGGCTGGGAAGGAGCAGCAAATACATCCAGTATCGGGTCTCGGACAGTTCGCCGAGAGCCCGCAAAGACAGATATCTGCTCGAGCCTATTGTCATGAATCTGCGATGCGAAAGCACCGTCCCGTTGCGTTCTGAGCACGGCTGCAGGGCGGGGGATCAGCGGAGCGCCGCCTCCAGGCCCTGGATCATGCGGTCCACTGCCTGTTCCGGCGTCGACTGACCCGTCAGCACCGACTGGAAAGCGGGATTGACGACATTTTCGGACCAGCCCGCGGCGCCGACGAAATTGTTCGGCAGGCGTCCGAACTTGAGCGTCTCCGTCGCCGCACTATAGATCGGATTGCCGGTGATCCGCTGATCCTGCAGCGCAGCGGCGGAAGCCGGAAAATAGCCGGTCCCCTCGAGCAGGGCCAAGGCAGCGTCGGTTTGGCCCCAGAAACTCACCCACCGCCAGGCAGCCTCGATATTGTCTCCCTTCATGACGCCGTTGCCGGCGTATGCGACGCGAGCGACATGCGCCTTCGGACCGGCCGGCATCGGCGCGGTCGAGAATTGTTCGCCCTGCTTCATCGCGCTCGAGATTTCGTTCAGCGAACCGGTATGATGCCACACCATGGCAGTCTGCCCGGTGCGGAACGCCTCCATGATCTGACGGTAGCTGTCGTGGGGCGCGCTCGGCGGCACGACCTTTTCCTTCAGGAAGAGATCGGAATAGAACGTTATCGCTTCGATCGCCGCGGCCCTGTCCATGGCCGGCTGCCCGTCCTTGACGATCGGCGAGCCGAACGCCTCCATGACATCGATGACATATTTGAAACCGCCGGCGCCGGCGCGCATGCCGAAGGCATACCTGCCCTTCGAAGGATTCGTCAGTTTGCGGGATGCTTGCAGGAATTCGTCGAAATTTCGGGGTGGCCCCGCCAGTCCAGCTTCCTCGAAATAGTCTGCGCGGTAGTACATCCAGTCAACGAAGGCGAAGGCGGGAACCGCATAAATGGCGCCATTGCTGGAAAGCCCGGTCCAGCGGTTGTCGGGAAAGTTTGCTTTGCCCTCCCACCCGTTCACGCGCTCGGTAAGATCGATCAATCCCTCCATCGCGGTAAGATCGGCGAAGCGCTCGGCGATCACCATGGCGGTATCGGGACGCCCGCCGGCCAGCACGGCCGAAGACACCTTGGCCATATATTCCGAGTTCGGGATGTTCTCCTGGGTTACAGCCACGTCTGCATTCGCCGCCTGAAACAATCCGATGATCTTGAGCAAGCCGGCCATTTCCGACTGACTGGTGAAGTGGTGCCAGTAACTGATGGCACTTGCGGCACGGGCACCACCGATGCGCCCTGCCATCGCAAGGGCCGCCGAACCCACGAGAAACTGCCTCTTGTTCAACTGCATGCGACCTCCTCCACGATATCAGATCAGCAGACTGATCGATCAGTTGGAGTGTTGGGTAACATCATTTTCCAAGCCGTGCAACCTCACCGGAGAGGCAAATGGCAAACGACGACGTGTCAGACCAGACCCAGGTTCCGCTGCATGGCCGCCTGGAAATGGGACTGCAGCTTTGCCTCGGCAGCGTCGGCATTCCTGCTGCTGCAAGCCTCGAGGATGTCGAGGTGCTCCTTGAGCGTCCGGATCATGATCGGCGAGGTGAGTTTGCTGTCCAGCCGCAACAGACGTAGATAATTGTGCATGCGCCGATATGTGCTATCGATCAAGGGATTGCGCAGCGCGCCGATGATTGCGCCATGCAGCTCTCCCTCCAGCGCATCCATCTCCTCCAGTTGCTCCTTTCCCACACCCTCCCGCTCGATGCGCCGAACCAGCCGGGAGTGCCGCATTTCCAAGGCATTCATGATGGCTTCATCACCCTGTTCGGCAAAGACGCGAATTGCCGAACGCTCTATGATGGCGCGGAATTGGTAGGTGGCGCGCGTGAGTTCCATGCCAGGCTTTATAAACTGGATTCCGGAGCGTGGATGGATGGTGAGAATTCCTTCCGCCTCGAGCTTGCGCAGAGCGTCACGAAGCGGAGCGACGGGCACGTCAACGATCGCGGACAGTTCGCTCTGCGAAACGAATGCCCCGACCGGAACGCGCCTGTCGAATAAGCGCTCCAGAATTCGTTCGTAGGCAACATCGCTCATACGGGTGGCCGCCACCGGGGTATGAGAGATGGCTTTTGCTTTGCCCGCCACTTGCGGCTCCTCCGTTGATTCGGTACTGAGACATCCTGACTGATAGATCAGAAACTTGCACTAAACGATCAGAAAGCCCCTGTGATGAGCCTTTCGCATTTTCGTATAACCCGATTTCAGTTCGCCCGCGACCGGGTAATCGGGGACAGTCAAGTTCGCGCAGACGATGTAAACGTCGCCGCGCTGGAACTCGTTTCGAAAAGTGGCGAGGTGGGGCTGGGCTTCATCCAGACGCTCTTCGATCCCCTGCCCGACCAGATCGAGATTGAGACCGTTTTCGAACACGAGGTCTGGCCGGCCCTGAAAGGACACAAGGCGATCGCGCTGGTTCATCGTGTGAACCGCCCGCGTGGCGGCAATCAGCGGGCGTACTCCCTGCCCTTTCATGAAGCGGTCCAGGTGGCGCTTTGGGACCTTGCGGCAAAGGAAGCTGGCCTACCCCTTCACGTGCTGCTCGGCAGTCGTCGCAACCGTGTGAAAGCCTACGCCAGTGGCCTCGATTTCCACCTCGACGATGATGCTTTCGTTTCCTTGTTTTCCCACGCGGCGTCGCTTGGCTATTCCGCTTTCAAGATCAAGGTCGGCCACCCGGATTTCGATCGCGATCTGCGGCGCCTGGAACTGTTGAAATCCTGTGTGCCGGCAGGCTCGAAAATCATGATCGACCCGAATGAGGCGTGGACCTCGAAGGAAGCGCTGGTGAAATTGGTGGCGATCCGCGATGCCGGTCACGATCTTCTCTGGGTCGAGGATCCAATCCTGCGTCACGACCACGAAGGATTGAGAATGCTCAGGCAGGCAATAACATGGACTCAGATCAACAGCGGCGAGTATCTAGATCTTCAAGGCAAACGGCTTCTTCTGGAAGCCCACGCAGCCGACATCCTGAATGTCCACGGTCAAGTCACCGATGTTATGCGCATCGGTTGGCTGGCCGCCGAGCTCGGCATCCCGGTCAGCATCGGCAACACCTTTCTGGAGATCGGCGTGCACATGGCGGTCGCGCTTCCGGAAGTCGAATGGCTGGAATATTCGTTTCAGAACTTCGATCATCTGGTGGAGCAGCCCATCGAAATCCGGGACGGCTACGCCTATGCACCCGATCGACCTGGCCATGGATTGGTACTGTCCGAAAAAGCGCGCGGCGAATGGATGAGACCAAGGCGCCTGATACGGTCGGAACTGGGTACCGCGCCAGAAAATACACGCCTCCCTGGCAAGTGAGTGAATAGCTGATTGGGAGTTGGCGATGCATGGCGCAATTAACGCCGCCGCCGACGAAAAGTGCAACGGCCAAGATCAGCCAAATCCTGACTTCCAAGCCGAAAGGCAGGAGCTATGCGTCAAACAGAAGATCGCACGCTGTCGGTCATCAGCTTGACGCCCAACGCTCCAACCACCGTTCCCGCAGTGCGGTCGATCCAGACTTTGGATCGCAAATAGGCAGCCTTCGGTCCGCGCGACGAGAAACCCAGTGCCACGATGGTGTACCATACGAATTCGTTGAGGAAGAGCAGCGGCGGCAGAGCAAACAACATCCAGGACGGTGTCGGCGAGGGCAAGAGCGCGGCGAACATTGAAGCGTAGAAGATCGCTGTCTTTGGATTGGACAGTTGTACAAACAGACCACGCAGTAGGGACTTCCAAAGCGTGCTTGGTCGTCCAGTCGCGGTCTCGGCAACCTCTATCGGTTCGGGCGCGGCGCGCCAGATATTGATGCCGAGCCAAACAAGATAAGCCCCGCCGGCCAACCTTAGCGCAAGGTTAAGCCATTCAACTTGCAATAGGATCGCCGTCAGGCCCGCGACCGCGATGCAGGCGAAAAGGAAGCCGCCTATGCCCATCCCTATCGCCGCCATTACGCCGTCCGCGCGCGACGCGGAGATCGCGATGCGCGAAACCACGACAAAGCTCGGGCCTGGGCTGATAGCGCCGAGAAGGAAGACCCCGAGGATGGAGAACAGGATGGCAAGTTCATGCATGGCGTTTCCTCCTCATATCCAATTCTCCTCGCATTGGACGCCCTACCGGGGTCCAGCCACCGCAATTAGTGGATTAACTCGTTTTTGTCTGCAACGGGTCGCGATCGGACCGGCTGCAACTCCAACTGCTTCGCCGCTGGCTATCAGCTCACACCGCTGCACAAGCGGTCGAAGCACGCGCCGATGATCACGACGTCGTACATTTTGGAGGTCGTTTGGAGTCGGGTGCCCTCCGAGTTTGAGCTGCGGGCGCCTATTCCACTCCGCTTTGCGCCCTACGGCTTGCGGCCGATCACGGCGCCGTTCGCGGCGGGTGCATCGAACCAGACCGTCTCGATTTGCCGGAATCCTGCTTCCTCGAGCCACGCGCGATATTCGGCCGGCGTGTAGTTTCGCCCTTCCGTCTCGATCAGCATGTTGAGGCTCATCAGCGCGGCCGGCGCCGGCCCGGTCTTTTCGTCATTGACGAGAAGCTCGCTGATGACGACGGCGCCGCCGCTCGGCAAAGCCTCGAAGGACCGGCGCAGCAGGGCGCGGTCCTTCGCCTCGTCCCAATCGTGCAGGATCATCGACAGGAGATGCACGTCGTGATCTCCGGGAAGCTGTTCGAAGAAGTTGCCGCCGACGGTCTCGATACGGTCGGTCAAGCCGGCCTCGGTAATTTTTCCCGCGGCGATCGCGGCCACATGCGGCAGATCAAACACGGTCGCACGCAGCGCCCCATATTGTTTGCAAAGCTCGATGTCGTACGCGCCCGATCCGCCGCCAATGTCCAGGAGGCGGCGGAAATGTCCAAAATCCACCGCTTCGCCGAGCTTGCGCGCGGTCATCGTAGAAAGCGAATGCATCGCCTCCCAGAAGAGTGCCAGCATCGTCGGATCCTCGCCGTCGAATATCGAGGATTGTACTGCCGGGTCCCACGTGGTTGGCCGGTTCGTGCGAAGTGCTTCGGTAAGTTTGCCCCAGCCTGCGTAGAGCCGTTTGTCGGCCATCTGCACGAAGCCACCGAAATAATACGGCTTCCCGCGCACAAGATAGGCTTCGCTTAAAGGCGTGTTGCGATAACGGCCGTCCGTTTTCTCCAGAAGCCCGAGTGCAGCGCAGCCGGTCAACAGCATCTCGGCCGGGCGTGGATGCAGACCGAGCGCTTGCGCGAGCTCGCCGGCAGTCGTGCCTGGGCCGTCCGCGAAGCGACCGAACAGGTCCAGCTCGTGCGCAGCGGCCAACGTCTTGAAGGCCCAGAAGCCGGTCGAAAGTGTCATCAGCGGGACGGCGGAAGGAAGCTCCGGCATGGCAATCGGCTGATCGACTGCCTGCAGCTTTGTCTCGTCCGTAATCGAACCGAACTGGCGGGCAAGCGTCGTTGTGCGCGCAGCAGCGCGCTGGAGATGGTCGAACATGGCGCATTCCTCAGTGTTGATGGTTAGTTGGTTCGCGGCTTCAAGCCTGCTGTATTCTTGGCGGTGCGGGTTCCGAACGCTGCCGCAAGTGTGGATGCCACAGTGTTGCGGACTTCGAGAACATTTAAGTGTTTTCCAATGTGGTGTTGGCCCTTGCCGTTCTCGACGCGGATTGCATACGTCAGACCCTTCGATGCCGGTGCTCGTCGAGCGCACCAGGCACCGTGCCATGCGCCATGGATGAGCAGGAACGGCATTATTTCACTCCTCTCGTAACAGTCGGACCATGCGCGAGAATGACCGCGCTGGTTCGAATCTCAGCAGGCCATGTTACGGGGTGATTTCGGGATTCGGACAATCGGTTACGGCTGAAACAAACCGGCGGTCAGCTTGCTGTCAAGCAGCGCGCCGGTGCTGCCGAACAGGTGGTTCGTCAGCTTCTAGGCGACCATGATGCTTCCGGTTCGCCATTTGAGGTCCGCTTGGTGTAACGCTTGGTGCCCGCACAAGATGGCGGGAGCCGGACCCGTCTCGGCCGTTCAGTGCAGTGCAGTGGGCGCCCGACGATGAAACTCGACTCCGCAGCCCGCCACGAGGTAATCCATGCGCTAACTCGGGTTCTCCAGGCGATTTGCTTTGCGCCACTCCTCGTACTCCCCGCGGGCATCGTCATGCAGCGGATAGTAGCGTTGCAACGGACCGCCCTCCATGAGCTTCGCTCGCGAGAACTCCTCCCAATCGTGATGCTTCTGTGATTCTTCGATCACCTTCGGAGCCATCACGACGGGAAGCACCACCACCCCGTCGTCGTCGGCGACGATGATGTCGCCGGGGATCACCGTGACACCGCCGCAGGCAATCGGAACGTTGACGGCATTGGGATAGATGCTGGTCTGCACATGATAGTTTGGCGTCCAGCCGCGCAGCCATAGGGGCAGGTCGAGCTTTTCGACATTCGGCCGGTCGCGCATGCACCCGTCGATGACGATACCCGCCCCGCCCCTGCCCTTGAAATAGGTCGACATCATATCGCCGAAGACGCCCGAGCTCATGTCGCCGCGCGCGTCGACCACGACCACATCGCCCTCCTGCGCGTGATAGAGCACGTGCCGGTGCAGCTGCGTCTCCGGATCGGCATATTCTCCTTCGGTGAACAGGTCCGGCCGCTGCGGCAGGAACTGCAGCGTCAGCGCCGGCCCGACGATCGACTTCCCGTGGTTTTGCGCCACCGGACCGACCATGTGCGGATTGCGGAAGCCCATGTGGCCAAGCGTGCCGGCAACCGTCGCGGCGCCGATCTCCCTGAGTGCGTCGATCAGGTCTTTAGACGGCCGTACGATGTCGGAAGTATGCGTCATTGTGGACTCCGATTGAATGGAACTACCAGTTCGTAACAGAACCGTCGCGGCGCTTAAGGTGAGGCGCTTCCCAGAAACGCAAACTCTGCGCTTGGACCGCAACTTCGTTGACCTCGATGCCGAGGCCCGGCAGATCGCCGACCGGGTAATCGGTCCCGTCGAGCCGTGGTTGCACGGGGAAGAAGTCGGAATTGTCGAAGCCCAGCTTTGTTTCGGGCGCCCTGGTCTCGAGCCACGCGAAGTTGGGTACCGCGGCGGCGAGATGCACGGTCGCGGCGGTGCACACTGGACCAAGCGGATTGTGCGGCATCAGGTCCACATAATGCGCCTCGCTCCAGCCAGCGATTTTCATCGCCTCGGTGAGCCCGCCGACATTGCAAACATCGATCCGGTTGAACTGATGGATGCCGCGCTCGATGTAGGGCAGGAACTGCCACTTGCTGGCAAATTCCTCGCCGATGGCAAAGGGGATGTCGGTCATCGTGCGCAGCGATTCATAGGCCTCCGGCGTCTCGGCCCGTATCGGCTCCTCGAGGAAATCAAGCACGCCGCGGCCGAGCTTGTTGCAGAAGCTCGCCGCCTCTGCCACCGAGAGCCGATGGTGATAGTCGAGGCCGAGGACCACGTCGTCGCCCAGCACCTCGCGCGCCTTGTTCAGCATACTTGCGGTAGTGCCGATGGACTCGCGCGGCTCGAAGATGTCCTCGCTGTTTTGCCCGAACGGGAAGAAGCGGATCGCCTGCCACCCATGTGCGCGAAGTTCGCGGGCCCGTTCGATGGCAACATCGCCCTCGGCCTCGTCGCCGGTCGAGGCGAAGGTGGGAATGCGGTCGCGCTGCTTGCCGCCTAGCAGCTCATAGACCGGCACGCCCAGCGCCTTGCCCTTGATGTCGTGAAGGGCGATGTCGATTGCGGAAATCGCCGCCTGAAGCACTCGCCCGCCTTCGAAGTACTGGCTGCGGTAAACCTCCTGCCAGATCCGCCCGATCTGCATCGGGTCGCGGCCGATGAGAAACTCGCGATAGTGCTCGACCGCGCCGGCCACGGCCCTCTCGCGACCGCTCAAGCCGCTCTCGCCCCAACCGAAGATGCCTTGGTCGGTCTCGACCTTGACGAGCATCTGATTGCGCGTTCCTACCCACACCGGATAGGGCTTGATCGCGGTGATCTTAAGCTTCTCAGTCATCCACGCCCACGTTTCACGCGCATCCGCCCTATCTCAGTTGGCCTTGAGGGCCATTTCAGTTTCGCCATCGAACAGATGCATCCGCTCCTGGTCGAACTCGAGCCAGATCTGCTCGTCGGGCGAGACGGCAACGTTTGGCGGCACGCTGACGTTGACGATGGCCCCGGACAGGAACGCCTGCACGAAGGTGATGTCTCCTGTCGGCTCCACCGTATAGGCTTTGGCCGGGACGCTGCCTGGTACCGCACTCTTGTGGAGCTTGATCGTCGAGTGACGTGCGCCGAGCACGACCTTCTTTGTCGTTGCTCTCGCGACCTTCTGGGCATTGAGCGGCGAGAGCTCAAGGCGCCAGCCCTCGGCGCCGGTCAACACCGTGTTGCCGTTTGCCATCGAGGCCTGCAGCGGAATAAGGCTCATCGCCGGGCTGCCGATGAAGCTGGCGACGAACATGTTTACCGGATGGGCAAAGACCTGCGCCGGTGAATCGTATTGCTGCAGGTAGCCGCCATTCATCACCGCCATTTTGTCAGCCATGGTCACGGCTTCGAGCTGGTCGTGCGTCACATAGATGATCGTCGCCTTTAGGTCCTGGTGGAAACGCTTGATTTCCGACCGCATCTGCACGCGCAGTTTGGCATCGAGGTTAGACAGTGGCTCGTCCATGAGGAACACGGCGGGGTCGCGAACGAGGGCACGGCCAAGGGCCACACGCTGCTGCTGCCCGCCTGAAAGTTCGCGCGGCTTGCGCTCGAGCAGGTGCGTCATGTCGAGCACTCGTGCCGCTTCCTTGACCTTCTTGTCGATCTCGTCCCTGGGGAGTTTGCGCATCTGAAGCGGGAATGCCAGGTTCTTGTAGACCGATTTCTGCGGGTAGAGCGCATAGTTCTGGAACACCATTGCGATGTCCCGGTCCTTGGGGTCGAGGTCGTTGACCACGCGCTCGCCGATGATGATGTCGCCCGATGTGATCGGGGTCAGCCCGGCGACGAGATTGAGCGTGGTTGTCTTGCCGCAGCCTGAAGGGCCGACGAGCGCAACGAACTCGCCGTCATTGACCGTCAGCGAGACGTGGTTGACAGCTTTGAAGCTGCCATAGCTCTTGACGAGATCTTGGAGGACCACGTGGGCCATCGGCAACTCCCTAGTGCTTGACCGCGCCTTCTGTAAGGGCGCGTACGAAGTATCGTTGCAGGACCAGGAACAGCACCACGACGGGCACACTCATCATGAAGCTGGCTGCCATCAGGCCCGGAAAGTCCGTCGTATTTTCCGAGAAGAAGCGCTGGATGCCGACCGGCAGCGTCAACTGCTCGTTCTTGGAGAGGAAGGTGTAGGCGTAGATGTACTCGTTCCACGCGCCGATGAAGGAATAGATTGCGGTGGCGATGATCCCCGGCGTCGAGAGCGGCATCACGATCATGATGAAGGCCTGGAACCGTGTTGCGCCATCGATGCGCGCCGCCTGCTCGAGCTGCACCGGGATGTTGTCGTAAAAACCCTTGAGCAGCCAGATCGCCAGCGGCAGGCCGAAGGTGAGATAGGTGAGGATCAGCGAGCCATGCGTGTTTATCAGACCGATCGCGCGCATCAGGATGAAGAGTGGCACGAGAAAGATCACCGCCGGGAACATATTGCGCAGCAGCACGGCAAAGAACAGGAAATTGCGGCCGGGGAAACTGAAGCGCGAAAACGCGTAGGCCGCAGGGACAGCCACGATCACGGAAAGGATTGTCGTGACGGTCGAAACGAAAAGGCTGTTCCAGAAGAAGCGGAGGAAGTCCTGGCCGACGCTGTTCTGCGGATCGAGCAGTTTCTGGTAGCTGGCGAGGGTAGGTTCGTCCGGCCACCATTGCGGCGGGAATTGCGTCGCCGCGAATCCGGACTTGATCGAGGTGATCAGCATCCAGATCATCGGCAACGCGGTATAAAGCAGCATGAATACGAGGAAGATGCGCCCCGCCCACCGCCATCCGTCGACGCGCATGCGGCGACGGGTCTGGGCTCGAGGTGCCGTCTCGGCAATCGTGCTCATGCGCTCCCCTCTTTCCGCTCGTTGCCGCTTAACGCACGGACGTAGAAGTAGCCCAGCGTCATCAGTGTGAGGAACAGGAGCACCGAATAGGCCGATGCCACGCCCCAGCGCTGCCGTCCGAAGGCGAGCTCATAAATGTGGGTTATCCAGATGTGCGATGCATTCGACGGCCCGCCGCCCGTCATGATCCAGGGGATGATGAAGGAATTGAAGTTGGCCACCGCGAGCAGCAGCATCGTCACCACCGAGACGTTGCGCAAGTGCGGGAAGGTGACGTGCCAGAAGCGCTGCCATGCGTTGGCCCCGTCGACTGTTGCGGCACGCAGCAACTGATCGGGGACAGTCTGCAGGCCGGCCATCATCATGATCATGGCAAACGGAAACTCGCGCCAGATATTGACGACGATCAGGGAGGGCAGCACCGTGCTGACATTGTCGATGAAATTCGGCGGCTGGTCGGCCAATCCGAGGCCCACCAGCACCGCGCCGATGATCCCGAAGTCCGAATGGTAGATCCACTTCCAGATATAGGAGGCGGCGACTGCGCTGATGACCCAAGGGATGATCAGGACAGCGCGCAGGACACCACGGCCGATGAAGTCGCGGTGGAGCGCAAGCGCTGTGGCAAACCCCAGGACAAAGGAGATGAAAGTTGACCCCAGAGTCCAGATCAGTGTGTTCCAGGTGACTTTCCAGAACACCTGACTGGTCAGGATGGTCGTGTAGTTGTCGAAGCCGATGAAGGTCTTGTCGCGGAGCTGCAGGCCAGGCGGTGTCTTGAAAAACGACAGCTCGACCGTGTAGTAGATCGGATAGGCAATGACGATGAGCATGACGGCGATCGCTGGGAGCACGTACGCGTAGTCCGCGCGATGCGCCCAGATCTTCCGCAGCGTGCCGGATGTACCGGGTTGCAATCTTCGGCGAGCCTCGGCCTTGCCGGTCACGATCGTCACTTGTGGCGTGCCCTTTTTCTTCGGAACGAGGCGGCTGCGCCAGCGGCGCAGCCGGTCAGGTCGTAGGTCAGGCCTGGGCTACAGTCCGCCCATCAGGTCTTTTACCTTCTTGGCCGCGTCGTCCGCTGCCTCGTCGACCGTCATCGCTCCGGTCAGGGCATTCTGCAGCATGTCCGGGATGATGATGTTCATGATCTCGGGGGCCTGCGGCAGCGCTGGGAACGGGATGCCGTATGGCAGCATCGAGGTGGTGACGTCGAGGAACTTGATGTTGTCCAGACGTTCCTTCATCCACTTGGTCTTGAAGCCGTTGAGGTTGCCCGGGTTTGATCCGGCGTAGGCCATCTTCAGCGACCATTCAGGGCTCGTCCACATGCAGATGATAGCTTTCGCAGCCGGTTCGTCTACCTTGCCGCCCTCGACATATTCGGGCTTCAGGATGTGAATGTTCGAGCCGCCGAACACGACGGCGCGCTTGCCGTCGGGACCAGTCGGGATCAGGCCGTAGCGCATGTTGTCGATGACCGTCTGCGCCTTGTCCTTGTCGGTGCCCGTCGCCTTTTTCTGCAGGTCGAGCATGACGTTGTAATCGGACGGGTGCGAGATCATCATGCCGAGCTGGCCGGCGACGAACAGGGGCTGGTTATCGGCCTGCTGGTTGGTGAGTGCCGAGACCGGAACCGACTTGTCGCGAACATACATGTCGTACGAGGCTTGCAGCGCTGCCTTGCTCTGCGGGCTATCGAGCTGGACCTGCTCATAGGTCGGGTTTGCGGTGGCTTCGTCGAAGACGCCGCCGCCATAGGCCCATAGCTGTGGCATGAAACGGTACGGCGTATTGCCGGCATTCTTGCGAGCCACGAGGCCGTAGCCGGCAATGCCGAGCTTGTCGTGGATCTGCTTGGAATATTTGACGACGTCTTCCCAGGTTGCCGGAGGCTTGTCCGGATCGAGGCCCGCACGCTTGAAGATGTCGGCGTTCCAGATGAACGCCATCGTCTCGTTGTTGGTCGGAATGCCGTAGGTCACGCCCTCCCAGGTCACTGCCTTCATGGCGCCGGGCCAGAAATCCTCGGTCGAATACCCCACATCCTCGGGCTTGAGCGGCTGGAGATAGCCCTTTGAGGCGAACTCGGTACCACCCAGGATTTGCAGACGGACCGCCATCGGCGCGGCATTGCCCAGGAGCGCCGTGCGGAACTTGTCGAGAAGGTCGTTATAGGTGAGCGCTTGTTCCTCGAGTTGGATGTTCGGATATGTCTTGCGGAAGGTCTCGAAGAATTCCTTGTAGTACTGGCGCAGGAGGTCGGGGTCGCCCTCGAACACGCCCTGATACCAGAAAGTCAGTCGCCCCTTGTAGTCGAGCGAGGTGACCTTGGCGCAATCGGCCGCCGTGTCAAAATCCTGTGTGCCCGCAATCGAGCGCACATATTCCGGCGACCACTTGCTCAGGTCAACCGGCGGTGCACCCAGCGCCGATGTAGACGTCAGGGATGCCATCAAAGCAGTGGCGACAGTGCCGCGCAGGACGGCACTGCCGAGCGCAATTCTCGTCATAGGTATCCTCCCTGGTTCTCCCATGCCGCCCTGCGCCGAAGCAAAGCGGTCCTTGCTCGTTTCGATCGCGATGATGCTTCTTTCAGCTCAGTGTATCCTCTCGATCGCTTGGTACGTTTTCAGATCGTGGATTGCCTGTCAACGCGCAGAATCGTACATTGTTTGCGAAAGCCGTGTGTGATATCGGGCAAGGTATGTATTAAATTAGGGAGCCGGCCTTGGCCGAAATAAGCGATTTCAAAGCGATGCCACCGGTCGGGACTGATCCCATCGGGGCCTCAAGCGAGGGCGCCTCGCTCTATGAACTGATCAGGGAAGACATCATCGAAGGACGGCTTGCCGCCAACGAACGGCTTGTGGTCACCGATCTCGCCCGGCGTCACGGCACCTCGACCAATCCTGTGCGCGAGGCCCTGCAGCTGTTGCGTGGCGAAGGCTTTGTCACCTTTGTCGCCAATCGCGGGGCGCGCGTCCGACCCATCGATCAGGATTTTGTCCGGGATATCTACGAGATCGGTGTTCTAATCGAGCCAGCCCTGACACGATGGTTTGTGAACATGGCTACCGGCGAGGACATCGCCGAACTCGAACGTCTCCAAGGCCTGATCGAAGAGAACAACTTCGCCGACACATTCAGGCACAGTGAGCTGGATACCGCTTTCCACACCGTCATGTACCAGCGGCACTACAACCGCCACGCCGCCGAGCTTTGGTGGAAGCATCGCGAAGTACTGCGAGCCGTGAGCCGTCGTTTCAATTTCACGCTGGCGCGACGTGCCGCGATCATGCGCGAGCACCGCGAACTCATCGCGCTTGTGAAGGCGGGAGAGGCTGACAAGGCGGCCGAACTCGTTTCCCGCCATGTCGAGGGTTCGGGCCGGCATATTCTGGAACAGATGCGTGCCCGCAACGCCGCTCGGGCCGGGTAGAATGTCCAGTCCAGAACCTCGTTAGGCTGACCATTTTCAGGCAAAGGTAGTCGAGATGAAAATCACGAGCATTCGGCCGTGGCTGATCAAGTCCGAGGCTTCTTATTGGGGAGAGTTCCTGTTCGTCGAAGTGACGACCGACGAGGGAGTGAGTGGCTGGGGAGAGATCACCACTACGACAAGGCTCGCCAACCGCGCTCTCTGCACGATCCTGCGGCAGATCGGCGTCGCCGTGACAGGTGAGGATCCGGCGCGTATCGAGCATCTCTGGCACAAGATCTTCCGCAGCTTCACCTATATGGGAAGCCGCGGCGCGGCTGTCGAATGCGTGAGCGCCATCGACATAGCCCTCTGGGACATCAGGGGCAAAGTCCTCGGCAAGCCGATTTACGAGCTGCTGGGCGGACCGGTACGCGATGAAATCGCGCTCTACACCCATCCCAACCAGGCTAAATTCACAAGCAAGGAGGCTGTGGTCCGCGAAATTCTAGACATTGTCGAGTCCGGACACACTGCGCTCAAGTTCGATCCCTACCCCCACCAGGGCCGCAGCGCCGATGGCCTGCCCCGCGAACAGCGGGACGGCTACCTCGATGGCAGCATGACCCGCAAGGACGAGCGCGAAGCCGCCGAACTCACGGCTCTGATCCGCGAAACGGCAGGACCCGATGTCGACATTCTCATCGATGCGCATGGCCGCTTCGACGTCCCCACCGCCATTCGCCTCTGTCGGAGCCTCGAGGAGGCCGGCCAGATCGACTGGTTTGAGGAGCCCTGCCCGCCCGAGAGCCTTAACGCCCTCAAGCAGGTGCGTGAGAAGGTCAATACCGCTATCTCATGGGGCGAGCGCGGCCACACGAAATGGGATTTCGTGCCGGTGCTTGAGAACAAGCTCGCCGACTACATCATGCCCGACGTTACCTGGACCGGCGGCATTACCGAACTCAAGAAGATTTCTGCGTTGTGCGAAGCCTACTACGTGCCTGTCTCGCCACATGACGCCGCGGGACCGATCAACGTGGTTGCGGGAGCGCAGGTGATGATGACCGTTCCCAATTTCTACAAACTCGAAACATCGGAGTGGAACCTGGGCAAATACGATCACCTGATCGACAGACCGCTCGACGTCTCGAACGGCAGCCTCAAGCTGACATCGAAGCCTGGTCTCGGTATTGAGATGGACCGCGACTACCTGCAGGCCCACGAGATAGAGCTGGGCTAGCAACACTCTATGCCGGCCGTGGTGCGGGGCGACAAGCCGAAACGAGGATAAGTCATGGCAAAGACAGGTGGCGCCGACGAAGCGCTCAATCGGGTGAACGCGAACTCCAAGCCGTCCCAGCTTCGCATCACCGACATGCGGGTAGCCGAAATCGTCGGCGCGCCGTTCACCTCGACCCTGCTCAAGATTTACACCAACCAGGGCATCGTCGGGCTTGGCGAGGTGCGCGACGGCGCCAGCGCCACCTACGCGCTGATGCTGAAGAGCCGGCTGCTTGGCGAAAACCCTTGCGACATCGACCGCCTGTTTCGCCGGATCAAGCAGTTCGGTGGGCACGGCCGGCAAGGCGGCGGCGTCTCCGCGGTCGAAATCGCGTTGTGGGATCTCGCCGGCAAGGCCTATGGCGTGCCCATCTACCAGATGCTCGGCGGCCGGTTTCGGGAGAAGGTGCGCGTCTATTGCGACACCGACGCGACCGTGCCGAGCGGCACCGAGACCGGCAAGCGCCTCAAGCAGCGCATGGAGCTCGGCTTCACCTTCCTCAAGATGGATCTGGGGCTGATGCAGATCGCGGATGTACCCGGTGCGGTCGTCTCCCCTGCCGGCTCACTTGAAGGCTACCGCGTCCATCCCGGCCGCGGGCCGGTCAAGACGCTTGAAGAGCGGCGCGCCCGCAATGCGGCTTACGATTTGCATAACGTTGCCCACCCATTTACCGGCCTCCACTTTTCCGACAAGGGCCTCGACCTGCTTGAACAGTACATTGCCGAGGTTCGCGAAATTATCGGCATGGATATTCCGCTCGCCATTGACCATGTCGGCCACATCTCGCTGCAGAACGGTATTCGGCTCGCCAGGCGGATTGAAAAATACGTGCCGGCCTGGCTCGAGGATGTGATCCCATGGCAGTACACCGAGCAGTACCGACAGCTGCAGGCCGCCACCACGGTGCCGATCTGCACCGGCGAGGACATCTACCTTAAGGAGGGTTTCGAGCCTCTGCTCAAGAGCGGCGGCCTCTCCATTATCCACCCGGACCTGCTCACCAGCGGGGGCATCCTCGAGACCAAGAAGATCGGCGACATGGCGCAGGACCACGGCGTCGCAATGGCCATCCATATGGCCGAAAGTCCAATCGCCGCAATGGCCGCGGCACATGTCGCGACCGCGACCGAAAACTTCATGGCGCTCGAATACCACTCCGCCGACGTCGACTGGTGGGACGATATCGTCACCGGCGTTCCCAAGCCGCTCGTGAAGGACGGCTTTATCACTGTTCCGGACAAACCGGGCCTTGGGATCGACGACGTCGTCGACGAGGTGATCTCGCAGCACCTGCAGCCGGATGTCACCGGCATCTGGCAGCCCACGGATCACTGGGACAACGAGTATTCCTGGGACCGCACCTGGAGCTGAGGCGAAAAGAACCGAAGATGAAGATCACCGACCTCCGCTGCGCCGTCATCGGCAAACATCCCATCGTCCGCATCGTTACTGACGAGGGCCTCTATGGCCTTGGCGAGGTCGAGTTCACCAAGACCTATCTCAAACCTTGGGTGCTGCATTTCCGCGAGGCGCTGATCGGCGAGGACCCGACCGACGTCGAGCGGGTGATGCTGAAGATCCGCCAACGCGGCTCTTTCAAGCCCTATGGCGCGGCGGTAAGCGCTATCGAGCATGCGCTGTGGGACATTGCCGGCAAGGCCGCAGGCGTGCCTGTCTACAAACTGCTCGGCGGCAAGGTGCGCGACAAGGTGCGCGTCTATAACGGCTCGATCCGCCAGAAACGAACAGGGGACCGGCCGGAGGATTACGCCGCTGACGTGAAATGGATGATGGAGCAGCCGCAGAACTTCTTCATGATCAAGCAAGGAATCTCGTTCCACTCCAACATGAAGGACACCATCGAGGACTTCCATTACGGCGTGACGCAGAAGAAGGCTGGCTATCACGGTGCCATGGATCAGGGCGTGATCAGCGAGCGCGGTTTCAACCACATGCTTGACTGCGTGATCGCGATGAAGGAAGTGCTGGGCGACAAGGTCAGCCTGGCGCTCGACTGCGGCCCGGGCTGGATGCTGCCCGATGCGATCAAGTTCGCTCGCGCGGTCGAGAAGTACAATTTGATGTGGCTCGAGGATATGCTGACCGGCGACTATTTGCCGTGGGTCAATCCGCAGGCCTATCGGGAGCTGACCACCTCCACCTCGACGCCAATTCATACCGGCGAGCAGATCTACCTGCGGCACAATTTCAAGGAGCTGATCGAAACGCAGGCGGTGCGCGTCATCGGCCCCGATCCGGCCGATATTGGCGGCATTGCCGAGCTCAAATGGGTCGCCGAGCACGCCTATATGCACTCGATCCTGATGGCACCGCACGGCACCGCGAACGGCCTTCTGGGCCTCGGAGCGCTGATCAATGTCTGCGCCACGCTGCCCGCCAACTACATCGCGTTCGAATACCCGAGCGCCTCAGACCCCTGGTGGGAGGACCTCGTAATCGGCCTGCCGTCGCAGATCGTGAAGGACAGCATGGTGGACCTGCTGGAAGCGCCGGGGCTGGGCCTCGACATCGACGCCGAAGCAGCCAGGAAGTATCTCAGCGAAGAGGATGCGGGCTTCTTCGACTGAACCATGCTTCTTGCGCCACCTTGCACCATGCGGACCGCTTCACGCAAATTGGCATCCGGAGTGACCACTTCGCGGCCGAAAGCTGGCTGGCGGCTTCCAGTGTGAGGTGTAGTTGAGCGGACATTCAGCTCGGCGCAGGGTCTGTCCTCACCTGACCCAACGGCCACGTTTGTCTGGACCGTCGGTAGGTCGTCAGGGTGGAAACCGAAAGTTCGACGCGAATTCAACAGAGAGCTCGCTTGCTGTTCACGGCTGCTCTACGCGCTCAATCCTCAGACAAGCCGGCCAGAGAACTGTCCTTCCAGAAGCGAAGGGGTCAAGGGCCGTCGCCTCGCTGGGCATTTTTGCAACCGCGACGATCACTCCGGCACGCCGGAGATGCCCAGCGCCTCGACGTAACGCTCGGCGAACACCTTGTCCAGCCACGGGTTGATCTGTCTCTGCAGGGTGAGCGTGTAGGTCGGGAACGCCTCCATCAGCCGCCGCGCCGCCGCCTGCGCCTCGTCCAGCCGGTTGAGTTTGACCAGCGCCATGATCACCACCCGGTGCGAGGAACCGTAGTTCGGCATCTCGTGCAACGCGCGTTCTCCCCATGCGAGCGCTTCCTCGTAGTGCTCGAGCATCAGGTAGCTCATCCCGATGCCCGAGAGCGCGATGCCCTTCTCGGGGTCGACCGGGCTCAGCCGCATTGCCCTGTGAAAGTGCTCGATCGCGACGAGCGGGCGGCTGGAATGTGCGTTCACCCAGCCGCTGCCCGTATAGCCCTGCGCCGAATTGGGGTTGAGCAGCAGGGATCGTTCGATCGTGTCCAGGGCCGTCTCGTAGTCCTTCGCGCTGTAGGCGATCACCTGCGCGGCGAAGCGTAGGCTCGTGGGGTCGTCACGCGCTTCCGCCAGTACCTCGCGAGCCATGCGCGCGGCGACCCGGATATCGTCGGGCTCGTGCCAGCACTGGCTCACGGAAAGGCTGCGGATATAGGAGCCAAGTGCCTTCGCCAAGGTGAAGCCAGGGTCGATGCTGAGCGCCTCGTTGGTGAGCCGGCGCACGTCGGCAAAGCCTTCGCGCGTCATGCTGTAGAAGCGCGGCAGCGCGCGAAGGTAGAGGTCGTAGGCGCTGATGTAGTCGGTCGGCTTCATGCGCGCCTGCTTGATCTCCTGCAGCCGGATGCTCGGTTCGACAGCGCCGACGACGCTCTCGGTCACCTTGTCCTGCAGGTCGAAGATGTCGCTCACGTCGCCCTCGAAGCGATCGGCCCAGACATGATGTCCGCTGATCGCGTCCACCAACTGCCCACTGATGCGCACCCGCGATCCTGCTCTGCGGATGCTGCCTTCGAGCACGTAGCGGACGCCCAGCTCGCGCCCGACCTGGCGCAGGTCCACCGCCCGGCCCTTGTAGGTGAAGGACGAGTTGCGGGCGATCACGAAGAAGGAGTCCACCCGGCTCAATCCCGTGATGATGTCCTCCACCAGTCCGTCGGCGAAGTATTCCTGGTCGGGGTCGCCGCTCATGTTGGTGAAAGGCAGAACCGCGATCGAGGGTTTCTCGGGCAGCGGAGGCGGTGCAGCCACCGAGGCGCTGGCGTCGGTCTCGACGCGGTAGGCGCGCACAGGCCGCTCGATGTTCTTGAGGCGCAGGTTGCCGAGCGGCGTGAAGCCGCAGCCGAGCTTGCCCTGAAGGTGGTCGTAGGCGGTGCCCGAGACGACCACCGTGCCGGGGTCGGCGATGCTTTCGAGGCGGGCGGCGATGTTGACCGCGTCGCCGTAGAGGTCGCCGTCTTCCTCGCAGACCACGTCGCCGAGATTGACGCCGATGCGGAAGCGAATCCGCTCTTCCTTCGGCGTCTCCGCTTCGTGTTTTGCCACGGCCTGCTGGATCGCCATTGCCGAGGTCACCGCGTTAACGACGCTCGCGAACTCACACAGCATGCCGTCGCCGGTGAGCTTGACGATCCGACCCCCGTGCTCGGAGACCAGCGGTTCGAGGAGGTCCTTGCGGTAGATCTTCAGCCGCTCGAGGGTCCCGCGCTCGTCGCGCTCCGTCAGGCGCGAATAGCCGACCACGTCGCAAGCCAGGATCGCTGCGAGGTGGCGCTGCGTGGTCATCGCACCGCTCAGCCATGAGCCTGCACGCGGGCCGCCCCGTGCCCATGTCCTGCCAACTTCCAGACGCCCCATGTGCATGGTATCCATCTCTCCCGGTCGCCGCCCGTCGCCGATACAGAACGGAGAACGCAGCTCGACCTTGCCTTCACGAGATTTCGCTATCCCGCTTGCGAGGCGTGGAGCGTTCCAGTCGCCGCGCTAACACGACACGCCCACGCAGCCTCTGGAACGCTGACACTTCACTCCCAGAAGGCCGCAGATATTTCTCGCCCTCTGTAACCGGTTGACGCCACCGTGGCGGTGCTTTTGTCACCCCGATGTAACAGCGAGATGCCCTACGAACGCGCGCATCGGGCGTTACTGTCCTATGAACGTCGTATCGGTTGGTCAACCATCCAGATACTAGGAGCAGTTCGGAGGAGGTCTCCTTCGCGCCACCTTCAGACTATGCGGCGCCGGGTCGCCCTGCCAAACGCGTATTGCTCCCTGGGCAGATTCTGCGCCCGGCACTTGTTCGGTGCAAGTGTCGTCATGACGTGACCCGATGCGGCCTTTCAATTGCGACCCTCGCTTGCCGGAGCTGCGTTAAGTCGGCGGAGGCCAATGGTATTTTCAATGGAACGCTAATATACATGGAAACCCGAACGAGCAGCGCCTGCCAGACACTTGAGGAATGCCATGCGAAGGCTCATCTTCACGGCAATGTGTATCGCCGCCGCAACAGCCGCTAACGCCCATGATTGGTACGAAGACAAGATTGACCCGCAGACCAAATTCAAGTGCTGCGGCGGTTCAGATTGCCGCGCCGTACCTCGGTCTTCGGTGCGGTCCAGGGTAGACGGTGGGTACACCTATTTGCCGCATAATTTCATCATCCCACAGGACCGTGTACAGGAATCCCCGGACGGCCAATACCATATCTGCGAAAATAAATATGTCGTAACCAATCAGCTGTATTGGCGTTGCTTCTTCGCACCTCGTGTCGATGTGTCTATACTTCTAAAGCATTAAAGCGCGTCGCTTCCGCAATTCACATTCTCAAGGTTCTAGTCCACTAATTCTGATTTGACTTTCTTCAAAATTGTCGAAGCTTAAAGTTACGCGATTTCGACCTTGCCCACCTAGTTTGGCTATGCGGTCCCGAGCGCGGGCACGCTCACCCCTCGCGATCTGCCCGAGGCAACATTTATCAACCATTTCGACCACTTCCTTGCCGGGACGACTTGCGAAGAACAAAGATTTGTTTGATCAAGTTGGAACGAGGCCAACAAACCGCAATTGTGATCCGAACCTGCTGACACGATGTTTGATGGGCGGCCAATCGAACGGTCAATTCAAGCGGGACAGCGGGTGCTGGCCTGTCTCATTGTGCTGCTTGCGCTCGGTGCTCCGACCTTGGCCGAGGACAGCCACGATTGTGGTGGCGCCGCTGCGGGCTCACAGCGGATCGCGGCCTGCACGCGGATCATCGAGGACAGGACGCGAAGCTCGGGCAGCCGCGCCGTCGCTTACCACAACCGGGCTATTGTCTGGACTGAGATCGGTGACACTGACCGGGCCTTGGCAGATTACGACAACGCCATCGCCCTCGACCCGGACGACACCGATGCCTACAACGAGCGTGGGCTGCTATGGCTCGACAAGGGCGAGAACGACAACGCCATCCGCGATTTCGACCGGGCGATCGAGCTCGACCCCGGAAAAGCCGTGGCCTTTTACAACAAAGGCCTCGGCTGGGCTCACAAGGGCGACGACGTTCGCGCCATCATCGACTACAGCCACGCAATCGGACTCGATCCGGCATATATGGAGGCCTACAATAATCGCGGCTTCGTCTTCAACAGGATGGGCAAATTCGACCGCGCCATCGCCGATTTCGACGAGGCGATCAGACTCAATCCCCGACACCCGTTCGCCTACAATAACCGGGCCATCTCTTGGGGCGCAAAGGGTAATGCAGCACGCGCCGTCGCTGACTACAGCCAGGCGATCACGCTCGATCCCACCTATGTCAATCCCTACGGAAGCAGGGGAATCTACTATTTCTGCGGCCCGGAACCGGCCAAGGCGCAAGCCGACCTTACAATGGCGGCGACACTTGCACCCGACAATGCCTACTATGCGATCTGGGCGGATCTGGCCGAGCGGCGCAGTGGTGGCGCCAGCCATTTACGCCGGGTGGCCAGCAAGTTGGACATGACCAAATGGCCGGCGCCGCTGGTTCGCATGTTCCTTGGCGAGCAGTCGCCCGAAGCAGCCCTGACCGCAGCCGACGATCCCGTCCCGAGGCGGAAACGCGGAAATCTGTGTGAGGCCAATTTCTACGCGGCGGAATTCCACCAGCTCAAGGGCAATGCCGACAAGGCTTTGCGACATTACCGGCTAGCCGTGCGCGACTGCCCCAGGGATTTCATTGAGTACGTCGCAGCCACCGAGAGCCTGCGCGCCCTGGGCGTAACTCCATAGGGCGCTGCCGTGGGTGACTTCTGGGCGGACTCCACGAATTCGGTGACAGTCCAAATTTTGTCGTGTCGGCACGGCCGTGGTTGTGTAGATTGGCTGTGTGGCCGCCTTGCCCGCATTGTCGTTCCCGGTCCACTCGCCACATGACGCAACGCGGTAGCGGTGACGATTTCGGCCCCGATGGGCAGCCAAGCGACACTGATGACCGGGGCGAGATCATCAGTGCGGTTCATGCGGGAGCAGCATTCGCCAGATGCCGGAGCTACGGCTGCAGTCTCGAATTTGACGCATCAGCACTTGCAAATCGTCGGCCGAGGTCTTTTGCTCGCGCGATAGTTGCCCTTGACCGTTGAATGGTTGGCGAACAGATGAACAAAATCGATCGACGGCGGCCACAGTCAGAAACGGACGTCACCGTAAATGTCGCAAGACTTGGAACTCGGCTGCGCCTCGCCCGCCAGACACGCGGCATGACGCTGAAGACGCTGGCCGCGGCTGCGAATTGTTCGGAAAGCCTGCTGTCCAAGATCGAGAACGGCAAGGCTTCGCCGTCCCTGCCCATGCTTCACCGCCTGGTCGAGGTTCTCGACACCAACATCGGCTGGATGTTCGAGCAAGTCGATGACGACGAGGCGATCGTATTCCGGGCGGGCGCAAGGCCTTTGATCGCGCTCGACGCGCTACGGCGTGGCGAAGGCATTTCGCTCGAACGCATCATTCCGTATTCGCCTGGCCACCTCTTACAATGCAACATCCATCACATCGAGGCAGAGGGCTCGAGCGAAGGTCCGATCCAGCATGCCGGCGAGGAAGTCGGCTATGTGCTCGCCGGCCGGATCGAACTGATCGTCGACGGCAAGAGCCATGCTCTCGCCAGGGGCGATGCCTTCGTGTTCAGGTCGGAGTTGCCGCATCATTACCGCAACATCGGCGAGGAACGCGCTAGCATTTTCTGGGTCAACACGCCGGCGACTTTCTGAGCAACGCTCTGCGTTCATTTGGATTGACAAATATTCAAGTCTCTTGAATGTTTGCCTCGTGCCTGTAGCACCAACGGGACCAGCCGAGGTCTGGTCCGCAAGCAAGGGGAACCGAAATGCGTCTGTTCAAACTTCTCGCCGGCTGTGCCGCCGCCATTGCCATGGGCTCGGCAGCGATGGGATCGGCGCTTGCCGATACGTTCGCTCTCGTCAACATCAACCAGCAGGCCCTGTTCTTCAACCAGATCAACGAGGGCGCGCAAAAGGCAGCCGATGCCGCCGGCGCCAAGCTGGTCATTTTCAACGCCAACAATGTGCCGAGCGCGCAAAACGACGCGATCGAGAACTACATCACGCAGAAAGTCGACGGCATCATTCTGGTCGCCATCGACGTCAACGGCGTCAAGCCTGCGATCACCGCGGCCAAGGCGGCCGGCATTCCCGTCATAGCCATCGACGCGCAAATCCCCGACGGCGACAATATTTCGTTCATCGGCGTCGACAACACCAAGGCCGGCGAGGACATCGGCAAGTTCTACGCCGACTATGTGAAGACCGAGATGGGCGGCAAGGCCAAGATCGGTATCGTCGGCGCACTCAATTCATTCATCCAGAACCAGCGGCTCGACGGCTTCAAGAAGGCGGTCACCGAAAGCGGCCAGGCCGTCACCTTCCTCGACACGGTCGACGGCCAGAACGTTCAGGAGACCGCGTTGAGCGCTTCGGAAAACCTGATGACGGCCAATCCGGACATGAACTCGCTCTATGCGACCGGAGAGCCGGCCTTGCTCGGCGCCGTTTCGGCAGTGACCAGCCAGGGCCGCACCGGCGACGTCAAGGTATTCGGCTGGGATCTGACCAAGCAGGCCGTTCAGGGCATCGACGACGGCTGGGTGGTGGCGGTCGTGCAGCAGGATCCGGCCGGCGAAGGCAAGGCCGCGGTCGAAGCGCTCGGCAAGCTCAAGAAGGGCGAGAAAATCGATCCGATCATCAATATCCCGGTGACGATCGTGACCAAGAAGAATGTCGACCAATACCGCGCGATGTTCAAGTAAACTGCGTCGGCGACCGAGCCGCGGCGCCGCCTGAGGCTGCGCCGCGGACACCTTGCAATCGCGTGGAATCCCAGATGAGCAGTGGCCAGACCTATCGGGTGCGGATGAGCGGCATCTCAAAGCGCTACAACGCCATCCAGACGCTCGATGACGTGTCGCTGACGCTGAAGCCGGGCGAGGTGCTGGGGCTGGTCGGCGACAATGGCGCCGGCAAGTCGACATTGAGCAAGGTGCTGTCGGGGGCTGTGGTTCCCGACGCCGGCACCATCGAAATCGACGGCAAGCCGGTGGTCTTCAGCTCGCCGGCCGACGCACGTGCGGCGCGCGTGGAGATGGTCTACCAGGACCTGTCGCTCTGCGACACGGTCGATGTCGCCGGCAATCTGTTTCTCGGCCGCGAGCCGCGCCGCCGCATCGCAGGCATTTCCTTTCTCGACAAGAAGCGCATGCATGACGAGACGCGCCAGATGCTCGATCGGCTCGGCATCGTCATTGCCGACACCCGTCTCAAGGTCGAAAACCTCTCCGGCGGGCAGCGCCAGTCGATCGCGATCGGCCGCGCCGCCTCGTTCGAGCCGGCCGTGCTGATCATGGACGAGCCGACGGCAGCGCTTGCCGTCGCCGAAGTCGAGGCGGTGCTCGAACTGATCCGCGCGGTCAGTGCGCGCGGTGTCAGCGTCATCCTGATCACCCACCGGCTTCAGGATCTGTTCCTCGTCTGCGATCGCATCCAGGTCATGTATGAAGGGCGCAATGTCGCCGAGCGGCTGATCGGCGAGACCAATATCGAAGACGTGGTCAATCTGATCGTCGGCCGCAAGTTCAGTGCGCGTTCCGCCACCAATGGCTATCGCGGTGGAGCGCCGGCATGAGCGACGCGATCCACGCCGCTCAGCCCTCACGAGTGCACAAGGGCACCTGGCGCGATGTGCTGCTCGCCAATGGCAGTGTCGTCTCGATCGCGCTGTTCTTTCTGGTCGTCTGCATCATCTTCTCGGTTGCGACCGACGCCTTTCTGACGTCGCCCAATCTGTTGAACATCCTGCGGCAGTCGGCGCCGCTGTTGATCGTCGCCGCGGCAATGACTTTCGTCATCACCACTGGCGGCATCGATCTTTCGGTCGGCTCCGTGCTGGCGCTGGTGGCGACGCTGTCGGCGACGCTTTTGCAGTTCGGCCTGCCCTGGCCAGTCGTTATCCTCGCCATGTTGGCGCTCGGTGCCCTGCTTGGCGCGGTGCAGGGCTATTTCGTCGCCTATGAGGGCATCCCGTCCTTCATCGTCACGCTTGCCGGGCTTTCGGTGATCCGTGGCGTGGCGCTGCTGATCACCGGCGGCTATTCCATCCCGATCGAGCCAGGAAGCGCTTTCACCGTGCTGGGACGCGCCTGGTTCCTTGGCGTGCCGGTGCCGGCGCTGATCGCGCTGGCGATCCTGGCCATCGCCTATCTCGCCTTCAACGAGACGCCATTCGGCCGCTATGTCACCGGCATCGGCGCCAACGCCGAGGCGGTGCGGCGCGCCGGCGTCAACACGCGGCAGACGACGCTGTTCGTGTATGTGATTTCCGCCACCGCGGCAGCCCTTGCCGGGATCATCATTGCTGCCCGGCTTGGATCGGGATCTTCGAATGCCGGACAGGGTTTCGAGCTGGAAGTCATCGCCGCCGTCGTGCTCGGCGGCACCAGCCTGTTCGGCGGCCGCGGAACGATCATCGGCACGGTGCTCGGCGCGCTGACCGTGGCCGTCATCGGCAACGGCCTGATCCTGGCGCATCTGTCGCCTTTCCTGACGCCGATAGTCACCGGAACGATCATCCTGATCGCCATCTGGCTGAACTTCCGCCTGTTCCGCGGCGCCGTGCGGAGCCGTTGAGCCAATGAGCGGTCTGTTCGATAACGCAGAGCCCGGCCAGCGGCTGCCAATCGGGGTCGAAACCGGCCATGTGATGACCGTGCTCGGCCCAGTTCCGGTCGAGGAGATGGGCATTACGCTGATGCACGAGCACATCTTGCTCGATGGCGCGCGCAGCTGGAAATGTCCCTGCCATCCCGATGACATGGCGATCGCCGAGCAGCCGGTGAACATCGAGATCATCGGCGAGTTGCGCATGAACCCTTACGTCAACCGCGACAACGTTTCGCTCGACGACGCCGACCTGGCGCTGTCGGAGCTGCAGCGCTATCGCGCACTGGGCGGCCACACCGTCGTCGATGCCACCAATATCGGCATCGGCCGCGACCCCGAAAAGCTCGCCCGCATCAGCCGCATGTCCGGCCTAAAGATCGTCATGGGCACCGGCTTCTATCTCGATCACACCCATCCCGAATGGCTGAAGGCGATGGATGTGGACGCGGTGACCGAGTTCATCGTCAACGATGTCGGCGGCGGCGAGACGCAGCCGCCGATCATGGCCGGGCTGATCGGCGAGGTCGGCGTCAGCAAGGATTTCACCGCCGAGGAACGCAAGTCGCTGCGAGCTTCGGCGCGCGCCTCGCGCATCACCGGCGTGCCGCTGTCAATCCATCTGCCTGGCTGGGAGCGGCTGGCGCACGACGTGCTCGATATCGTCGAGGCCGAAGGCGGCGATCTTCGTCACACCGTGCTCTGCCACATGAACCCGAGCCACGACGATCCCGATTACCAGAAAAGCCTCGCCCGGCGCGGCGCATTCCTCGAATACGACATGATCGGCATGGACTATTATTATGCCGACCAGGACGCGCAATCGCCCTCCGACGAGGAGAATGCACGCGCCATCGCTGCCCTTGTCGAGGCGGGCTTCGGCGACCGCCTGCTGTTGTCGCAGGATGTGTTCCTCAAGATCATGCTGACGCGCTTCGGCGGCTTCGGCTATGGCTATATCCTGAAGCATTTCATACCGCGCCTGAAACGCCACGGCGTCGAGCAGGCTGCTATCGACCGCATGCTGATCGCCAATCCAAAGAGCGTATTCGCGCGGCTCTGAATGGCCTCGAGTTACGACGGGAGTTCAAATGTCCAAGAAGAAAATCCTGCTTGCCGGCGAATCCTGGGTTTCGACCGCGACCCATATCAAGGGTTTCGATCAGTTTCCGACCGTCACCTACCACACCGGCGCGGACGAGTTGCTGAGCGCGCTGACGGCGACCGACTTCGACGTCACCTTCATGCCGGCGCATGAGGCGCAGCGCGGCTTTCCACAGACGATGGAGGCGCTGTCGGCCTATGACGCGGTCGTGCTCTCCGACATCGGCGCCAACACGCTGCTGCTGCATCCCGACACATGGGTCCACTCCAAGCCGACGCCGAACCGCTTGCGCCTGCTGCGCGATTACGTCAACGGCGGCGGCGGTCTATTGATGTTCGGCGGCTACTACAGCTTCCAGGGCATCAATGGCGGCGCGCGCTACCGCAAGACCCCGGTCGAGGACGTGCTACCGGTGAATTGCCTGGCCTACGACGACCGCGTCGAGGTTCCCGAAGGTTTTGCGCCTGTGCCGAAACCAGGGTCGAGCCATCCCATCCTCAGGGGCCTCGGCTCGGACTGGCCGATCCTGCTCGGCTTCAACGAGGTGACGCTGAAGGATGGGGCCGAGGTCCTGGCCAGCGTGTCGTCGGACTATGGTTCGCTGCCGCTGCTTGTCACCGGCCATTACGGCAAGGGCCGCACCGTTGCCTGGACATCCGATGTCGGGCCGCATTGGCTTCCGCCGCAATTCATCGCCTGGCGCGGCTACAAGACCCTGTTCGAACAGATGCTGGGCTGGGCGACCGGTGAGAGCTGAGCCATGCATGTCCACGTCGTCGGCAATGCCTGCGTCGATACCGTGTTTCGCGTCGGCCGCTTCCCTGCCGCCGGCGAGACCTTGAATGCCGTGAGTTATGCCGACGGGCTCGGCGGCAAGGGCGCCAACCAGGCAGTCGCAGCAGCACGGACTGGTGCAGAGGTGACGTTCTGGACGGCGCTCGGCAAGGACCCCGCTGGCGCGTGGATCAGGAGCCGCCTCGACAGCGAGCTGTCAGACCTTGAGGTGAGCGAATTCGAGCTGCCGAGCGACCGCTCGACCATCGTCGTCGATAAAGGCGGAGAGAATTTCATCGTCAGCGGCGTCGCCTGCAGCGAAGCCTTCGATCCGGTGACGCAGACAGCACTTGTCCGCTGGATCGCCCCCGGCGACATCCTCGTCTGCCAGGGAAATTTGCAGACTGCCGTGACCAATGCCTGCCTCAGAGCGGCAAAGGGAAACGGTGCGCGCACCGTTCTCAACGCCAGCCCGATCAATGCGGCATCTGTTCCCGATCTCGGCCTGGCGGAGGTTTTGGTGGTCAACCAATCCGAGGCGAAAACCCTGACCGGCCGGAATGACATGACAGCAGCCGCCGGCGCGCTGGTGGCCAAAGGCGCAGGCGCCGTCGTCATCACGCTCGGTGCCGCAGGCTGTCTCGTGCTTGGCACGGACCGGACGGAACCGCTTCGCTTGCCGGCGCCGCAGGTCGAAGCGCTCGACACCAGCGGCGCGGGCGATGTGTTCTGCGGCTGTCTGGCCGGTGGGCTTGCCAGGGGCATGCCGGTCATCTCGGCGCTGGAGCTGGCGCTAGCCGCCGCCGCAATCGCCGTGACACGGCCGGGCACGCTGGCGTCCTGTCCTTCCGCCTCCGAGATGGCGGCGCTCATCGATCAAATGGAGCTCTCATGACCCAGATCGGCCAATCCTGCGGCGACGCGCTGCTAGACCTTTTCGGCCGCACCAAGGTGGTGATCGGCGTCGTTCACCTGGCGCCGCTGCCCGGCGCGCCGCGCTATGACGGCGAGGCCGTGGAAGTGATCTACCAGCGCGGGCTCGACGACGCCAAAGCCTATCTCGACGGCGGCTGCGACGGCGTCATCGTCGAGAACCATGGCGACATCCCCTTCGCCAAGCCTGATGATATCGGCCCGGAGACGGCGGCCTATATGGCGGTCGTTTCCGACCGCATCCGCCGCGAACTCGGCAGGCCGATCGGCATCAATGTGCTGGCCAATGCCGCGATCCCGGCCTTGGCGATCGCCAGCGCTGCCCGCGCCGGTTTCGTCCGCGTCAATCAATGGGCGAACGCCTATGTCGCCAATGAGGGCTTTGTCGAAGGCGAGTCGGGCCGCGCGGCGCGCTACCGCGCCAGGCTGCGCGCCAACGGCATCCGCATTTTCGCCGATGCCCATGTCAAGCACGGCGCACATGCCATCGTCGCCGACCGTCCGGTGGAGGAACTGGTCAAGGACCTGGTCTTCTTCGACGCCGACGCCATCATCGCCACCGGCCAGCGCACCGGCCACGCCGCGGATTTGGGCTACATAAGTATGATCAAGCAGGCCGCCGGCCTGCCGACGCTGGTCGGCAGCGGTGTCACCCCGGACAACGCCAATGATATCCTCGCCATTGTCGACGGGGTCATCATCGCCAGCGCGCTGAAGTACGACGGCGTCTGGTGGAACCAAGTCGACTCTGCTCGAGTGAAGGCGTTCATGAGTGGTCTGAAGCGATAGCTGACTACCCTACCGAGGGGCTTGGGGTCCAGCTTGATCAGAGACAATGGACGGGCGCAGGATACTGCGCGACCAGATCGTCGACGGTCAGCAAAGTAATGCCTTCCACAATCGATTGAGCAATCAGGATCCGATCGAAGGGATCCTTGTGGATGGGTGGAAGCCCCTCCACTGCAATGGCATGCTCGCCGGTGATTGGCAGCTCATAATAGCCATTGTCGATCAGGCCCCGACGTAAAAGACGCGCATCGACCTTAAAGTCGAGGCGGCCCAGACCGCGTTTAATTGCAATCTCCCAGAGACTTGCGGCGCTGAACGTCAAGTGGTTATCGGCATTCTCGATCTCAGCAAGGGCTGCGGGCGGGAGCTTTTCGGGCTCGCCCGCCGCCCAGAGCAGAAGATGGGTATCGAGAAGAAGTTTCATCAATCGCCGCCAAACAGCTTCTCGATTTCGTCATCGGCCATGCGATCAAAATCGTCCGGAACTGAAAACTGCCCGGCCATAAACCCCACCCGACGCATTTCGCCGGCCGCAGGTGCGTCTATGGCAACGACCTTGACCATCGGCTTGCCGGATTTGGCGATAATGAAGGATTCGCCTTTGGCCGCCCTGTCGACAAGACGAGACAGATGCGTCTTGGCCTCGTGAATATTGACGGTGTGCATTGCAGACCTCATGACTTAGTCCATGCAACTTAGTCTACACAGGCCCGATTTTCAAGCGTGTTTCAGTCAGTGAAGGGTGAAGGATGCCGGATTCGGCTGATCCTTCCTCGGTAGCGCTCGCGCTACTTTCGAGAACGAGAGGCGGTGTGACAAATATCTCCTGCTCGTCACTCGCGAAGACCTACTCCTACGAAGTTTCGCACCTCTTTTACGGACTTAGCATCAGTCGTGATGTGGCGCTTTGCTTCCACTGCCCGCTGGATGACCCAGTTGTCACGCAAAGCCAGGAACGGCGTAACGAAGCGAACGCGATAGCGGTGCGATGCGGCCTTCCGTCCGTGAGCGGCTGCGCTGACACCGTCAAACGGCAGAAACTTCAGATCCATCATGTTGGCTCATTGCCAAAGCGTCGCTTCAAGACAACAATGACCTCGACGCCCGCGCGCCAGACGCGCACAAAAAAAGCGTCGGAGGAAATGGAGGAGGAAGCCGCTGGCCAAGTCACGGACGCGCTATGCATGCGGCCTTTCGGTGCTCACCACCGACGAATCCGACGCGGATGCGTTCGCCCGGGCGGTGGCAGCGGAAGCAGTGGCCATCGACGCCGGGTTTGCCCTCCTGTTTTTCTCGCAGAGTCTCATAGAGGCCGTCGCCCTGTCGGAAGCGCTGAAGACCCACGCGCCGGCGCTCCACTATGCCGGCTGCTCGACGGCCGGTGAGATAACGCCCAGGGGGCTGGAGGAAGGCCAGATCCTGGCTATGCTGCTTCCCTCCGTATCGTTTTCGGCAGCCAGCACCATGGTCGAAAATCTGTCCTCATCGGGCATGGACGGGATTACCGGCGAAGTCGAGGCGCTGAGGCGTTCGCTACGCGACCGCCTCGGGCACGAGCGAGCCGACACCACTTTCGCGCTCTGCTTGATCGACGGGCTGTCCTATGCCGAAGAAGCGGTGACCTCCGCCATTCATTGGGGGCTCGACGACATCCCACTGATCGGCGGGTCGGCTGGCGATGATTTGAAATTCGAGACAACGCGGCTGATCTCGAACGGCAAAGTGACCTCCGACAGCGCCATTATCGTGCTGATCACTACGGAAATTCCTTTCCACGTGTTCAAGACCGACAATTTCGTTCCCACCGACGAGAAGCTGGTGGTGACGGCATCCGATCCCGACCACCGCATCGTGCGCGAATTCAACGCCACCATTGCCGCCGAGGAATATGCCGCCTCGGTCGGCGTCGTCGCGCAGATGCTGACGCCACTGAGTTTTGCCTCGCACCCGGTGGTGGTGAAAGTCGGCGGCGAATTTTACTGCCGTTCAATCCAGAAGATGCACGCGGACGGCTCGCTGTCGTTCTTCTGCGCCATCGACGATGGTGTCGTGCTTGCCGTCGCCCAGCCCAAGGACATGGTCGAGGCGACCCGCGCCGCTCTCAGCGACGTCAGCGAAAGGCTTGGCGGCATCGACCTGATCCTCGGTTTCGACTGCGTGCTGCGCCGGCTCGACGCGCGCAATCGGCAGGTCTATCGCGAGATTTCGGAACTCTACAAGGTCAACAACGTCCTCGGCTTCGGCACCTATGGCGAACAGTACCGTTCGATGCATCTGAACCAGACCTTCACCGGCATCGCCTTCGGTGAACGCAATGCGGCCGAAGCGGCGGAGTAGGAAATCCGGGATGCCGCTCAGGAACATCAACGACCTGGAAAGGCTAAAGAAAATAAACGCCGCGCTGATCAGCCGCGTCGAGCGTTCCATGGACCAGCAAGGCAATGCCTTTTCGCTGTTCCAGACCGCCATTTCGCTCGAGAGCCGGGTGCGCAGCCGCACCGAAGAGCTGCATTCGACCTTGCGCCGGCTGGAGCAGTCGAACATCGACCTTAACGCGGCCAAGGAAAACGCCGAGCTGGCGAACCTGTCCAAGACCAGGTTCCTGGCGGCCGCCAGCCATGACGTGCTGCAGCCGCTGAACGCCGCGCATCTGTCGGTCTCGGCGCTTGCCGAAGTACAGACCAGCGACGAAGGCAGAAACCTGGTCCGCCAGGTCGAGCGATCGCTAGAGACGATGGAGGACCTGCTCCGCACCTTGCTCGACATTTCCAAGCTCGATGCCGGCGTCGTGCAGCCCGACATCACCGATGTCAGCCTGGAGACGCTGTTTTCGTCTCTGCGCTCGGATTTTCAGCCGGTCGCGGAGATGAAGGGGCTGACGCTGAAGTTCCGGCCGGTCAATGCGCTCGTTCGTTCGGACCGAACCTTGCTGCGCCGCATCCTGCAGAACATCCTGTCCAATGCATTGCGCTATACCCGCTCGGGCGGCGTGTTGGTCGGCACCAGGCATCGCGGCGACACGATCCGCATCGACGTCGCCGATACCGGCTGCGGCATCCCCGACGACCAGCGCGAGGCGGTGTTCGAGGAATTCCATCGCGGCGTGATCCCGACGGATGCCGGGCTTGCCGCCGGCGGGCTGGGGTTGGGGCTAGCCATCGTGCGCCGCATCGCCGCGGCACTCGGCCATCCCGTCACGTTTTCGTCGAAGGTCGGACATGGCACGATTTTCCATATCGACGTTCCGGTCGGGATCGGCGACACGGCCGATCCAATCGCCAGCACGATCGACATGGAGCGGCCGCGCGGCTACGGCCTGTTCGGCACAAGGGTGCTGCTGGTCGAGAACGACATCGACGTGCTGCAGGCGATGACCTCCCTGCTCGAGCGCTGGCAATGCCTGGTGCGCCCCGCCACCTCGACCGGTGATGCGCTCGACTTGCTTGGCGATACCGACTGGTTGCCAGATATTGTCATAGCCGACCAGCATCTCGACGCCGGCGACCTCGGCACCACCACAATCGCCGAGGTCCGTGATTATCTCGGTCGCGCCGTGCCGGCGCTGATCGTCACTGCCGACGGCTCGGAGACAGTCGCCAACGCCGCCCGCGCCGCCGGCATCGAGCTGATGCGCAAACCGTTGAAGCCAGCGCAATTGCGCGCGCTGCTCGCGCATCTGCTGGCTTGATCCCTTTTGAGGGCTTGGGCGAACTGCATCAGGCAGAATCAAACTTTGAAAAGGCCAAGGATGTATTGGAGAATAGAAGAAAACGCCCGAGACTACTGTATTCTCGTCGACGACGGAAATACAAATGGATCCCAGGCTTTCCTCGAGATGGAGGAGGCCGGGCCTATCGACAAAAGTAAGTTGCTTTTTCGCTTTGATGACGAGCGGCCGCTACCTATCCCGGATTTCGTACCAGGCTCTCATCCAGGCGTCTTGTTTGCAAAGCGCGAGATATTCGAGGCGTTTGGTCCGATTGTTTCGAGAAGCAAGCACCTCCTTTATACGGCCAAGACAGATAGAGGCGACTTGAAAATATATGTACCCATGGAGGAGATAAGTGGGTTCGACTTTTCCAAATCTATTTTCGAAACATTTGAGGACGGAGACATATACCGCATTGATCAGCTAAGATTGGTCGATGATTTCTCGACCGAGTTTGACATTTTTCGCCTGAATGATAATTTTGGGACGAGATTCCATATAATTGTTTCTGACAAATTCAAGTACATATATGATTCGCAAGGAATGACGGGCCTACGGTTTTCTGCGACATGAGCCGCTGTAGCCGGAATTACGGTGACAGTGCACTTTTTGCAAGCACGCACCGCGCCTCCCGCTCGTCCCCTCAAAACCCCGCCTGGTCCCGAAACAGCTCGGCATTGTCGAGCTTCGAGACCTCGATCACCGCCTGGGTGCGGCTGTAGACGTTGAGCTTGCGCAGGATTTCGGAGACATGCGCCTTGACGGTGGTTTCGCCGACCTGCAGCTCATAGGCGATCTGCTTGTTGAGCAGGCCCTGGCGTAGCATCTGCAGCACCTTGAGCTGCTGCGGCGTCAGCGTGGCCAGGCGCTGGACCATCTCGGCGCGGTCGGTACTGTCGGCGTCGGGCGGCCGGCCCTCATAGGTCCCAGGAACATAGATCGCGCCTTCCATCACCGAGCGGATGGCCGCGGCAAGGTCGCTCTTGCGCGCCGATTTCGGGATGAAGCCTGCCGCACCATAGGACAGCGCCTCGGAAATGATCTTCGGTTCCTCATAGCCGGATACGATGACCACCGGCAGGCGCGGATAACGCGTCCTGAGCTGCAGCAGCCCGTCAAACCCATGCACGTCGGGCATACTGAGATCGAGCAGCGCCAGGTCGAACGGCTTGGCATCCGTCAGAAGCTCGAGCGCCTCGGCAATCGAGCGCGCTTCCACCGTGTCAACCTCCGGATAGGCCATCTGGACGGCGCTGTGCAGCGCCTCGCGAAACAGCGGATGGTCGTCGATGATCAGGAACCTGGCGCGATCGGTCATCAGCTTCATTTCGGTTTGGTCTGGCCTAGAATAGTCCTGCAACCATGGCCAGCTTATTGGCAAATAGTACATTGCCATCTTGGCTGGCTAAAGCAGAATGTGCCCATGATTTCCGCGGCGCCACGCGGCAGATGTGGCCGTTCTGAAATGCAATGCCTTGCCCGGTGGCCCAAATCGGCCGATCTGGGCCGCGCCAAGCCAGAACCAACTGATCGCAGTCGCTGATGTTGAAGCTACACGATCCGGTTGGACCAATTCCAGCGTATTCCCGTTGAGCCCAACGCCCCCCGAGGCTGACAGCACGTCGGCAATGACTTACGAAGCGTGTCCGTCTACGCGCTCGCCTGCGTTCGTTCCAACGCATGGGACCGGGCGATTTCGTCCGGCCCCCAAGGATAATGTCTGATCGGTCGTTAGGCCGGCAACGCGCCGGATCTCTTGGCCGTCCAGGTGGCGATATAGTCCATCAGGCCGGGATTGAGGCAATCATAAGGTTCGAGCCCGATCGACTTCAGCTGTGACCTTATGCCGTCCATGCGGCTCGGATCGACACCGGATTCAATGATCGACGAGACAAAGGCGGTGAAGCCCGGAGGCGACCAGCCGTCTTCCTGGAAGCGCTCCGGATGGATGAAGGACAGCCCCTTGAAAGCGTGGTCGCGCTCGACCGGGCCGTGCATGTGGACGCCGCAGCCCGTGCAGGCATGGCGCAGGATCAGCGCGCCCGGATCGACCACCTTCAGCTTGTCGCCGTTTTCGGTCACCGTCACGTCGTTTGTAGCGGCAACCGCCACGACCGAGAACAGTGCGCCTTCCGGCTTCCAGCATTTGGTGCAGCCGCAGGCATGGTTGTGGGCGATCTGGCCCTTGACCTTCACCTTGACCGGGTTGCTGGTGCAGGCGCAGACCAGCGTGCCGCCGGCAAAATCGGCCTTTTCCCGTGGCAGTCCATTGTCGATTTTAGGATGCAGTTTTTCCGGCATTTTGTCTCCTCCCGTGTTGAACATCTGCATTTTTCGGCCGCTGGTTAGCCGGCGGCTTTCTCCTCCTCAGTAAACCACCACGCTCCTGATCGACTTGCCTTCATGCATCAGGTCAAAGCCCTTGTTGATGTCCTCGAGCTTCAGCGTGTGGGTGATCATCGGATCGATCTCGATCTTGCCGGCCATGTACCAGTCGACGATCTTCGGCACGTCGGTGCGGCCGCGCGCGCCGCCGAAGGCGGTGCCCATCCAGGTGCGGCCGGTGACCAGCTGGAACGGCCGCGTCGAGATCTCCTGGCCGGCGCCGGCAACGCCGATGATGACCGACTTGCCCCAGCCGCGATGCGACGATTCAAGCGCCTGCCGCATGACTTTGGTGTTGCCGGTGCAGTCGAACGTGTAGTCGGCGCCGCCGATCTGGTCGGCGCCGCGCTTGGTCATGTTGACCAGATGGGCCACGACATCGCCGTCGATCTCCTTCGGATTGACGAAATGCGTCATGCCGAATTTCTCGCCCCATGCCTTCTTGTCGTTGTTCAGGTCGACGCCGATGATCATGTCGGCGCCGGCAAGGCGCAGGCCCTGGATGACGTTGAGGCCGATGCCGCCGAGGCCGAAGACGACCGCGGTCGCGCCCTGCTCGACCTTGGCCGTGTTGATCACAGCACCGATGCCGGTGGTGACGCCGCAGCCGATGTAGCAGATCTTGTCGAACGGGGCGTCGGCATTGACCTTGGCCACCGCGATCTCGGGCAGCACGGTGAAGTTGGAAAAGGTCGAGCAGCCCATATAGTGGAACAGCTTGTCCTTGCCGATCGAGAAGCGCGAGGTGCCGTCCGGCATCAAGCCCTGACCCTGCGTGGCGCGGATGGCGGTGCACAGATTGGTCTTGCGCGACAGGCAGGACGGGCACTGCCGGCATTCCGGCGTATAGAGCGGGATGACATGGTCGCCCTTCTTGACCGAGGTGACGCCCTTGCCGACGTCGACGACGATGCCGGCGCCCTCATGGCCGAGGATCGCCGGAAACAGACCTTCCGGGTCGGCGCCCGACAGCGTGAACTCGTCGGTGTGGCAGATGCCGGTTGCCTTGATCTCGACCAGCACCTCGCCATCACGGGGACCTTCGAGGTCGACCTCCATAATCTCCAGCGGCTTTCCGGCGGCGACGGCGACAGCGGCGCGCGTTTTCATCAGGCAATCCTCCCAAGACAACCCATAGAGTTTCACATTCCGGCATTGCTGCGGATGATCTCGGAGTCGAAGACCGCAACACGCTCATTCACCGCCGTATATCCCCGAAAAGCTATAGGACTAAAGCAGACACGTAAGTCCACTTGCAGGGCTTTGATAAATCTTGTGGGGTCCGCTAAGCTCATTGTGGGCACCTTGAATTCGCGCTGGTCCGGGAACAATCGGACTTTAGTGCAAGAATGGGCAGTTTTATCGATGACGAGCGCGGTGCCAGGCACTCTCGCGGCCTTTTTGTGCTTTTTTTTCCAGACCGCCAATGTTGCGGACGTGATGGCCCAGGAAGCGACGGGCAAGCAACCAGTCGCAACCGACAGGCCGGAAAGAAAGATAACCGAAATCAGAATAGGTTATTTGCGGGCCCACGCGCCGCAACTGGCGCTTTCCCTGCTGGACCTGCCGCCACGCGACGAAGGTGTCGCCGGCGCCAATGTGGCGATCAGCGATAACAACACGACAGGAAAGTTCCTCAGCCAGAAATTCAGCCTCGACATAGCCGAGGTCAAGCCGGACGCCGACGCGGTTCAGGCGTTCAACGATCTGATTGCCAAAGGTGACCGCTATGTTGTCGCGGACCTCTCGGCCAGGCAATTGCTGTCGATCGCCGACACCGCCCGCGACAAGGGCGTTCTGGTCTTCAATGTCGGTGCCACTGACGACAGCCTGCGCGAGGAAGACTGCCGCATAAACGTTTTCCATGTGGCGCCGACACGAAGCATGCTGGCTGACGCGCTGGCGCAGTATCTCGTGGTAAAGAAATGGCCGAATTGGGTGCTGCTCTATGGTTCGCACGAGCGGGATCATCTCTATGCGGCCGCGTTGCGCCGCGCGGCGGCTCGCTTCGGCGGTCAGATCGTCGCCGAGAAAGAATTCAAAGACACTGGCACGGCGCGCCGCACCGACACTGGCGCCACGCAGATACAGCAGCAGATTTCCGTGTTCACGCAGGATCTGCCGGAGCATGACGTGGTGCTTGTCGCCGATGAGAGCGAGGTGTTCGGGACCTATGTGCCCTACCGCACCTGGACACCGCGGCTGGTCGCTGGCACGGCCGGTCTTGTCGCATCCTCCTGGCATCCCGCGAGCGAGCAATGGGGTGGCATTCAAATGCAAAGCCGTTTCCTGAGGACGACCGGCCGGCGAATGCTGTCCAAGGATATGTCGGCCTGGACGGCGGTGCGGGCGGTGGGCGAAGCCAGCACGCGCACCAATGGCGACGATCCGAAGAAGATCAGCGACTACATCCGCTCGGATGATTTCTCGGTCGCCGCCTTCAAGGGACAGAAGCTAACCTTCCGCAAGTGGAACCATCAGCTTCGCCAACCAATCCTGCTCGGCGACACCAAATCCGTGGTCTCGACATCGCCACAGGAGGGTTATCTCCACCAGATCTCCGAGCTCGATACGCTCGGCGTCGATCAGCCGGAAACCAAATGCGTCCTTAAGTAGAACCAATTGGGAGGAATTTTCGTGCAAAGACGAGCTTGCGCACTCGCCATTCTCGCAACCGGCTTCATGGTCAATCCGGCGTGGGCTTACACCGTTTATGTCTCCAACGAGAAAGACAATACGATAACGGTCGTCGACACGGCGACGATGCAAGTGGTGAAGACCGTCGAAGTCGGCCAGAGGCCGCGCGGCATCACCATCTCGCATGACGGCAAGTTCATCTATTTGTGCGCCAGCGATGACGATACGATCGAAATCATCGATACCGCGACGCTGCAGATCGTGGGCACGCTGCCATCGGGCCCCGATCCCGAACTGTTCGTGCTATCGCCCGACGGCAAGACGCTCTACGTCGCCAACGAGGACGACAATCTCGTCACCGCGATCAACATCGAGAGCAAGCAGGTCATGACGGAGATTCCCGTTGGGGTGGAGCCTGAAGGCATGGCCGTCAGTCCCGATGGCAAAACCATGGTCAACACCTCCGAAACCACCAGCATGGCGCATTTCATCGACACCGACAGCCATGAGGTGACCGACAACGTCCTGGTCGACACGCGTCCGCGCTTTGCGCAATTCAAGCCCGACGGATCACAGATCTGGGTCAGCGCCGAAATCGGCGGCACCGTCAGCGTCATCGACAGTCTCAAACGCGAGGTGGTGAAGAAGATCCAGTTCGCGATTGCGGGACTGCGGCCCGAAACCATCCAGCCGGTCGGCATCGCGATCAGCGCCGACGGCAAGAAAGCCTATGTCGCGCTCGGGCCAGCGAACCACGTCGCCGTCATCAACACCGAAACCTACGAGGTGGAAAAATACATCCTGGTCGGCCAGCGCGTCTGGCATCTCGACTTCACCCCCGATCAGAAGACGCTGATCACTACCAACGGCAATTCCAACGACATCACCTTCATCGACACGGCGACGGACGAGCCGGTTCAATCGGTTACGGTGGGCCAGCAGCCTTGGGGTGTGGCCATATCGCCCCACTAGACCGCAGCGACTATCAGGGAAGCCGACATGACAAATCTTTGCCGCCGGGCTGTTGCAAGTGCACTAGATAACCAGCGCGCCCCGAAGGAGCCAGCCGCATGCAGCATGTGAGGACAGGCGAACCTGGAGAGGAGGTGGCGGCGCTCGATGTTGCCGGTATCAGCCATTCCTATGGTCCGAAGCGGGCGCTCCACGACGTCTCATTCTCGATCGCGCCGGGAACTTTCACCGTTCTGCTCGGCCTCAACGGCGCCGGCAAGACAACTTTGTTCTCACTGATCAGCCATCTTTACGGCACCCGCCGCGGATCGATCCGCATCTTCGGCCATGACGTCAGCCGCGCTTCGGGCGAAGCCCTCAGGCGTGTCGGCATCGTGTTCCAGGCACGCACGCTCGACCTCGACCTCAGCGTCCACCAGAACCTCTCCTACCACGCCTCGTTGCATGGCATTGGCGGACACCAAGCCCGGCAGCGCATTGCCGCGCTGCTCGATACAGTCAACATGCAGGGCCGTCAGCATGACAAGGCACGCAGTCTTTCCGGCGGGCAAATGCGGCGCATCGAGATCGCGCGGGCGCTGCTCCACCGCCCTTCCCTGCTGCTGCTCGACGAGGCGACGGTCGGACTCGACATCCAGTCGCGTGCGGGCATTCTGGCCACCATCCGCAAACTCGTCGAAACCGAGGGCATCGGCGTGCTGTGGGCGACGCATCTGATCGATGAGGTCGAAGACGGCGACCATGTCGTCGTGCTGCGGCAGGGCGACCTGGTTGCCAAGGGCAAGGTGGCCGATGTCGTCGGGACGAGCGGTGCCAGTTCGATTCGCGACGCCTTTTCCAGGCTCAACCGCATCGAGACAAGCGGCATCGCGGAGATGTCGCCATGAGCGCTCCCGCAACGCCCGCAAAAGTCGCCGCCCTCACGCCGGTGAAGTTCGAACAATTTGGGCTCCGCCACTACCTCATTTGCCTCAAAGGGATCGTCGTGCGGGAGTGCCTGCGCTTCCTGCATCAGCGCGAGCGCTTCATATCCTCGCTGGTTCGGCCGCTCGTCTGGCTGTTCATTTTTGCCGCCGGATTCCGCCAGGTGCTCGGCGTATCGATCATCCCGCCCTACAAGACCTACGTGCTCTACGAGGTCTACATCACGCCGGGCCTGTGCGGCATGATTCTGCTCTTTTCGGGCATGCAGTCTTCGCTGTCGATGGTCTATGACCGCGAAATGGGCAACATGCGCACCCTGCTGGTCAGCCCCTTCCCCCGTTGGTTTTTGCTGATCTCGAAGATGCTCGCCGGTGTCGCCGTGTCGATCGCGCAGGTTTACGCGTTCCTGATCGTCGCCTGGTTCTGGGGCGTCAAGGCGCCGCTGCTTGGCTATCTCACCGTGCTGCCGGCGCTGTTCCTGTCAGGCATGATGCTGTGCGCGCTCGGCATGCTTTTGTCCTCGATGATCAAGCAACTCGAAAACTTCGCTGGCATCATGAACTTCGTCATCTTTCCCGGCTATTTCGCTTCTCCGGCACTCTATCCCTTGTGGCGTATCCAGGAGGCTAGCCCCCTGCTCTACAAAATCTGCCTCGCCAATCCGTTTACTTACGCCGTCGAACTGATCCGCTTCGCCTTCTACGGCCAGGTCGACTGGCTGTCGCTGGGCGTCGTTGCCGGCTGCACGCTGCTGTTCCTTGCCGCCGCCATCATCGCCTACGACCCTTCGCGCGGCCTGATGACCCGCAAACAGGACACGGGAGGAAATGCCTGATGGCGCGAATGGTTCACGTTCGCGGCCTGGCTCTGGTTGCCATGCTCGCGCCGGGCGTCAACGCCATGGCAGCCAACCCCGATCCAGACTGGCCCTGCATACAGCGCAAGGTACCGCAACTCTCGCTCGGCCAGATCTGGACCGGACCGGACCTTCCTTCAGTGGCGAAGGGCTGGTCGAAGGACCCCACCATCTCCGCCTTGGTCGAGGAGCTGGCAGCTCGCCGCATGCCGATTGCGGAAGCTCAAAAGAAGATCAGGGATTTCGCCGCTTCCTTGCCGGCCGAGCAACTTGCACCCAAAATGGCGATGCTGGTGCAAGGTATGTTCGATCACATGGACGCCGAGCGCTCGCAGGTGATCTCCGGTATTTCCCGTTACGCCCACAAGCAGCTCGAAATGGCCGCCGCGTTGCGCAAGGAAGCGTCCGATGTCGATGCGTTGCGGGCAAAGCCGGATGCGGATCCCGAAGAGATCGATCGGCGAACCGAACAGCTGAAATTCGCAACGCGAATTTTCAATGAACGCGTCCAATCACTGACTTACGTCTGTGAAGTGCCGACGATAATCGAGCAGCGGCTTTATCAATTGTCCAAGGTCGTCTCGGAAACGCTGGCCGCGAAGAAATAGAACCTCATTCGATCTTCGCGGCGGATATCACGATCCGCGGCCGGGCAGCACGCGCCAGCGCTGAACGAAATAACCGGGATGCGTCCCGATCCACTGGGCTACCAGCGATTGCGCCTGCATGAAGGCGGTCCCGGGATTCATCGCCAAGCCGTCCACCATCTGTTCGCGTTGTTCACAGGTCTGCGGCACATCCGTCAGGCAGACCATCATAACGAGCGTGTAGAGCATTACCCCTTGTCCCCATCGAATCCCGAACCCCATGCCCGGGAGCTTCCGTGATACCGACCAGTCTGCAGGGGTCGCACATACGGATCACTTACGGGTGTGAAAGGAACGTGGCCCCCGCTCTTTCGCGCCGCAATATAACATGGCGCTAATCTAACGCCAATGACCGCAGGGCTAAGTCGCGGACGCTGACGCATCGAAGATGCGCGTCTGGCTGTGCCAGTGCCAAAAAATGTGAACTCCTGGAACGCACGCTCGCATAGGTTCGACCGAAACAGGAATATCATTGTTGTCGACCTCAGACCGGAAGCCCGTTCTGCTTTCGCAGGCTTTTGTCGAATGCGGATGCCGGGACGAAACGGCGCAGGAAACTGACCTGGCGCGCCATTTTTCCAGCCGCATAGCGCCTCTTCGGAGCGGGATCGGTCGCAGCCGCCAAAACGGTCCTGGCTACCACTTCCGGCGCATCGCCTTTTTCCATCGCTTTCCGCACAGCTGCATTCATGCCGGCGCGCGCAGAGTCGTAGATATCAAGCAACTGGTCCGGCCTGGCGAGATTTTCTTCAAATGAGGTGCGGGTATAGGCGGGCTCCACCAACACGACGCGAATTCCGAAAGTACGCAGTTCGTGGTCGAGCGATTCGGAATAGCCCTCAACGGCATGTTTGGTCGACGAATAGAGCGCGAAATAGGGAGCTGGAATGAACCCCTGCGCCGAGCTCAAATTGACGATTCTGCCCTTGCCTTGGCGGCGCATTGTCGGCAACACCGCTTTGGTTACTCGCATAACGCCAAAGACGTTCACGTCAAATAATGACTTGGCCTGGGCCATCGAGGACTCCTCCGCGCCACCAAGCAGGCCAACGCCGGCATTGTTGACGAGCAGGTCGATGCGCCCGGTCTCGGCCAGCACGTCCTGGACAAGTTTCGCCACGGACGTGTCATCGGTCACGTCGCAGGCCAGCATGGTAACGCCATCGGATCGGTCGACGACCGCGCGACGGCTGGTTCCGAACACGCGAAAGCCCGCGTCCTGCAGGGCTTTGGCCGTCGTGTGCCCGATGCCGCTGGATGCCCCGGTCACTAGGGCGACGCCTAGATTGGTCTTGTTCATGGAGGTCACTTCTTTCTTCGTATTGAATTGGCGTGGGGGAAGTCCGAAAGGCCGGAGCGAAAGGCGTCAATCATGAGCGCCTCCGGTGCTCGCACCGGCCAGATCATCCGTCCAGCGCCGGAACAGCGCGCTGGCATTAACGCCTCCGAAGCCGAAGCCATTGGAGATTGCATAGCCCATCGCCATCGGCCGGGCCCGGTTTGCGACGAAGTCGATCCCGTCGCCGGCTGGATCGGGAGTGCTCAGATTGAGGGTCGGCGGTGCCATCTGATCCCTGAGTGCCAGGATTGCGAAGATAGCTCCGAGCCCGCCGGCGGCTCCGAGCAGGTGTCCGGTCGCCGATTTCGTTGCACTGACAGCTATCGCGAAATCGCGCCCGAACACGCTCTTGATCGCTTCGATCTCACCGAGGTCGCCTACCGGCGTGGAGGTCGCATGGGCATTGAGATGACGAACCTCGCGGGGCGAAATCCCTGCTTGGGCGATTGCGATCTCCATCGCCCGGCGCGCACCATCGCCGTCCTCGGGACCGGAGGTGACGTGATGAGCATCCGCGGTCGTGCCGTAGCCGACAAGCTCGGCCAGCGGTCTTGCGCCGCGCGCCAGCGCGTGGGTCAATTCCTCGATGACCAGAATGCCGGCTCCTTCGCCCATGACGAAGCCGTCGCGCGACTTGTCGAACGGTCGGGAGGCCTCATCAGGACGGTGATTAAAGGAGGTCGAAAGAGAGCGTGCCGCGGCAAACCCACCGAGGCTGACAAGATTCATGCATGCTTCCGTCCCGCCGCACACGGCAATATCGGCTTCATTGGCGCGGATTAGGCGAGCCGCATCACCGATCGCCTGAATGCCGGCCGCGCACGCCGTCACCGGTGCACCGAGCGGACCTTTGAAGCCATAGCGGATCGAGACGTGGCCTGCCGCGAGGTTCACCAAGAAGGACGGCACCGTAAAAGGTGATAGACGGCGGACGCCGCGCCGGTCGACCGTGCGCACCGCCTCGGTTATGGCCGGGAACCCGCCGACGCCCGAGGCGATGATCGTGGCCGTGCGCAAGCGATCCCGTTCCGAGGCGGGGACCCATCTTGCTTGGGCAAGCGCCTCTTCTGCCGCCGCCAGGGCAAAGACAATGAACCGGTCTACCTTACGCTGATCCTTCGGCGGAAGGACGGCTTCCGGATCGAAACCAGCGTCCGGATCTTCTTCTGCGGAGGGCACTACCCCGCCGACCTTCGCCGGCAGGTCGCCCACCACATCATCCACAAGCCTCCGGATGCCCGAGCGGCCGGCCAGGAGACGCGACCAGGACGTTTCAACATCGGCAGCAAGGGGCGTGACCGCTCCCATGCCCGTAACAACAATCCGTCGCATCTATTTTCCTATCAATTCGGGCGCGCCGCCACGCCATTCAAGCGCCGGCTGATTCACGAACGTGATTGGCCGCCGCATCCAGAAAGGCCTGCGCGAGCTCAGGATCGTTAATGACGCGCGATAACATCAGCGCACCGACCATCGTCGAGAGAATGGCCATGGCCTTACCATCGAACTCCCCGCCATCGGCCTCGGCAAGGAAACGGCCGAGGATCTCGAGATGCTCCTTGATCCCGGCTTCGAACGGCGCTTTCACGTCCTTGCCCTGTCTGGCGGCATCCGAGCCGAGCGCCACGATCGGGCAGCCGTCCATCTTTTCTCCGCGATGGTCCATACTGAGGTAGAACGCCATCACCGCCCCAAGCGGGTCATCAGGGTTTTCGGCCGTCGCGGCCGACCATCGACGGGTGGCGCTCTCCATCGCCCGCCTGGACGCCTGCGCCGCCAGGTCGTCCTTGGATGCGAACTGTTTGTAAAACGCGCCTTGGGTCAGTCCGGCACCCTTCATCAGATCCTTAAGGCCGATACCGTCAAAGCCGCGCTCGCGAAAAAGGCGGCTTGCCACGTTGATTACGGTTTCGCGGTTTTCCGCGGCCTGAGTACGACTTACGCGCATTGTCGACCTCTTTTTTAGATTGCGTTCGTAATCTATACCCTATATAGAGTTCGAACGCAATCTAAAAAGGAGATACGAAATGACCCGCAAAATCCTGAGCGCATCGCTCCTGGCCGCGCTGTTTCTTGCGACCCCGGCTTTTGCCGAGGAAGCCACCATCGGACGCCCGATCGAGGGCGGCAGCCTGCACGAGGGACACCTTGACATGGTGGTCTACTACGTCCCGGTCGACGGCGGCCTCCTGGAGGTCACCGCCACCTTCGCGCCGAAGACCGGGGGCGATCCGCTGCGCGTTGTAATGGGTCTCGCCGACGATGACTCCGTGGCTTTTTCCATGCCGGGCCACCAGGGCTCGCTTTACGCGTTCGAAAGGTCCGGCGAGCAGGTGACGGTCTCGACCGAGGCTGCCATGGATCGGCGAGCCGACGCGACAATCCGCTAACACGACGTGCAGACCGCAACCTGCGTGCTACGGACCGTGGGTCTCGTGTCCGCGCGGCCGACGTAGAGGTCGAACGCAATCTACTGATATGAGGAGATGGACATGAAAACGAGACCCGCCATTGTGCTGGCGGGCGTCCTGTTCGGATGGTCGTCCCGAGACCGCCATGAGCAGGCAAGAGCCGCACTAGAGACGGCCAGGCAGCGACCACCGGGCGGAAACCAATAAGGTTCCACCGGATCAACGCCAGCGTTCCCCAATGGCGGCGAGCATCATCAGAATCAGCGGACGGAGCGCCACGGTGCCCTCGATCACGCCATCGAATAAGCTTGAGGAGAGGTCAAATGCTGTACAGTTATTTTGTCGAGAAATCGATCCGAGAGAGCTTCGACCAGGTCAACAACCATCGCTGGGATGAGGCGGCGAAGGCACTCGCGCCGCATGTCCATCACCGCGTTTCCGGCGCCCACGCGCTTGGTGGTGAGCGCCACGACAAAGAAGCCATGCGCCGCTGGTTTGAGCGCCTCGGCCGCGTCCTGCCCAATCTCCATCTCACGGTCAACCACATCTGGGTGAAGGGCTGGCCGTGGCATACCACCGTGTTTGCCCAGTGGGACGGCACCGCGACGCTGCTCAATGGCGACGCGTCGTACATCAACCGTGGTCTGCACGTGTTCACCCTGCGGTGGGGCAGAGTCTATGCACTTGAGGAATTTTACGATTCACAAGCAGCGGCCCGCGGTCTCGCCGCCCAAGCGGCAGCTGGCCTCGAAGAAGCTGTCGCCGAACCAATTGTAGGCTAGCAGACGCTCAGTCAAAGCCCACCCGTTCCGTGAACGCGGGGGACGCTACCCCGTGGCCCAGCGCTTCGGTAGCGGTCGCCTCGGCAAATTCGTGCCACCAGCGAAGCCTCCCGATCCTCTGCTCGTGGACGTCGGTCTGGAGACCACAGCTGATCAGCCGCTGCTACGCACCATCGTTTGTCTGAAGCGTTTGTCTTGGGCCGCGCGCCCTAACTCGCTCGACCTCTACTGTTCAGTTCCTCGTGCGGATAGAGCTTGCCGAACAGTGGCAGGTACATCGCGCCCTTGCGCATCAGAAAATCGTGGAAGGTCGCCATCGCCGGCGAGATTGCGTGATCGCTGCGCATCACGGAAAACCATTGCCGGCGGATCGGCATGCCGACGACGTCGAGGATAACCAGCCGGCCAGCCTCGATTTCCGCGGCGATGGTGTGGGCAGAGATGAAGGCGATGCCGAGCCCGGCCATCACCGCTTGCTTGATCGTCTCGTTCGAGCCCATCTCGACGCCGAGATCGTCGATGCGGCCAGGCACGTCGCTCAAAAATATTTCCAGCGAGATGCGCGTGCCGGAGCCGGACTCGCGAATGAGGAAATGTTCCTGGGCAATCCGCTCCTTGGATATCTCGCGCACCGAGGCCAGCGGGTGGTCCGGCGGCGCGATGATGACCAGCGGGTGATCGCCGAAGACCGAGGCACGCACCGGGACTTCTTTCGCCGGGCGTCCCATCAGCGCGATGTCGATGTCGTGATTCTTCAGATTGTCGATCGTCTCGGCGCGATTACCAATGGCAAGCCGCATGTCGATGTCGGGATGTTCCTTCATGAAAGCAGCCATCAGCCGCGGTGCGAAATATTTGGCCGTGGAAACAACGCCGAGCCGCAAGCTGCCGGCGCGCACGCCCTTGATCGCATCCATCTTGTCTTCGAGCAGACGAAGCCGCTCCTCGATGGCCTGTGCCGTCTCGACGAAGGCAAGACCTGCGGCAGTGGGACGCATACCGTCCGCCGTCCGATCAAACAAGGCCAGTTGGAACTCTTCCTCAACCTGCCGCAACTGGATCGTCACCGCTGGAGGAGACAGGCCTAACACCTTGGCTGCACTGACGATTTTCCCGTGGGCGACGATTGCCTGAACGGTCTTGAACTGCTTGAGCGTGAGGTTTCTCATATAGCATACTAAAATTTTTTTAGTGGCAAAGTAAAGTTATTGAATTTTACTTATCCAGCGTCGTTTGTTTTCATTCCCCAATCCGGCCGCTCCGAGGAGAGGCGGCTGGATCGGGAGGTTACGATGCCAGCGGCAACGCTCGACGCTTTTCTGAACTCCTATCTCGGCGAGCCGGACGAACTGCGCGCCGCGGTCGTAATGACCGTCCGTCGGCTGACGCAGGCGGCCACCACGATCCGCAACACCATCAATCAAGGGGTACTCGGCACCGCCTTTGCCGGAACCCGTGGCGCCAATGCTGACGGCGATGTTCAGAAGGATCTCGATGTCTTCGCCGACGACATCTTTCTCGATGCCATGCGCCACGCTCCGGTCGCGCTCTACGCTTCCGAGGAACTGGAGCAGCCGGTGCTTCTCGACCCGCAAGCGCCTCTCGCCATCGCCATCGACCCGCTCGACGGCTCTTCCAACATCGACACCAACGCGTCGATCGGAACGATCTTCTCGCTTCTCCCTGCAATTGGTGCGCCGGATAAGAATCCGGCCGCCACATTTTTGCAGGCAGGGGTGAACCAGCTGGGCGCCGGCTTCTTCATCTACGGGCCGCAGCTGGCGCTCGTTCTGTCTCTCGGCAGCGGCACGCATGTCTTCGTTCTCTCAGCCAGGCTCGGCACCTTCGTCCAGGCCTACGAGAGCCGGGTCATCCCCCAGCGTACCCAGGAATTTGCCATCAACGCAGCCAACTACCGGCACTGGGACGAGGCGGTGCGGCTCTACATCGACGACTGCCTCGAAGGCACCGAAGGCCCACGCGAGAAGGACTTCAACATGCGCTGGATCGCCTCCCTGGTCGCCGACTGCTACCGCATATTGATGCGCGGCGGCGTATTCCTGTATCCAGGCGACAAGCGCAAGGGCTACAGGCAGGGGCGACTTCGCCTCGTCTATGAGGCAAACCCCATCGCCTATCTCATCGAACAGGCGGGCGGTGCCGCCACCGATACGATCACCCGCATCCTCGAAATCGAACCCGAGAGCCTGCACCAGCGCGTGCCCATGATTTTCGGATCGGCGCGGGAAGTCGCGCGTATCACCCGCTACCACACCGAGCCGAGCGCCATCGGCGAGCGCGCGCCGCTGTTCAGCCGCCGCGGCCTTTTCAGGGCCTGAAGACCATGTCGGCAAAGCACCCCATCATTACCATCACCGGGTCGTCGGGCGCCGGCACTACCTCTGTCAAGCGCATCTTCGAGCTGATCTTCAGGCGCGAGAACATCGGGGCCGCCTTCATCGAAGGCGATGCTTTCCATCGCTACGACCGCGCCACGATGAAGGCGAAGGTGGCCGAGGAGGAAAAGGCGGGCAATCCGAACTTCACCCACTTCCATGCCGAGGCCAATGAACTGGCAATCCTCGAAGAGGTATTCGAGGAATATGGCCGCCGGGGAACCGGAAAGACCCGCACCTACATCCATGACGAGGATGAGGAGAAGCAGTACGGCACGCCGCCGGGACATTTCACCGAATGGCGCGAATTTCCGCCGAGCGACCTGCTTTTCTACGAGGGCCTGCATGGCTGCGTCGTCACCGACAAGATCAACCTAGCCAGGCACGCGGACCTCAAGATCGGCGTGGTGCCGGTCATAAATCTCGAATGGATCCAGAAGATCCATCGCGACCGCGCAACGCGCGGCTATTCCACCGAGGCGGTGATGGACGTGATCCTGCGCCGCATGCCGGACTATGTCCGCTACATCGTCCCGCAGTTTTCGCAGACCGCCATCAACTTCCAGCGCGTGCCGATCGTCGACACGTCCAATCCATTCATCGCGCGCTGGATTCCGACGCCCGACGAATCGATGCTGGTTATCCGCTTCGCCAATCCGCGCGGCATCGATTTCCCCTACCTGCTTTCGATGATCCACGACTCGTTCATGTCGCGGCCGAATTCCATAGTGGTGCCCGGCAACAAGCTCGACCTTGCCATGCAGCTGATCCTGACGCCGCTCATCCTGCAATTGATCGAACGCAAGAACCGTGTGTCGTGAGGAGGACGCCATGAACAGCCAAGCCGCAGCATTGAAGCCCGTCGCCGCCGTCTCGGAATGCGACATGGCCAACGCCATTCGCGCACTGGCGATGGACAGCGTCCAAAAGGCCAATTCCGGCCATCCGGGCATGCCGATGGGCATGGCCGATGTCGCGACGGTGCTGTTCAGCCGCTTCATCAATATCGATCCGTCGGCGCCCAGCTGGCCCGATCGCGACCGCTTCGTGCTGTCGGCCGGGCACGGCTCGATGCTGCAATACGCGCTGCATTACCTGCTCGGCTACGCAGACATGCCAATCGAGGAATTGCAGCGGTTTCGCCAGCTGGGCAGCCGCACCGCCGGACATCCGGAATATGGCCATGCGCTTGGCATCGAGACGACGACCGGTCCTCTTGGACAAGGCATTTCGACGGCTGTCGGTATGGCGCTGGCAGAGCGCATGCTTGCTGCCCGCTACGGTGCCGATCTCGTCGACCATTTCACCTACGCGATCGCCGGCGACGGCTGCCTGCAGGAAGGCATCAGCCACGAGGCGATCGATCTTGCCGGTCACCTGAAGCTCTCCCGGCTGATCGTCTTTTGGGACGACAATGCGATCTCGATCGACGGACCGACTTCGCTGTCGACGTCGATGGACCAGCCGGCACGGTTCAAAGCCGCTGGATGGCATGTCCAGTCGGTGAACGGCCACGACGCCGAAACCGTTGCGGCGGCAATCGAAGCGGCACAGCAATCGGACCAGCCGTCTCTGATCGCTTGCCGCACGGTGATCGGCAAGGGAGCGCCCAATCTGGGTGGTTCGGAAAAGACGCACGGCGCCCCGCTGGGCGATGCGGAGATCGCCGCGACGCGCGAAAACATCGGCTGGGCCTACGCGCCGTTCGAGGTGCCGGACGATATCCTTTTCGCCTGGCGCGAGATTGCCGGCCGCGGGCAAGCGGCACGCCGCGCCTGGGAGCAGCGGCTTGCCGCCTCGCCGCAGCGCGAGGCCTTCGAGAGCGCGGTCGCGGGCACCCTGCCCGACGCGGTCTTCGAAGCGCTCGGCGCTTTCCGCAAGGAGCATGTCGAGAAGGCGACCAAGGTTGCAACGCGAAAAGCCTCCGAAATGGCGCTCGCTGCGATCAATGGCGCAACCGACCTGACCGTCGGCGGCTCCGCCGATCTGACGCATTCGAACCTGACGATCACCAAGGGGATGGATCGCATAGCGCCTGATGACTATGCCGGCCGCTACATTCACTACGGCATCCGTGAGCACGGCATGGCAGCAGCCATGAACGGCATCGCGCTGCATGGCGGCTTCGTGCCTTATGGCGGCACCTTCCTGTGCTTCGCCGACTATGCGCGCGGCGCGATGCGGCTCTCGGCGCTGATGGGCCAGCGCGTTGTCTATGTGATGACGCATGATTCCATCGGTCTCGGCGAGGATGGTCCGACCCACCAGCCGGTCGAGCATCTGGCAATGCTGCGGGCCACGCCGAACCTCAACGTCTTCCGTCCGGCCGACATCATCGAAACGGCGGAGTGCTGGGAACTGGCGCTGAAGAGCGAGAACCGGCCGAGCGTGCTGGTGCTTTCGCGCCAGACCCTACCGATGCTGCGCCAAGCACAAAGCGACGAGGCACACAGCGACGAGAACCGGTCGAGCCGGGGCGCTTACATCCTGCGCGAGCCAGCCGAGCACCGCGCCGTGACGCTGATCGCCACCGGGTCTGAGGTCGAGATCGCCGTTGCCGCCGCCGAACGGCTGGAAGCCGAGCACGGCATCTCCGCCGCGGTCGTCTCGATGCCGTGCTGGGAACTATTCGAGGAGCAGGATGCGGACTACCGCAAGTCCGTCCTCGGCTCGGCGCCCCGCATTGCCATCGAAGCCGCAGCACGGCTCGGCTGGGACCGCTGGATCGGCGACACCGGCACTTTCATCGGCATGGCCGGTTTCGGCGCCAGCGCCCCTGCCCCGGATCTCTACCGGCATTTCGACATCACGCCCGAAGCCATCGCCGCAGCGGCGCTGAAGCTCATCATCTAGCCCAACTTCCGCAGCTAAGAGGACCCGACAATGGCCCGCATCACCCTTCGCCAGCTTCTCGACCATGCCGCCGAGCACGGCTATGGCGTGCCCGCATTCAACATCAACAACATGGAACAGGGCCTCGCCATCATGGAGGCCGCCAGGGCCTGCGATGCGCCGGTCATCATCCAGGCCTCGCGCGGCGCTCGCTCCTATGCCAACGACATCATGCTGGCCAAGATGATGGAGGCGTTGACCGAAATCCATCCGGCCATTCCGCTATGCATCCATCAGGATCACGGCAACAACGAAGCCACCTGCCTGTCGGCGATCCGCCACGGCTTCACCTCGGTGATGATGGACGGGTCGCTGATGGCGGATGCCAAGACGCCGGCGAGCTACGATTACAATGTCGCCATCACCGAACGCGTCGCACGCATGGCGCACTGGGTCGGCGCTTCGGTCGAAGGCGAGCTCGGCGTGCTCGGCTCGCTGGAAACCGGCCAGGGCGAGGCCGAGGACGGGCACGGCGCCGAAGGTGCGCTTTCCCACGCCCAGCTTTTGACCGATCCCGATCAGGCGGTCGACTTCGTGACCGCCACCCGGGTCGACGCGCTGGCGATCGCCTGCGGTACTTCACACGGCGCCTATAAATTCAGCCGCAAGCCCGACGGCGGCATCCTGGCCATGCAGGTGATCGAGGCGATCCACGAGAAACTGCCCAACACGCATCTGGTCATGCATGGATCTTCCTCCGTGCCGCAGGAACTGCAGGACATCATCAACAACTATGGCGGCGAGATGCCCCAGACCTTTGGCGTCCCGGTCGAGGAAATCGAGCGCGGCATCCGCTACGGCGTGCGCAAGGTCAACATCGACACCGATTGCCGAATGGCCATGGCCGGGCAGTTCCGCCGCGTCGCGACGGAGGACCCGCGCGAATTCGATCCGCGTAAATTCCTGAAACCCGCCATGGACGCCCTGCGCGACCTTTGCCGCGATCGCTTCGAACGCTTCGGCACCGCAGGCCACGCGTCGAAGATCAGGGTGATCGCCATGGATGAGATGGCGAAACGTTACGCCGCAGGAAAGCTCGACCCCCAAATCGCAACCGCGAAAGCCGCCTGAGCGGCAAACAGGAGACCTGCCATGAACAAGATCGACATGCCCTCAGCAGGCACGCTCAAGGAAGGCAAGGAACGCTACAGGTCGGGCGTCATCCCCTACAAGAAGATGGGCTACTGGGAGCCGGACTACCGGCCCAAGGAGACCGACCTGATCGCCATGTTTCGGATCACGCCACAGCCCGGCGTCGACCACGAGGAGGCGGCCGCCGCCATCGCCGGTGAATCCTCTACCGCGACATGGACCGTGGTATGGACCGACAGGCTGACCGCCTGCGAGCTCTACCGCGCCAAGGCGTTCAAATCGGAGCCGGTGCCGAACACAGGTCCAGGCACCAGGATCGAGCAACAGTACTTCGCCTATATCGCCTACGACCTCGACCTGTTCGAGCCCGGCTCCATCGCCAACCTGACTGCATCGATCATCGGCAACGTGTTCGGCTTCAAGGCCGTCAAGGCCTTGCGGCTCGAGGACATGCGCATCCCGGTGGCTTACCTCAAAACCTTCCAGGGCCCGGCGACCGGCATCGTGGTGGAACGCGAGCGGCTCGACAAGTTCGGCCGGCCGCTGCTCGGCGCGACGACGAAGCCGAAGCTTGGCCTGTCCGGCCGCAACTACGGCCGCGTCGTCTACGAGGCACTGAAGGGTGGCCTCGACTTCGTCAAGGACGACGAGAACATCAACTCACAGCCCTTCATGCATTGGCGCGACCGTTTCCTCTACTGCATGGAGGCAGTGAACAAGGCGTCGGCCGCCACCGGCGAAGTCAAGGGCCATTATCTCAACGTCACCGCCGGCACGATGGAGGACATGTACGAGCGCGCCGAATTTGCAAAACAGCTTGGCTCCTGCATCGTCATGATCGACCTCGTCATTGGCTACACGGCGATCCAGTCGATGGCCAAGTGGGCACGCCGCAACGACATGATCCTGCACCTGCACCGGGCCGGCAACTCGACCTATTCGCGCCAGAAGAACCACGGCATGAATTTTCGCGTCATCTGCAAATGGATGCGGATGGCCGGCGTCGATCACATCCATGCCGGCACGGTGGTCGGCAAGCTGGAAGGCGACCCGCTTATGATCAAGGGGTTTTATGACACGCTGCGCGAGGAGCGCACGCCGCAGAACCTCGAAACCGGGCTGTTCTTCGATCAGGACTGGGCCTCGCTCAACAAGGTGATGCCCGTCGCCTCGGGCGGCATCCATGCCGGCCAGATGCACCAGCTGATCCATTATCTCGGCGAGGACGTCATCCTGCAGTTCGGCGGCGGCACGATCGGCCATCCGGACGGCATCCAGGCCGGTGCGACGGCCAATCGCGTCGCGTTGGAGGCGATGATCCTCGCCCGCAACGAGGGCCGCGACTATCTGCGCGAAGGGACCAAAATCCTCGAACAGGCGGCCAGGTGGTGCAAGCCGCTCAAGGCGGCCCTGGAGACGTGGAAGGACGTCACCTTCAACTACGAATCGACAGACACGGCCGACTTTGTACCAACCGCAACGCCGAGCTTCTAGACGAAAGGAACCGTCGCCATGATGACCAATCCGGGAAACAAGGCCACGCAGGGACAGTTTTCGTTCCTGCCCGAGCTGACCGACGAGCAGATTTCGGCGCAGATCAAATACGCGCTGAAAAACCACTGGGCGGTCGGCGTCGAGTACACCGACGATCCGCATCCGCGAAACACCTATTGGGAAATGTACGGCAACCCGATGTTCGACCTTAGGGACCCGGCGGGCATCCTGCTTGAAGTCAACAATTGCCGGAAAGCCATGCCCAACATGTATGTCCGGGTCACCGCCTTCGATTCGACCAAGGGCTGGGAAGCGCCGCGCATGTCGTTCATCGTCAACCGGCCGCCCAACGAACCCGGGTTCCGGCTGCTGCGCCAGGAGCGTGACGGGCGCAGCCAGGGCTATTCGATCGTGCCTTATGCGACCGACAGGCCCGAAGGCGAGCGGAGCTAGGCGAAACCATGCTGGACGCGATAGCAAAGGGCGCTGCCGCGCAGGGCGAATCGGTTGATCTGCAGGCCGAGTTCGAGGCATCCAACATCGACGAGGTGATGGAAAAGCTCGACCGCGAACTCGTTGGCCTGAAGCCCGTCAAGAACCGCATCCGCGAGATCGCCGCGCTGCTCCTGGTCGACCGGCTTCGCCGCAAGTTCGGGCTGATCTCGGGCGCGCCGACGCTGCACATGAACTTTACGGGAAATCCCGGTACCGGAAAGACCACCGTGGCGCTTAGAATGGCGGAAATCCTGCATCGTCTCGGCTATGTTCGCGAAGGGCACATGGTCGCGGTGACGCGCGACGATCTCGTCGGCCAGTATGTGGGCCACACCGCGCCCAAAACCCGCGAAGTGATCAAGCGCGCCATGGGCGGGGTGCTTTTCATCGACGAGGCCTACTATCTCTACAAGCCCGAGAACGAACGCGACTACGGCCAGGAATCGATCGAAATCCTGCTGCAATGCATGGAAAACAACCGCGACGATCTGGTAGTGATTCTTGCCGGCTACAAGGACAAGATGGACCGCTTCTTCGACAGCAATCCCGGCATGCGCTCGCGCGTCGCCCATCACCTCGATTTTCCGGACTACGGCGTCAGCGAACTCAAATCCATCGCCGAGATCATGCTGGCGGAACAGAATTACCGTCTCAGCGAAGCGGCGGCTAAGGCGCTCGACGAGTATCTCCCGATCCGCATGCGGCTGCCGCATTTCTCCAACGCCCGCTCGGTCCGCAATAGCCTCGACCGGGCGCGGCTTCGCCAGGCCAGCCGGCTTTTCGCATCGCGCGACCGGGCGTTGACCAAAACCGACCTTATCACCATCGAGGAATCCGACATTCGCGGCAGCCGCGTATTCGCGGAAGGTAAGCTCGAAGGCGAACCGGAGACGAAGGTGCGCTGACAAGACGACGCCGGTTGGGTGTGCAGCGACCAGAAACGGACGACAGAATGGGAGCCGACGATCATGGATACCAAGACAATCATTGCGCCCTCGGTGCTTTCCGCGGACTTCTCACGGCTCGGCGACGAGGTCGAAGCGGTCGTCCGGGCAGGCGCCGACTGGATTCATCTCGACGTGATGGACGGCCATTTCGTGCCCAACATCACCTTCGGTCCGCCGGTGATCAAGGCGATCCGTGATCGAACGGACAAGATCTTCGACTGCCACCTGATGATCGCGCCGGCCGACGCCTATCTCGGCGCCTTCGCCGATGCCGGCTGCGACATCATCACGGTGCATGCCGAGGCCGGACCGCATCTCGACCGTTCGCTGCAGGCAATCAGGAATCTCGGCAAGAAGGCCGGCGTTTCGCTGAACCCCTCGACGCCAGAAAGCGTCATCGAATATGTGCTCGACCGGCTCGATCTGGTGCTTCTGATGACGGTCAATCCGGGCTTCGGCGGCCAGGCCTTCATTGCGGCGGTCGTCGACAAGGTCAGGCGGGTCAAGGCCCTAGTCGGCCATCGTCCGATCGACATAGAGATCGACGGCGGCGTCACGCCCGAAACCGCTCCGCTGGTCACCGCGGCCGGCGCCAATGTGCTGGTCGCCGGCTCTGCCATCTTTAGGGGTGGCACCGAGGCTGCCTATCGCGCCAATATCGGCGCCATCAGGCAGGCGGCCGACGGGGCGATCCGGAAAGCTGCATAACCGTTTCATCCGAGGGCAACTATGGCGGCAATTCCACCTGTCTGCGATTTCGGCTGGCGAGCCATCGACGCCGTTTTGCCTGGTGTCGACGGCACATCGCATTCGATCTTAAGCCATGCCGGCCCGAACGGGCTGGTCGTGGCCTTCATCTGCAATCACTGCCCCTATGTGAAGGCGGTGATTTCACGCATCGTCCGCGATGCCAACGACCTCAAGGCGCAAGGCATCGGCTTTGTCGCGATCAACTCAAACGATGCCGACGCCTACCCCGACGATTCCTTCGACAACATGAAGCGCTTCGCCATGACGAACGGCTTCACCTTCCCCTATCTCCACGACGAGCGCCAGACGGTGGCGCGCGCCTATGGAGCCGTTTGCACTCCGGATTTCTTCGGCCTCAACAGCGATTTGACGCTGCAATATCGCGGCCGGCTGGACGCGTCGCGACGCGACGCCGCATCGCCCGGGCTGAGGCGCGACCTGTTCGAGGCGATGAAGCAAATTGCCCGAACCGGCGACGGACCGCTCGACCAGATCGCTTCGATCGGCTGTTCGATCAAGTGGAAGGATGCTGCATGAACGTCGGCGCAGGCAGGCCCTTTCGGTCGCCGAAAGCGATCCTGTTCGATCTCGACGGCACACTGGTCGATTCGGCGCCTGATATAGCCGCCGCGGTCAACGAATTGCTGGCCGACCGCGATCTGCCGCCGCTGCGCCTGGATCAGGTCAAGGCCATGATCGGCGGCGGCATCAGGAAACTGGTCGAACGAGCCTTCGCGGCTTCCGGCACGCCGCTCCTCGGCAGCACGCTCGATGAGGCCAACCGCGTCATGGCGCCGATCTATCGCAGGAATCTGACCGGCCGCACGAGGCTGATGCCTGGCGTCAGGGAGGTTCTCACGCACTTGCATTTGAGCGGAATGGCCATGGGCGTGGTGACCAACAAGCCGCAGCTGGCGGCTCGTGAAATTCTGCTGCATTTTCGGCTGACGGATTATCTTGGCGCGATCGTCGGCGGAGACGCGGTGACATACTTGAAACCGGCGCCAGACGCGCTGTTGCTGGCGCTCGACCAGCTTGAGGTCGAGCCTCGTGACACGTTGATGGTCGGAGACAGCAGCGCCGACGTGGCCGCCGCCCGCGCCGCCGGCATGGCAGTCATTCTGCTGCGTGGCGGATACAGCCAAATTCCCGTTGAAGAGCTTGGCGCCGACCTCGTTTGCGACAGCCTGTTCGATCTGCCGTCCGCGATGCAGAGGCTGCAAGACGCTGCGTGACCCCAAGCGCAAGGCCCAGTCAACGCCGGCCGGGCGCAGTCCAATGGCCGGCGGTACCGCGTTATTTCGAGAATTGCTTCAGATAAGCAATGACGTTGGCGATGTCCTCGTCCTTCTTGAGGCCGGCAAACGCCATCTTGGTTCCTTTGACCATCGCCTTGGGATCGCGAAGGTAGGTCGTCAGTGTGGCTTCGTCCCATTTGACGCCGGACTTGCCGGCCTCGGTCATGGCCTTGGAATAGCTGAACCCCGGATGCGTCCCGGCCGTTCGGCCGATGACGCCATTCAAGGACGGACCGACCTTGTTCTGGTCCTTGTCGGCGACGTGGCAGATCTTGCATTTGGCGAAGACCTTCTCACCCGCCGCGGCATCCTGTGCCTGAGACTGGGTAGTGACAAAGGTGGCGACGGACACGGCGGTGAAAAATGCGACTGCGCGCATGGCATTTCCTCATTGATCGTGTGAGTGCCCTGGACACTTTACGCGTGTCGATGCCTTGATCGCCGGCATTCGTTTTTAAGCGGGAGAGCGAACTATTCGTCCTTCCTCCCCGGACTGGCAGCACCTGCACGCCTCGAAAAGCTAGACTGCCGATGAAAGAAGTCAATCGTACAAAGGTCCTGTTTCGTTTCCCGACTGGGAAGTGTGTAGCGACACGCGGTCCACATCTTTGACGCCTATTGGCCGAACGCGTAGCCTCACTCCAACCGATTTGCTGTTTGGGCACTTTCGCAAATTGACCGGGCCTCGTCCGCCGCGGTACGATCACTTGGATGCGCGCTCCGTCGCAGTTCCCTGTGCCCGCCGGGCGAGCCAGGCTACCTTCCGCTCTCGCCGTGTCCGTCCTGCGACTAGAAGACAACAGGTCGGGGAGGCCGCGGGGCCGATGAGTTTTCCGCTCTCGCGCGATTTCAACAAGGACGAGGTCGAACATAGGGAGGTCGGATGAAGATCGCGACTGAGCAGGAGTGGCAAGCTGCCCGCAAGGAGCTTCTGGCGGCCGAGCAGGAGCTGGCGGCGCACGAAAAGCGCGTCACCGAGCAACGGCGGGAGTTGCCTTGGGTGCCGGTCGAGAAGCACTACGCCTTCGCCACCGACGAAGGGGCGAAGTCCTTGCCGCAGCTGTTCGATGGCCGCTCGCAGCTCCTCATCTACCACCTGATGTACGGAGAGGACTGGAAGGCGGCTTGCCCGGGGTGCACCTCGGTCGGCGATGGGCTGAGCGGCATGATCGCGCACGTGAAAGACCGCGACGTGACGCTAATCGCGATGTCGCTGGCGCCGCTGGAGAAGCTGATGGCAACCAAGGCACAGCGCGGGTGGACGATGCCCTATGTGTCGGGCTACGGCGACGACTTCCTGTTCGATTACGGCTTCGCATTCCGGCGGGAGGAGATGTTCCGAATCGCGCGCGACGAGTTCGATATGGGGCAGCTGCTCCGCGAGGCGCCGCAATGGCTGCAGGATTACCGGGACGAAGTGGGTGCGCCGGACCTCCAGTCGGCCGTGTCGGTGAGCGCAGGGTGGAGCGTCTTCGCGATGGAGGACGGAGCGGTCTACAACACGTACCGCCGCTATCCGCCGCTGGTTGGACCGCCGTACGCGCCGTTGCTGGAGTTCGTGCCAAAGCGGTGACATCCGCAACTTGGGTGCATTTAATCTGTCCTGGCTCGCGCCATGAAGCACCGCATCCTCGTCGGTGCGCTCGGTGCGGAGCCGCCGGCTCTCCAATTGAAAGAACTCTGGCGCCTCATTCCCGCGCACTTCATCCACGAACTGTCGATCTCTCAAGGCGACCAGCCGATTCTCTCGATGGAGGGCGGAATATCGATTTCGGAGGATGCCAATTTCCGGTTCGATTTCACCGCGCACGGCAAAGGCGAAATCCGTGTCGAGGCGACAGACACGGATGGCAAGGTATTTCGCGGCCACTGGCCGATGGAAGCAGCGGGACTGTGAGGCGCACGGCAGGCGTACCTGTTCTGCCTGACTAAAAGCAACGTACGTCGGCTTCAGCCTGCGCGCGTTTCAGTTCCGTGCGCGCCGCCTTCGCCGGCGCGCTTTCGCGAAACAAGCCTGCCGCCTCCCCTGTCGTCAACGACATGCTTTTGAAGGTCTCCGCCCTCTCATAGTGATTGTAAGGAAGGATCGAGGCGATCACATCGATCGAGCAGGAACAGCTTTCAAGCGCCTGACGTGTCTGGCCATTTGTTTGCATGCAGCCGAGCACGTAGTCGGCAATCGTTGCCGTCGGGTAGTCTCCCGCTGCGTTGGCCGAGTTCGCAAAGGCCAGCGTCGCCGCAAAGGCCAGCGGCAAGGTGAGAGATCCAACGGACCTTATCATGAGGAACCTCCAGTTGGCCTGGACACCACGCATCCAGACGGGATCATCGCTCCAATTTGGCGACGTCCCGCAAAGCCCGTCAAGCTCCCATGGGCTGCGTATAGGACCAAAGGAGGAATGCCCCATCGGCCGTCAAGAGCCAGCTTCAAGACCCGCTGCGCACCCTCCTTCACGCGTCCATTTCATGCTTCGCTCACTATCGGCAGTCAGCGAGATGCACGCATACTTACGCCGAGCTGCCTCGTATAATATATCGAAATAAAGTCAAATGTGTATCACCTCGAGAATACGAGAACAATATGTTTGCTATATGTGTCGCAGCTGGCGGTCATCCTCTTATTAGTTTTTCACACGATGCTTATTTTAATTGTTTCTAAATATTGCATCGCACCATAATCGATTTTGCAGTGCAACGACGCAATGTAGGTTTTTGCTTGCCTGGCCTTTTGCGATGACATAGCTTTTTACTGTTTCCGGCTTCAAGAGCGCCACCGTCATCAGGGAGCGGCGGCAGTCTTTCGAAGACCAAGGGGGCGGGCGGTAACGGTGCCCTCTGCTTCGGGGTAGGTCGTGACAGCTGCCGGAAAATAACTTCCCAACATGAATTGCTTGGGCAAGCCCTTGTGGGGCTTGACGGTCGATTCTTCACTGCGAACCCGGGAGGATTTTGGATGCGTGTACTTGCGAAAACTACTTACATTCTGACGACCGCGGCGTTTTTATCGCTCGGCGCTGCCTATACGGCTTCGGCCAATGAAGACCTTGCAAAGCTCGCATCGGATGCGAAGAACTGGGCGATGCAGACGGGTGACTACGCCAACACCCGCTATTCCAAACTCAACCAGATCACTGCCGACAATGTGAAGAACCTGCAGGTCAAATGGAGCTTTTCCACCGGCGTGCTGCGCGGTCACGAAGGCGGGCCGTTGGTCATCGGCGACGTGATGTATGTCCACACGCCTTTTCCAAACAACGTCTTCGCTCTCGATCTCAAGAACGACGGCAAGATCCTGTGGAAATACGAGCCCAAGCAGGACACGAACGTCATTCCGATCATGTGCTGCGACACGGTCAATCGTGGTGTTGCCTATGGTGACGGCAAGATCATTCTCAACCAGGCCGACACCACCGTCGTCGCGCTCGATGCCAAGACCGGCAAGGTCGTCTGGTCTGTCAAGAACGGCGACCAGACCGACGGCGGAAAGGGCGAATCCGGCACGTCGGCACCCGTAGTCATCAAGGACAAGGTGCTCGTGGGCGTCTCCGGTGCTGAATTCGGTGTTCGCGGCTGGCTGGCCGCCTACAATCTGAAAGACGGCAAGCTCGCCTGGAAAGCCTATTCGGAAGGTCCTGATGCAGACACCCTTCTCGATCCCGAGAAGACGACCCATCTCGGCAAGCCCGTCGGAAAGGATTCCGGCACGAACACCTGGGAAGGCGAACAGTGGAAGACGGGCGGCGGCACGACATGGGGATGGTATTCCTATGATCCCAAGCTGAACCTGGTCTATTACGGCACCGGCAATCCCTCGACGTGGAACCCGGTCCAGCGCCCGGGTGACAATCGCTGGTCCATGACAATCATGGCTCGCGATGCGGATACCGGTGTTGCCAAATGGCTCTACCAAATGACCCCGCATGACGAGTGGGACTATGACGGCATCAACGAGATGATTCTCGTCGATGGCATAGAGGTCAACGGTGCCAAGCACGACGTGCTGGTGCATTTCGACCGCAACGGCTTTGCCTACACAATGGATCGAGCCACCGGCGAACTTCTCGTCGCCAAAAAATACGATCCGGCAGTGAACTGGGCGACGGAAGTCAACATGGATCCCAAGAGCGACCAGTATGGCCGCCCGCAGGTGGTAGCCAAGTATTCGACCCAGCAGAACGGCGAAGACACCAACTCGACCGGTATCTGCCCGGCCGCGCTTGGAACCAAGGACCAGCAGCCGGCCGCCTACTCGCCGAAGACCGGGTTGTTCTACGTGCCGACCAACCATGTCTGCATGGACTATGAGCCTTACAAAGTGAGCTACACCGCCGGTCAGCCCTATGTGGGCGCCACCGTGTCGATGTATGCGGCGCCTGGCGGTGACGGCAACATGGGCAACTTCATTGCCTGGGATGCAGCCAAGGGTGAGATCGTCTGGTCGAAGCCCGAGCAGTTCTCGGTGTGGTCGGGCGCATTGGCGACAGATGGCGACGTCGTCTTCTACGGTACCCTCGAAGGCTACATCAAGGCGGTCGATAAGGACGGCAAGGAGCTCTACAAGTTCAAGACCCCGTCCGGCATCATCGGCAACATCACGACCTACGAGCATGACGGCAAGCAGTACATCGCCGTTCTGTCCGGCGTCGGTGGATGGGCCGGTATCGGTCTGGCAGGTGGGCTGCTTTCGCCCGACAACGCCGCTGCCTGGCATGGCGCCGTTGATCAGGGCCGTGCGCAGGGCGACCAGGCCGCAGTCGTTGGAACCGCTGGTCTGGGTGCCGTCGGCGGTTACGCGGCACTTGCCGACTATACGACGCTGGGCGGCCAGCTCACCGTCTTCGGCCTCCCGGACTGATAACCGGAGGAGCCTAACGACCAGGTTCGAAAACGAGAGCCCGGGCCACCCGAAGCCGGGAACCGGGCTCTCGATTGCGCCGCGCACCCAACACCGATCAATGCCGCTGCACGACGGCAGCCAGGGTTTCTGGCAAACGAAGGAAGAGTCTGAATGATCGTTCGCATTGCAGTTTCCGCTCTCGCCCTGGTCCTGCTGCCTCTGGCCAGCTCAAGTCTGGTACGGGCCGAAGACAGCATGGAAAAAGCCAAGGCGGTGAAGCAAGAAGGAGGCAAATATCTAGATGCGGACGGAAATCCGACCTACAAGATCGAAAACGGAACCGTCGATTGGTACACCTTCAGCGGGTACCGCCGGTATCACTCAGATTGCCATGTCTGTCACGGACAGGACGCCACAGGTTCGAGCTATGCGCCTGCCCTGGCTAACAGCCTGAAGAACATGGATTACGCCACGTTCCTGTCGATCGTCGCCGAGGGCCGCAAGAATGTCGGCGGCGGCAAGGAAAATGTCATGCCTGCCTTTGGCGACAACAAGAACGTCTATTGTTACCTGGACGATCTCTACGTCTATCTGCGCGCGCGCGCCGATGGCGCCGCACCCCGCGGCAGGCCGCCCAAGCACGAAAACAAGTCCCAGGCAGCCAAGGATGCCGAAGCATCCTGCATGGGTGGATGATATGACCGGCTGCACTGCATCGAAGCTACGCATCGTTCTGTCGATCCTCGGCGCGCTCGCCTTGCTGCCGTCGAATGTTCTGGCACAAAATGCCGGGCTTGGCGCCGCGGGAGAACTGGTCGATCCCGACAATCTGCGCGTCTGCGCAGATCCCTCGAACATGCCCTTTACCGACAAGAACGGCCAAGGCTTCGAAAACAAGCTGGCTGAACTGGTTGCCAAGAAGACGGGGCGGAAATCAGTCGCTTATACGTGGTTTCCCACCGTCACCGGCTTTGTGCGCAACACGCTTGGGGCCAACCGATGCGACATCATCATGGGCTACGCCCAAGGTGATGAACTGGTGCAGAACACCAATGCCTACTACCGCTCCGCCTATGTGCTCGTCTACCCGAAAGGCAACGGCATGGAAGGCGTCGAGACGATCGAAGATCCGAAACTTTCCGGCAAGAGAATCGGCGTCGTCGAAAGCACGCCGCCAACCGCCAACATGGCCGCCAACAAGCTTCTGCGGACCGCCAAGATCTACCCGCTGGCGGTGGATACGCGCGTCACCCCTTCCATGGGGGAGGTCATGATCAAGGACATGCTCGCCGGCAAGATCGACGCGGCGGTCCTGTGGGGCCCGATGGCGGGCTACTATGCCAGGGAACTCGGAGCCGACGTCACGATCGTTCCGCTGCTGAAGGAAAGAACCGGCTCGCGCATGTCTTATCGCATCACCATGGGCGTACGCCCGTCCGACCAGGAATGGAAGCGGACGCTCAACCGGGTGATCAGGGAAAACCAGGCGGAGATCATCAAGATCCTGCTCAGCTACAACGTGCCGCTGATCGACGAGCATGACAATCCGATCACACAATAGTTGGGACGGGCCCGGCAGAGGCCAGAATGTGGCAGGCGATGAAAGGAAAGGAAGCGGTTTTGCTGCTCATGATGGGCCTCCTGGGCATTGCGGAGCCGGCATGGGCAGGCGGGGTTGACGAGCCCGCTGGCTACCGGCTGGACGAATACCGGGCACCCGTGCCGGACACGCTGCAGGGTGCGACAGTGGTGACCACGGAAGAGGCGGAAGCGCTGTGGCGAGGGAAAAAGGCCGTCTTCTTCGACGTGATGCCGAACACGCCGAAGCCGACCACTCTGCCGGCTGGAACGATATGGAGAGACAAGGTCAGAAAGGACATTCCAGGCAGCATATGGCTGGCCAACGCGGGATACGGCGCTATTTCGGAGGAGACCGCCAGCTACTTTCGCCAAGGCCTCGCAGCCGCGGCCGGCACCGACAAATCGCGCACGATACTGTTCTATTGCATGACGAATTGCTGGATATCGTGGAATGCCGCGAAACGGGCAGTCGAGTGGGGCTACAGTTCAGTGATCTGGTATCCGCTCGGCGCGGATGGCTGGGAAGGTGCAAGTCTTCCGCTTGAGGAGAAGAAACGCTACGCGATGAACAATTGAAGAAAGACCACAGCTATTTTCGATTTTTTTCGACTTTTAAAAACCTATCGATTCATTTGTCCATTTTGAACCTGATGGACGAGCCATTGCTTCGGTGCCCTGCAATGGCTGACTAGCGACAGCATCGGCCCTTCGGGCTGGTAGAAGAGGAGAAATGTTATGAAGAAGAGCTGGACAAAACCGACCATGTGCCAGGTTGCTGCGGGCTTTGAAATTTCGCGGTATCTGCCTGCTGAAATTACTCCCAAGAAGTAGGCCGCAGAGGTGCGTGTCCCTGGCAACGGGGGCACGCATCCCCTTGCCGCATGGAATTTTCGTGAAAGAGTTTGAGGCACGCAGAGCGGGCGGGACGTTTTTTGCGGCTGCAAATTGGCTGCTGGTCAGCGAAGCCGCGGGGCGGGCGTTTTCATGCGCTTGAGAATCATCGGGTCGGCTGCCGGCGGAGGCTTTCCGCAATGGAACTGCAATTATCGTCTGAGCCGTGCGGCTCGCACCGGGGTAGGTGGCGTGCATTCACGAACCCAATCGAGTGTCGCCGCGTCGGCGGATGGGCTTGGCTGGGTTCTGTTCAACGCCTCGCCCGACATTCGCCAGCAGATCGCGGCAACGCCTGAATTGCAGCCCGCGCACGATGCGCCGCTGCGCTCGACACCTATTCGCGCGGTGGTGCTGACCAATGCCGATGTCGATCATGTCGCCGGCCTGCTCAGCCTGCGTGAGCGGCAGCCTTTCGCTATCTATGCAACGACACAGGTTCTGGCGACGCTGGAGGCGAATTCGATTTTTAATGTCCTCGATCCGGCGCTCGTGCCGCGACGCATCTTGCCGCCTGCGCAAGAACTGTCGATCTGCGATGCAGACGGCCACGACACCGGGGTGGCTGTCGAGAGCTTTCCCGTGCCCGGGAAGATTGCCCTCTATCTCGAAGAAAAAGGCCAGCCGGATGCCAATTTCAGCTCCGATGCCGGCGACACGATCGGCGTTCGTATCGCCAGTGTCGACAGTCGCGGCTCCGTCTTCTACATCCCCGGCTGCGCCCGCATCGATGCGACCCTGCGCAGGCGTCTAGCCGATGCCGCATGCCTTCTGTTCGACGGCACGGTCTTCACCGACGACGAGATGATTGCTGCCGGCGTCGGCCAAAAGACCGGTGCGCGGATGGGGCATCTGGCAATGTCGGGAGACGCGGGATCGATCGCCGGCTTGGCCGATGTGAGGATCGGCCGCCGTGTCTTTGTCCACATCAACAACACCAACCCTGTTCTGGACGAGAATTCTGCCGAACACGCAGCAGTCGAAGCGGCTGGCTGGGAAGTGGCCCGCGACGGGATGGAGATGGACCTTTGAGTGATTTCCGCGACGCGGCCAAGAACGGCCTGTCCTCCAGCGAGCTCGAAGCCGTGCTGCGGCAGGTCGGTGCCGAGCGCTATCACAACCGTCACCCTTTCCATCACAGGATGACCAGCGGTGCGCTGTCGAGGACCGAGATGCAGGCTTGGGCGCTGAACCGTTATTGTTATCAGGCTGTCATTCCGCGCAAGGATGCCATGATTCTCGCGCATGCCGAGGATCCGGCGTTTCGCGCCGCCTGGCGCAAACGCATCGAGGATCATGACGGCGAGGACGGCTGGAGCGGCGGTATTGCGCGCTGGTTGCACCTGGCGACCTCGCTCGGTCTCGATGCCGACGCGGTGAAGAGCGAGAGGCTGGCCCTGCCGGCGACACGTTTTGCGGTTGGCGCTTACCTCTCCTTTTGCACGAACCGGACCCTGCTGGAGGCGGTTGCGTCGTCGCTGACCGAGATGTTCTCGCCGCTCATCATCGGCGAGCGGGTACCGGCGATGCTGGCCAGATACGATTATATCACCGAGGATACGCTGGCCTATTTCACCCGACGGCCCGAACAGGCCTCGCGCGACGCCGACTTCGCGCTCGCCTATGTGCTCGAACATGCCGACACGGCCGAACGCCAGCAGCAGGCGATCGATGCACTGGTGTTCAAATGCGATATACTGTGGACCATGCTTGACGCGCTTCAACACGCTTATGGCGAGCCGGGCAATATCCCGCCCGGCGCCTTCCGTCCGGAGGCAGCCCAATGATGGCATTGCGCGAAAGAGCCATGGTGTCGCCGCAGTCGGTTCCATCGCTGCCGAAGCACGTGCGCATACAGTATGACCCCGTGCGCCAGGCGTTCGCCGTGCTTTCGCCCGAGAAGGTGTTCTGGCCAAACGAGATCAGCCTCGACATATTGCGCCGCTGCGATGGGCGGTCCACGGTCGGCCACATCATTGCCGGCCTTGCCGCAGATTATGACGCCGAACAGGAGGCTGTGGCGGCCGATGTCATCGCCTTCCTGCAGGAATGGTCGGACAAGCTGCTGGTGAAGCTATGAGTGAGCCCCCTCTCCCCCCGATCGGCATGCTGGCGGAACTGACGCATCGCTGCCCGCTGCAATGCCCCTATTGCTCCAATCCGCTCGAATTGCTGAAGGCCAATCGCGAACTCGACACGCAGAGCTGGCTCGACTTGTTCTCGCAGGCGGCCGATCTTGGCGTTCTCCAGGTGCATCTGTCCGGCGGTGAACCGACGCTGCGTCGCGATCTCGAGCAATTGATCGCCGGGCTTTCGGCGCGCGGCGTCTACACCAACCTGATCACCGCCGGCGTTGGAATTGCGGATGGCCGCATCGAGGCATTTGCCGAAGCCGGGCTCGCCCATCTGCAACTGAGCTTTCAAGGCGCACGGCCGGCAACCACCGAGCGCATCGGCAATCACAGGGGCAGCCACGAAAAGAAGCTGGAAACGGCACGCCGCGCTCGCGCGGCCGGCTTGCCGCTTACCATCAACGCGCCGATCCATCGCCACAATATCGAGGAGGTACCGGAATTCATCGAACTGGCCCTTTCGCTGGGTGCGGAGCGTCTCGAGATCGCCAACGTGCAGTACGCCGGCTGGGCGCTGACCAATCGCGATCAACTGATGCCCGAGCGTGCTGCCGTCGACCGCCAGGCGGAGATCGTCGCGGCGGCGCGCGAACGGCTCACCGGCATCATGAACATCGATTTCGTCACGCCGGATTATTTCGCCATCTATCCCAAGCCGTGCATGGGCGGCTGGGCGCGCGACGCCTTCATGGTGACGCCGGACGGCACCGTACTGCCATGCCATGCCGCCCAGACTATCCCGTCGCTCAGTTTCGAGCGTTTTGGACCACGCAGCCTGGCCGCGATATGGACCGATTCCCCTGCATTTAATGCCTTTAGAGGCACGGACTGGATGCAGGAGCCCTGCCGCAACTGTGAGCGGCGCGAGATCGACTGGGGCGGCTGCCGCTGCCAGGCGATGGCAATCGCCGGCGATGCCGCCGCGACGGACCCAGCTTGCGCGAAATCGCCGATCCATGCGCGCATGGCAATGCTGATCGACGAAGCCCAGCGCGCTGCGACGGTTCCTTCGAGCGACGCACCATTCGTCTACCGGCGTATCGGCGTCGTCACCGAGCCCGCCTGACTGCCGACCTATTCCTACTGCCCTACCCTCGTGAAAGCCGTTCGGCATGCCACGTCATATGGTCATGCATGAAGGTCGAAATGAAAAAATAGGAGTGATCGTATTCGTCCTGCATCCGCAATTTCAACGGGATGCCTGCCTTGGAGCAGGCGTCTTCGAGCAGCCAAGGCCTGAGGCCCTCCTGGAGGAAACCGTCTGACGTTCCCTGATCGACCAGGAATTCCGGGAAACGGTGTCCATCCTCGATGAGCGAAGTGGCATCGTGGCGCCGCCACGAGGCCTCATCCAGGCCGAGATACTTTTCGAAAGCCGGCTTCGACCAGCCGGCTGTGCTTGGCTGCACGATCGGCGCAAAGGCCGAGCAACTTCTGAAACGCGCGGGATTGTTCAGTGCGATCGTCAGCGCACCATGCCCGCCCATCGAATGGCCGAAGATCGACTGGCGTGCCATATCGGCGGGAAATTCGCGCCCGATGACGGCTGGCAGCTCCTCGACGATATAGGAATACATGCGATAGTTCTTGGCATACGGCTCTTGCGTCGCGTCGAGGTAGAAACCGGCGCCGCTGCCGAACTGCCAATTGTCCTTCTCATCCGGAATGTCGGCACCACGCGGGCTGGTGTCGGGGCAGACGACGATCAAGCCAAGGTCGGCGGCAATACGTCTGTATTCGCCTTTTTCCATTACATTCGCATGGGTGCAGGTGAGCCCGGAGAGGTACCACACCAACGGGCAACGCCGTTCCCGTGCCTGCGGAGGCACGAAAATGGCAAACGTCATTTCGCACGAGCAGCTCGTCGAGAGATGAGAGTAAACGTGCTGGGCGCCGCCATGCGACTTGGCAGTCGAGACGAGTTTCGGGTGCTCTGGCATATATTCTTCTCCGCCAATTTTTGACCGCCCGACCGTAGGCTCTACGACATCAAGGGTGATCGCGGCAACCTTGGTGGGACGGCTGGCGGGTGAGCGCAGTCCAGGAGCTCGGCGCGGCCCACGGGCGCGCGCTCTGCGCTTGACGAAGATGTCGCCTAGAAATAGCCGAGGATGGATTTGACCTCGAGATACTCCAGCATGCCCTCGATCCCATATTCGCGCCCATTTCCAGACTGCTTGAAACCGCCAAACGGGGCGTGCGGATCCCAGGCCGGGTAGTTGAGATGCACCTGACCGGAGCGGATCCGCGAGGCCACGTCCCTGACGGCGTCCACATCCTCGCCCTGCACATGGGCGCCCAGACCGTAGACCGTGTCGTTGGCGATGGTGACCGCCTCCTCGATTGTGTCGTACGGGATGATGCAGAGAACGGGCCCGAAGACCTCTTCCTGGGCAATACGCATGCTCGTGCGCACGTCGGAAAAGATGGTCGGCTTCACATAGAACCCGACGTTCAGATCGTGCGCACGACCCGGTCCGCCGGTGAGTAGCCTGGCGCCCTCGGAAATGCCGACGCCGATCATGGTTTGGATGCGGTCGAATTGGGCACGGTTGGCGATTGCACCATGAGTTGTGGCTTCGCAAAGTGGATCACCAATGACGATCTGGGCTGCGGCCATTTTGGCGATTGCCTCGATCTCGGAGAGCAGCGCGCGCGGCACGATCATGCGCGTCGGGGCGCTGCATGACTGGCCGAGATTGCGGAAGGCGGCGGCTACGCCCAGAGAAACGGCGCGATCGAGATCTGCGTCCGGCAGGATCACGTTCGGCGACTTGCCGCCGAGCTCCTGCGCGACACGCTTGACCGTGGTCGCTGCCGCCTGGGCCACCGCAATGCCCGCGCGGGTGGACCCGGTAATGGAGATCATGTCGACATCCGGATGGGAGGCGAGCCCCATACCCACGCCTGGACCATCACCTTGCAGGAGGTTGAAAACCCCCGCAGGGAAGCCGGCTTCCTCGAGCGCCTCGGCGAACAGCAGGGCGTCCAAGGGAGAAAGCTCACTCGGCTTCAGCACGATCGTGCAGCCTGCAGCGAGCGCCGGCGAAACCTTGGCGGTGATCTGGTAAAGTGGCCAGTTCCACGGAGTGATCAAGGCGCAGACACCGATCGGTTCGTGGGTGACGGCGGTTTGCCCCCGTTGCTTGACGAAGCGAAAGTCTGTCAGCACATCGCGAGCGACCTTAACATGCGTGATCGCCAGCGGCACCTGGGCGCTGCGCGCATAGCCGATCGCCGCGCCCATTTCGAGGCTCAGGCATTGAGCCAGCAGTTCGCCGCGCGCCTCGAGCAGCGCTTGCAGGCGATCGAGCAGACCCACGCGGTCTTCTGGCGTGGTCCGACTCCAGGTGGCGAATGCCCTGCGCGCCGCTGCAACGGCCGCGTCCACGTCCTCGCCATTTCCAAGCGGAAACTGGCTCACAACGTCTTCTGTGGCGGGGTTGACGACAACGCCCGTCGCGGTGCCGCTCGGCTCGACCCATTGACCGTCGATGAAGAACTTGTCCAGATGGCCGTTGCGGGACAGGTGTTCGAGGGGCGTCATCACCCTACAAGATCCTTCATGCGGTAATAGGCGCCGAGAATCGGCAGGAACCAGGGGCGCCCGAAATAACCGGGGATCGCTGGCCAGTCGAAATCCTTCCAGGGATTAAGCTCGGGGTGCCCGTCCATGACGTCGGCCATGATGGTGCCCATCAACGTCGACATCTGGGTCCCGTGTCCGCTATAGCCCATCGAGTAATAGATGCCATCGCGCGCTCCGGCGCGCGGCAGGCGATCGCGAGTCATATCGACCATGCCGCCCCAGCAGTAGTCGATGCGGGTGCCGGCCAGTTCCGGAAAGACCTCGACCATCGCCGCCTTGAGTATCCGGCCGCTTTTTTCGTCGGATTGAGGATTGGACACGGCAAAGCGCGCCCTCCCGCCGAACAGAAGGCGATTGTCGGGCGTAAGCCGCCAATAGACAACGAGGTTGCGCGTGTCGACGACCATGCGCCCGGTCGGCATGAGACGCTTAAGGTGGTCGGGCGACAGCGGCTCGGTCACGATCAGAAAAGCTCCGACCGGGATCATGCGCCGGCGGATCCAGCCGAGCGGGCCAACCTGGGAAATGCCGCTCGCCAACAGGACCTGCCGTGCGACGATCTTGCCCTTTGGCGTCGTTATCTCATGCCCGCCCGAAACCTTGCGCATCGCCATGACGGGCGAGCGTTCATGGACCTCTGCGCCACGCCGGGCAGCGGCGATCGCGAGGCCCCGGACGAACCGGCCGACATGCATGCCCGCGCTCTTGGGAAAGAGCAGCCCGCCATGGTAGCGGTTGGTCCCGACTTCCGCCCGCAGGTCGCAGCGCGCGATCATCCTGGTGTCGGGATCGACATTGGCCGCCAGCAGTTCCTGGCTGCGCGCCAGCATGTCGTAGTGCTCTGGCTTGGCGGCGAGCTTGAGCTTGCCGACGCGGGAGAAGCTGCAGTCGATCTTTTCTTCCTGCACCAACCGCTCGACCATATCGACGCCGGCGTCGAAAGCCTTGTAGAGCGCATTTGTGGCCGGCTTGCCGTGCTTGCCAGCCATGATTGCATAGTTCTGGGCAAAGCCGTTGTTGCACATCCCGCCATTGCGGCCGGACGCGGCGCTGCCGATCGTTTCGGCCTCCAACAGGGCAACCCGGGCGCCCTTTTTGGCAAGGGCCAGCGCGGCGGAGGAGCCAGTCAGGCCGCCGCCCACAATCGCTACGTCGTAGTGGCCTTCGAGCGGTTTGGACGACCCTTCATTGAACGGCTGAGACGTATCCAGCCAATAAGAGGTAAATTTCATTTTCTTGACCACCAGTGCTGATTGAGTGGGCCGACATCCGAGCGTTGTTGCTCTACCAGCCGCGCATCCGCTCCCAACGCGCTTCAATCTTGGGGCTGTCCCCGTTGACGACGCTGTAGAAATCATGCTGGGCGGCCATCGCACACGCATGGTTGGGCAGAATGCGGACCCGAGACCCGAGCGGCAGCTCGGGCATGGACTTTCCAGAGCCGGCACGAATGGCGAGGATACCGTGTTCCTGGCTGGCCTGGGCCACGATCACATCTTCAAGCACCCGCCCCTTTTCGTCGCAGACCACGCCGTAGCCCTGGTCGATCTGCTGGTTTGCGGTTCCCCGGTCGCGCGAAAGCGCCATCCACCCTGCGTCGACCACCACCCATCCCTTTTCCGGCTTGGACCCGATCACCGTGGCCAACACGGAAATCGCGATGTCGTCGATGGCACAGACCCCGACCCCGTGCTGGACGAGGTCGAAGAACATGTAGACTCCAGCGCGCAGCTCCGTGATGCCTTCTAGATTCTCGGCGAAATGCGCTGTCGGCGTCGAACCGAGGCTGATGATCGGGCAGGCATGGCCGTGAGCGCGCAAAGTTTCGGCGGCGCGCAAGCTGGCCGAACGCTCGTTCTCGGCTGCCTTGACCAGCGCATCGGGCGTGCTCAAGGTATAGGACTCGCCCGCATGGGCGAGGACGCCGACGAGATTAGCGCCCGCTTCGACGACCCTGTCGGCCACCTCGAGCAGCTTGGGATCGTCCGGCTTCAATCCACCGCGATGGTCATCGCAGTCCAGTTCGATGAAGACGGACGGCGTCACGCCGATTGCTTGGCGCACGTCGGCCAAAGCATCAGCCTGCTCCACAGTATCGAGCAGCAGCTTCAGGTCGACGCCAGTACGGCGACAAAGCTCCATGGCGCGCCTAGCCGAAGCCGGTGAGATACCAACCGCATAGGTCATGTCTCGAAAGCCATGGCCCGCAAAATACTCTGCCTCGGCGATGGTCGAGACCGTGATCGGACCGGGTTCTGGATGGAACGCGCATCGGGCGACGTCGATGCTTTTGGCCGTCTTCATATGCGGGCGCAGCACCACGCCAAGCTTCCTGGCGCGCTCGGCCAGACCTCGGATGTTGCGCTCGAGCCGCCCACTGTCGAGAAGCAGCGCCGGAGTGACCAAGGCGTCGATCGTCCTAGCCGTCTCGCTCACCGCCAGGTTTGCCGCCCTCGTGTTCATAAGGTCGTCTCCTAAGTGAACGACTGGTTTGCCAACGCATACATATGGGCGGGCCGCTCGGAGACGGGCCGTTGCCCTTTGACCATGGCCGTCGCACTGCCGGACCGCTGAAGGCCAAGGCTCTCAAGCCAGTCGCCCAATCCATCCTCGGCATAGACGTCGATACGAACGAATTGATCGTGAAGGCTCGAAAGCTGGGCCAGGATCAGAAGCCGCGCGTCTTGCTCGCTCTCGGCCGCACAAGGGCCCACGACATAGCCGCGGCCAAACCTCCTCGCGATAGCGTAGCCTGCAATCCCTCCCCTGCGCTCAATGACCAATGCGTTGCCCACATCGGCGAGCGCAGCCACCATCGCCAGCCGGGGCATGCCCGTGGCCCGTTCGTCGAAGGCCTGGATCGCCGCGAGGTCAGAGACTGTCGCTTGACGGATATCGTCGCAAGCACTGCGCGTCACTGCGACGTTCAGCGAGCCCTGGTGCTGATGCACCCTGCCCCAGGCAGTGAAGCCGCGTCGCTTGTAGAGCGCCAGCCCCTCTTCGGTTGAGTTGAGCAGCACGTTGCGACCGTGCGTCGCCTCAAGCAATCCATCAAAGAGCCGGGCGCCGTTGCCACCGCCTTGGGCGGAGCCAGTAACTATGATCATCCCGACCGAGGCATAGGACTGTCCGTAATTCCACGACATGGCCGTGCCAATCACCTGCCCTGCCCGCTCGAGGACCAGGCCTTTGCCGACCATCAGGGCAAATTCCCAATCCTCCTGACGGTAGGGCCAGGCCATCTCCTGCGACAGCTTCAGTGCGCCCGGCAAATGGCGGGTTTCCAATTTCATCAGCTCGGTCGGCGCGCTGACGATATCTCTGTCATGCTCAAAGGCCATAAGGTGCAACGCTGTCACTTGATCCAGAGTCGGATTGAAGTCGGACCTTAGAGTCGCGCCCGGCGGACAGATTTCGCTGCTGTTTTGCCCCTTCAAATCAGCGGGATTATTCGTTTTAAGCAGTTCCTCGGCATGCCAAATCGCGCAAATCAGGCGAGGAATACCTGACACCTTGAATCGCCGCTTCGTGGTTGTCCGCGATCGGCGATGTCCAGAGGAATTTTTGATGATCTACATCAGCGAAGAGGAGTCAGCCGCCCTCGTCACGCATAAACTTGCTTTCGAGGCGGCGCGCGGGGCCCTCGTGGCAGCAGCATCGCAGCAGAGCTGGGTCTTTCCCGCTGTTCTCGGACGCACACAGGACGCGACCAATACCTTCTCAATCAAATCCGGTTCGTCGGACGACCTCACCGGAGTGAAAATCGGCTCCTTCTGGTCGGGCAATCCGGCACGTGGCCTTCCCCGCCACAACTCCACCATCGTGCTGCTCGATCAGCATACAGGTCGGCTCGGCGCCGTAATCGAGGCCGGGAAGGTCAACGCCTACAGGACGGCGGCCGCCGACGCGGTGGCGGCCGATCTTCTTGCGCGCAAGCAAGCCAAGGTTCTGGCGATCTTCGGCGCCGGCAGCCAGGCGAGCTTCGAAGTGATGGCGCTGGCACGCATCCGCCCGATCGACACCGTGCTTGTCGTGGCCCGGCCTTCGCAGCGGCGCGACGCTTTTGTCGATCAGATCGGCGAAAGGGGACTGAAGGCGCGCGCTGCCTTGCCGGAAGAAGCCGTGGGCGCCGCCGACATCGTGGTGACGGCGACACCCTCACGCGAACCGCTGTTCGATGCCGCTTGGGTGAGACCCGGAACCCATATCGTCAGCATGGGTTCGGATGCTCCGGGCAAGCGCGAATTGCCGAGCGAATTATTTCCCAAGGCACGTCTGTTTTGTGATCTGCTTTCCCAGTCCGTCCAGATCGGCGAGTTCCAGCACGTGCGCGACGAGATCGACGCCGGCGTGCTTGCGGTAACACCAATCGGCGACGTCATCGAAAGGCGTGCGCCCGGACGCGGCTTCGACAATGAGATCACGGTCTTCGACAGTTCCGGTATCTCCCTGCAGGACCTCTACATGGCCGACGCGCTGATCCGTGCGAAGGCGTTCCACCGCTGATCAGCTTCGCACCGACGGGCCCCAGCCCCGACGGATTTTTCGACACTTGTGGAGTGCTCTCCGGTAACAAGGTGTCCCACGCGATTCTGCAGTCGTATCAGCGGCGGGCACGCCAAGGGTTGCCCGCATGAACCACGGATCGCCCCCGATGTCGGCGACTAGCGGCTGGCGCGCCAGAAGGCGAGACGGTCCTGCAACCGATAGCCCTGGATAATCGCCGGCATGAACCACGGATTGCCACGATAAAGCGGGACGGCCAAAGGCGGCCGAAAATCGAACGCCGTGCGCGACTGCTCGCCATGCCCCATCAACTTGTGGGCCGCACGCATGCCAATCCATGGCGCCCAGACCACGCCCGAACCGCAGAAGCCGGAGGCATAGACCACACCGTCCTTCTCGAAGATGCGGGGCAGCATGTCTCGGTTCATCGCCACATTGCCGAACCAGCAATGCGAAAGGCGCACGTTCTCCAACTCCGGGAAAAGGTTCACCAGTCCCTTGCGTAGGAGAAGTTTCGGCGCTGCGGGATCGCCGACGCGAGAACTGTCACGCCCCCCCAGCAGGATACGTTTCCCGTCGGGCGACGGGCGATAATAGAAACCGAGTTGCCGGTTCTCGGTGATCGTCATCAGCTTCGGCATCAATCGCGCCATGATATCGGGCGCAAGTTCCTCGGTCACGATGATCCGGCTGCGGACCGGAACCAGGCGGCGGCGCAGGAAGGGAGCGGCGCCGTCGGTATAGCCGTTGGTACAGACCAGAACCTGCCGTGCATCCACCGTCCCTGCCGAAGTCGCGACGCGGAACCCCGAACCGTTCCTCTCGATCGACTTGACCACTGTATGCGAATGGACCGTCAACCCGGATGCGAGCGCCACCCGCAGGAGCTCAGCATGGAATTTTGCGGGGTGCAGCCCGCCAATGTCCATCCGAACGGTCCCGCCGCGGTAGAAGTCGGTGCCGATATAATTTAGCTGCTCGGCATGCGGAACCGCGTAGGACTCGATCCCCAATTTCTTCGCCAGCGTCTCGGCGCCGCGCGCCATCTTCTCATACTGTTCATATCCAAAAGCGCCCTTGAACTGGCCAACCAGTCGGAAGTCGCAGTCGAGCCCTTCGGTCTGGATGAAGCCGTAGAGGAATTCGCGTGCGACCTTGCCCTCGGCCTCGATCGCCATGGCCTTCTCTTCGCCGAAGCGCCGGGTGATCGTGGCATAGTCTGGCCGGATGCTTCCGCTCGTGATCCCGCCGTTGCGGGTGGAAGCACCCTCGCCCGGATTCATCGCATCAAAGGCGGCGACCGAGCGCCCTTCGCGCGCCAGCACCAGCGCGGCAGAAAGCCCGGCATAACCGGCGCCGACGATTGCCACGTCAACCTTCTTTGCGACTGGCTGCCGCGGCAGCGGCATGACGGGCGCTGCTTCCCACCAATAGGGCGTGTTCTTGTCGGCGATATGAGGCTCTTGCACGTGGCTGACTTCTCGCTGCATTGCAGGGGTAAAGATCTGCGGTCGGTGAAACTTCAGATGTGGTCGTCTCGGACGTCGAGCGCATCACGCAGCCCGTCACCGATGAAATTGAAACTCGTTACCGCAATGGTGATTGCAGCTCCGGGAATGATTGCCAGCCAAGGTGCGCTGCCCAGATATTGTTGGGCGCCATTGAGCATGTTGCCCCAACTGGGCAGTGGCGGCTGGATCCCGTAGCCGAGAAAGCTGATGTAGGCCTCCATGAGAATGGCGCGCGCGACCGTCAAGGTGGAAGCGACGATAATCGGCCCCATGGCGTTGGGCAGTATCTCGCGGAACATGATGTGGGTGCCGCTCAACCCCAGCATTCGCCCGGCCAGGACGAACTCGCGTTCGCGTAACGAGCGGACCTCCGCTTCCACAATACGAGCAACTTCCATCCAACTGGTGAGGGCGATAATGACGGTGATCATCACAGGACTGGGCTTCAGTGCGGCAGCCAGCGCCAGCAGCAGAAAGATCGATGGGAATGACAGGAATCCATCGACCGTGCGCATCAGCGTGGCCCCGACCCAGCCGCCGCGATAGCCGGCAATTACGCCGACCAGGGTGCCGATAAGCGTCGACAAAACCATGGCAAAGAAACCGACCAGCAGCGAGATTCGTCCCGCCATCAAAAGCCTTGCCGCCACGTCGCGGCCAAGCGGATCGGTACCTAGAAAGTGGTAGCCCGTCAGCGGGGGGGCAAAGCGGGCCCGCAGATCGATATACAGTGAGCTATAAGGCAGGAGATGGGGGCCGAGGACGCAAGCAAGGCTCAGGAAGATGATCATCGCCAACCCAAGCAGCGCCAAGCGATGCCGCATGAAACGACGTGCCGCGCGGTTGTTTCTCCAGCGGCTTGGAGCTGCATTTGCGGTGAGAGCGGTCATATCGGCTGTCTCCTGTCGGGGAAGTTGCGCGCTCAAGCCAGACGAATGCGCGGATCGACAATAGCGACGACAATATCGGCGATCAGGTTTCCAAGCAGAACGAGGATGGCGGAGAACATCAGCAGCCCCATCACAACCGGATAGTCGCTGTAACCAAGGCTATCGAGGAACAACCGTCCCATTCCTGGCCAGGTAAAGACGGTTTCGGTCACGAGCGCGCCAGTGAGGACGCTGGGAAGCTGCATCCCGGCCAAGGTAATCATCGGCAAAAGTGCGTTGCCGACGACATGCTTCATCAGGATCCGGCGCTCACTCAACCCCTTGGCCCGAGCCGTCTTGACGAAGTCCTGGCTGATGGCGTCGAGAGTCGCCGTCCGCATGTAGCGGCTCCAGATCGCGACATGGACCAGCGACAGCACAATACTTGGCAGGATCAGATGGTGGAGGTAGCCCAGGATCGAGGCGTCGCCGATCTCGGACATATTGCCCGCGGGCAGCCAGCCCAACTTCAGGGAAAAGACGTAGATGCCGACGAGCCCGAACCAGAAGGTGGGGACCGACAACGCGACCATGGCACCGACAGTTGCGAGATAGTCGAACAGCGAATAGCGGCGCGTGGCGCCGCGGATTCCGATCCAGGCGCCAATGGAAATTGCAATCACGGTTGAGGAACCCATCAGAAGCAGCGTGGCAAAGAGATGGCTGCCGATGACCTCCAATACCGGCGCTCCATCACGGAACGAGTGACCCCAGTCGCCCCGCACCAGCCGCCATGCCCAGTCCAGATATTGGATCCATATAGGCCGATCGAGGCCCAGCAGCCCCTTGAGACGCTCGATATCCTGCTGGGTCATTCCGGGATCAAGCCCAAATTGCGCCAGCGGGCCGCCGGGAAGGAGGTTCAGAATGCCGAAGCCGATGATCGAAACGATCACAAGCAGCACCAGGCTCTGGGAGAGGCGATTGAGCAGGAAGCCGCGCATTCGAGTCCTCCATTGTGGGTTGATGATTCTGATCTGTTGCCGCCGCCGCGACGGAACCGGGCGGCGGCAACTGCGTGGATCAGGCCTTCCACTGCCAGGCCGCGGCATTCCATGACGCGGTGCGGGTGTTGGCGTTAGGCTCGAAGCCGTCCAACCCTTTCTTGCGTCCGAGGACGATTGTGTAGGCGAACAGCGGCAGGAAGGGCAGATCGTGGCGCACCACTTCCTGCACGCGATTATAGATCCCGCGCCGTTCTTCCGGATCGAAGCTGCGAGCACCCTTTTCGAGCAGGGCATCGACCTCAGGATTGGAATATTGTCCGGTGTTCGAGCCGTGTCCGCCTTGAGCGGCGATCGCCTTCGTATGGAGCCGGTTTGTGGCGTCGGGGTCCGCGGCAATAAGATAGGTGACGCCCACCATGGCGGTGTCGAATTGCGACTTCAGCCAGAACTCGCCCCACATAACTGCAGCCGGCAAATTCGAGATCGTCATCTCGACGCCGATCTCGGCAAACGTCTGCTGCAGGAACTGCTGCGTCTGCTCGCGGAGGTTGTTGCCAGAAGTTGTCGAGTTGGAGAAGGACAGTCGCACCCCATCCTTGGCGCGGATTCCATCCGGCCCCGGCGCCCAGCCGGCCTCATCAAGGATTTGGCGCGCCCGGTCCAGATTGAACTCCTGAACCGGCAGGTCCGGGTCGTAGTAGTAGGACTCCTTCGGCATGAAGGTCTCGGTGAGAGTGCCCACGCCGTAATAGATCGTGTCGACGATCGCTTTCCTGTCCAACGCGGCGTAGAGCGCCTGGCGCACTGCCAGATCCTTGAACTGCGGGCGGCCCAAATTGAGGTAGATCGACTCCAGGGATGCCCCTGTCTCCAGTGTCACCACGCGGTCTGGTAGTTCGCGGGCTTCAGTATAATGGTCGGCGGTGATGAACGACTGATCGACCAGGTCCACGTCGCCGCTCTTGAACTGCGTGTAGAGCACCGTCATGTCGGGGATGTATTTGAAGATGAGCTGCTCGACATAGGGACCTTCGCCGGCGTACTCAGGATTGGCGACGAGCTCGATGTGATCGCCCGCGACGCGCTGGCCCCATTTGAATGCGCCGGTGCCGACCGGCGCCTGGTTGAACGCGGCGGTATTCGGATCGGCCTCTTTCCCCAGAATGTGCTTAGGCACGATGAAGGTTTCGGCCAAGAATGAAAGGTAGGGCGCAAAAGCCTCCTTCATCCGCCATGTGATCTCGGTGGGCGAAACCACTGTGATGTCCTGCACGAGCGAATGGCCGCTCGTGCGCCAAGCGCGAAACTTCGGGTTCGTGATGAGCTCAAGGGTGAATTTCACGTCCTCGGCCGTGAAGGGCTCACCGTCGTGCCAGCGGGCATTGTCGCGCAACCGGATGCGCCAGTTGAGACCGTCCTCCGAAATGCCGCCGTTCTTCTGGCTTGGCACCTCGGCTGCGAGGTTTGGATGCAGGCCACCTTGGGGATCCATCCGGACCAACGCATCGAAAACCGAGAAATGGACCGCGTCATCGACTTCGATATGCGCCATCAGCGGATTGAATACGGTCGGCTCTTGCGAAAGACCGACGACGACGCGACCGGCCGGGCCTGCAGGAGGGGTCTTGGCGAAGGCGGGCTTGCCCAACAGATTGGGCGCGATGAGGCCTGCAGCCCCACCTAGCGCCATCAGTCGCAGCGCTTCGCGCCTCGAGTAGTTGGACGTAGTCGATGAATTTTTGGTCATGGTAGTTCCTCTCTTGTTATTTGTTATGCGTTTGCTGCTACTGGACGGGCATTGCCCGGCCGCTCTCCTGGAATTGCCGCTACCAGTTGGCGCGTGTAGGCTGCTTGCGGGTTCAGGAATATTTGCGAGGGCGGCCCGCGCTCGACGATCCGGCCCTTCTGCATCACAGCGATTTCGTCGCAGATCTGGCTGGCGACGCGCAGGTCGTGCGTGATGAAGACCATCGACACGCCGGTCTCGCGCTGGATCTGGTCCAGAAGCTGCAGGATCTGCGCCTGGATCGACACGTCGAGTGCGGAGACAGCCTCGTCGGCGATCAACAGCTTCGGCTTGAACATCAGCGCACGAGCGATGCCGATGCGCTGGCGTTGCCCACCCGAGAACTCGTGCGGGTAGCGGCCAAAAGCACCGGCATCGAGACCGACATGGGCCAGAAGCGCACGCGCTTCATCGCGCGCTTGAGCAGAAGGCATCCCGTGCGCCATCGGACCTATTGTCATGATGTGGCCGACCGTCGAGCGTGGATTCAGAGAAGCGAAGGGATCCTGGAAGATCATCTGGATCCGCGGTCGAAGCGGGCGGAACTTCGCTTCGGAAAGCTTGGCTATGTCACAGCCCTCGAACAAGATCCTGCCGCCGTCACTGTCCAGCAGCTTGATCAGCAGCCGGCCCAGCGAGGATTTCCCCGAACCGCTCTCGCCTACGATCCCCAGCGTGCGGCCAGGCGCCAGTTCGAACGAAACCTCGTTGACCGCCGTCACAGTCCGCTGCGCGCCGAACAGCGCGCTGCCGCCGCGATAGGTCTTCACCAGACCCTCAACCTTGAGGATGGGCTCCTTGCTGGCAGCCTCCGGGCGAGAACGATCTTCGCCGGTCAAATGTGGCACGGCCGCGATCAGGCGCTGGGTGTAAGGGTGCTTGGGCGACTTCAACACCTGCTCGGCGCTGCCCTGTTCGACGACATGGCCCTTTTCCATCACCACGACGCTGTCGGCGATCTCGGCCACCACGCCGAAATCGTGGGTGATGAACATCACGCTCATGCCCTTGCGCCGCTGAATGTCACGGATCAGTTGCAGTATCTGAGCCTGGGTGGTGACGTCGAGCGCGGTGGTTGGTTCATCCGCAATCAGCACCGTCGGCTCGAGCGCCAGGGCCATGGCGATCATGACGCGCTGCCGCTGCCCGCCCGAAAGCCGGAACGGGTACTGGTGATACATGAGTTCGGGACCTGGCAGGCCTACTTCAGTGAGCAGCTCGATGGCGCGGTTTCGACAGGTTTGTGGCGTGCCGAAGCCATGCGCGGCCATGACCTCGTCAATCTGCGCGCCCACCGTCATCAGGGGATTGAGCGCCGAGAGCGGGTCCTGAAAGATCATCGACACGACCCGTCCACGCAGATTGCGCAGCTTGTCTGGCGACATGCCGATGATGTTCATCCCCTCCAGCTGGATGACACCCGATGAGAGGCGGATCACCTTCGGCAGAAGCCCCATGATCGCGTTCGCCGTGACCGACTTACCCGATCCGGACTCGCCTATGATGCAGAGGATCTGGCCGCGTTTCAGATCGAAGGAAATGTTCTTGACAGCATAGGTTCGTTCCATACCTTGCGGCAAATTCACTGTGAGGTCGCGCACCGAAAGCGCCACATCGTGGGAGGCTACAGGCTGGATGCTTGCGACCATCGAGATCACCTCCCTTTCAACCGAGCGCGTCCACCCTGTTGCGGACCGCTTCATCGCCCTTTGAGCTGAAGCGCCTAACCGTAGCGGCCGTAGTCTGGCCTGCTCGGCGCTTCGCGCGCTGAGGCTGCGAGAGACGGGTTCTGCTCATCCTGGCGGCTCCCTTGTGAAATCCGGTCCGTGTACCGGACTCTGTTCCCTTTTCTTGGAGAACTCTCCGAAGGGGCAAGTCCTGCCTGTCGGATGTCCTCTGGAGCCTGCCTGCCATAAGGGTTGCTCTGTTCTTCCAGCCAGTTTGACTGTTCTGTTTCCGCAGAGTCTTCGAAACTTGGCCCTCGGGCGGCAGGAACTTCTGAAAAGAACGTCTAGTTCGGCATTTCACTCTGTTCCCGTTTCGACGCAGAAACCGGGATCAGACAATCATGTCCTTCGTTCGGCAATACGCGCCCACGAGGGGTAGGACCAAGGCTTTCCGGTATACATCGGCACCGTGTGCAGGCCATGCCGCCGAGCGGATTGATGACCGGCCGTCGCAATGTCGGCAAGGCGCTGCCGATCAAGGTCGACGGCTGCGCCGTGTGCCCAATTGCCCATGCCGTAGATGACGCGACTGCGTGAAGTGTACTCCTGCTTGCCCTATGCAGCGAGCTTTTCGCGCAATAATTGCCTGTCCTGGGGGCTGCTAAACGCAGGATATTCCGTCCAGGCACAAACTCCGCAGCCTGCCTCTGTGGGCGGCAGGTTAGGATGCTTCAAATTACCGGAGTCCCACCCATGCCCGCGCCGCTCATGCACATCGACTGCAGCCCTTCCTTCCCTCACGAAGCGGACGTCGTCGTCATCGGCGGCGGCGTGGTGGGCGTGTTCAGCGCATACTATCTGGCGCGCCGCGGCCTCAAGGTCGCCCTGGTCGAGAAGGGGCGTATCGCGGCCGAGCAGTCCAGCCGCAACTGGGGCTGGTGCCGCCAGCAGAACCGCGATGCGCGTGAGCTGCCGATGGCGACCAAGAGCCTCGATCTCTGGGAGAAGGTAGCACAGGAGACCGGCCAAGACACCGGCTTTCGCCGCTGCGGGCTCCTCTATCTCTCACAAGACGAAAATGAGCTGGCGGGCTGGGCAAAGTGGCGCGATTTTGCGAGAACGGTCGGGGTCACCACGCGTATGCTGAGCGCGGAAGAAGCCACCGAACGGGGCAAAGCGACGGGTCGCAAATGGAAAGGCGGCGTGTTCTCGCCAACTGACGGAACGGCGGACCCTTCCAAGGCAGTGCCGGTTGCGGCGCGCGGCATTATGGCGGCGGGCGGCACCGTACATCAGCATTGCGCGGCGCGCGGGCTGGAGTTGAGCGGCGGCCGGGTGAGCGCTGTGGTGACCGAAGCGGGCACCATCCAGACAAAGACCGTGGTCATGGCCGGGGGCGCCTGGGCCTCATCCTTCTGCAATCAGCTCGGTATTCGTTTTCCGCAAGCTGCCGTGCGTTCGTCCATTCTGGCCGTGGCACCCGGCGCAAACAGCCTGCCCGATGCCCTGCATACCACGCGCGTCTCTCTGACGCGGCGCAGCAACGGTGGATACGCGCTGGCGATCAGCGGGCGGGCGCGTATCGATCCAACGCCGCAGCAGTTCAGGTTCAGCCGCGAGTTTGTACCTATGTTCGCCCGCCGCTGGCGCAATCTCGCCCCGGGCGCCTTTGAGGGCTGGCGTCAAGGCCATGAAAGCCTGCGCAAATGGACCCTCAACGACATCACGCCAATGGAACGGAACCGGATTCTCGACCCGAAGCCCGACATGGGACAGATTCGGCTGACATATCGAAGAGCCTGCGAATTAATCCCCGAACTCCAACGCGTCGCGATCTCCGATGTCTGGGCGGGTTATATCGACAGCACGCCCGACGGCATTCCCGCTGTCGGCGAAGTGGAGGGGATTCCGGGCTTCATCCTGGCGGCGGGATTCAGTGGTCACGGCTTCGGGATTGGCCCGGGCGCAGGGCATATGCTCGCCGACATCATCACAGGCAGCGAGCCTATCGTCGATCCGCGTCCTTATAGGCCCGAGCGTCTGAAGACTGCTGCGTGGGGCAAGGTCGCTGAATTCTGAGAAGACCGTCTTGCCAAGGTACAATCGATCGCACACGAGATCGAGGCCACGAGGCGGCCAGCACCAAAAACAGGGAAGTGACGATGCGCGAATACGAGATTGCCGCCATTCCCGCCGACGGGATCGGCCCGGAGGTGATTGCTGCAGGTCTCCAGGCGCTTGAGGCGCTGCAGCAGCGCTGCGGCGACTTCAAGTTGCGCGTCCAGCACTTCGACTGGGGCTCAGACTATTACAAGGCCCATGGTCGCATGATGCCCGAAGATGGGGTGGCGCAACTGAAGCGCTTCGACGCCATCTTCTTTGGCGCGGTAGGCGCCCCCGATCTGCCTGACGACATCACGCTCTGGGGCCTCCGGCTGCCGATCTGCCAAGGCTTTGATCAGTACGCCAACGTGCGGCCGACCAGGATATTGCCCGGGATTGTTTCGCCGCTGGCGGGCGTTGGCCCTGGCGATCTGGATTGGGTGATCGTGCGGGAGAATTCCGAGGGCGAGTATTCGGGCCACGGCGGCCGCGCCCATCGCGGCCTCCCCGAGGAGGTCGGAACCGAGGTCGCGATCTTCACGCGCGTCGGCGTCACCCGCATCATGCGCTATGCATTCCGGCTGGCGCAGTCACGGCCGCGAAAGCTCCTGACGGTAGTTACGAAATCCAACGCGCAACGTCACGGCATGGTAATGTGGGACGAAATCGCAGCCGAGGTGGCGCGGGAATTCCCGCACGTCGCGTGGGATAAGATGCTAGTCGATGCTATGACGGTGCGTATGACGTTGAAACCTCGGAGTCTCGATACGATCGTCGCCACCAATCTTCACGCCGACATATTATCGGACCTTGCAGGCGCGCTCGCGGGCAGTCTCGGGATTGCACCGACCGCCAACATTGATCCCGAGCGGCGCTATCCCTCGATGTTCGAGCCAATTCACGGCTCGGCATTCGACATCGCCGGCAAGGGTATTGCCAACCCGGTCGCCACCTTCTGGACCGCTGCCCAGATGCTCGAACATCTGGGCGAGAGCGCAGCGGCCGTGCGGTTGATGAGCGCTGTGGAAACGGTGACGGGTGAAGGCGTGCTGACGCCGGACGTGGGAGGGACAGCGACCACGCAAGAGTTGACGGACGCCGTCTGTCGGGCGATCCGCGGTTCGAACGTGTGACAGGTTTCCAATGAAGCTCGACAAGATCGACATCAAGATCTTATCCCAACTGCAAAAGAACGGCCGGGTCACCAATGTCGAGCTTGCCGACCTGGTCAACCTTTCGCCGAGCCCTTGCCTGATGCGGGTGAAGAAGCTTCAGGCGGAAGGCTTCATCACCGGCTATTCCGCCCAGATCGATGTGTCCAAGCTCGGACAGACTCTGACGATCTTCACCGAAGTCACGCTCAAGCACCATCAACAGAACGACTTCGCGAGATTTCTCACCGCAATTCAGAAAGTCGATTCTGTCATCGAATGCCATCTGGTTTCAGGCGGTTACGACTATCTTGTGAAGTTTGTCACAGCGGGCATCAGCGAGTACCAGACGATCATGGAGCGCATGATCGAGTTGGACATCGGAATCGACAAATATTTCAGCTTCGTCGTGCTGAAGTCACCGATCGTGAAATCCCATTTGCCTCTCGACATCATTTTCGACAGATGAGAAAGCTGCTCCGCAGTCTTGGACATGGAGAGCCGCGCGCTAGCGCTCCCCTCTTGCTGTTTTCGCTACGCTTGTGCAACGGCAAGAGATTCCACATGCCGGCACATGCTTGGCACTTGGCAGACGGCGGCATCACCTGAGGATTTGCTTCGGGGCCGCCAGGCGTCTACCGCATTGACCGAGGTCGCTTCGGCGATGGCAACGATCATCCCTTCATCGCTGACCGCACGTCCTTGTCTTCGAGCGTTTGGTCCAGCGTCATCCGCGTGCGTTCGAGGATTCCATCAATATCGTCGTCCGAGCAGCAGAGCGGCGGCGCATAGCCGAGGATGCCGCTGTTGAAGGCGCGGATGACAAGGCCGTTCGCCCACGCGCGCTCGAAGATGCGGCGCCCCGGATCGGCCGCCGCCGGCAGCGGCGTCTTGCGTTCCTTGTCGGTGACCAACTCGATTGCTGCCAGCATGCCGCGACCGCGAATGTCGCCAACCAGCGGGTGGTCGACGAGCGAGTGTAGGCCTTCCATCAGGCGCTTCCCTGCCTTGCGCCCGTTCTCGAGCAAGCTGTCTTCGTAGAGACGAAGGCATTCGAGCCCGACCGCCGCGCTGACGGGATGGGCCGAATAAGTATAGCCATGGCCGACGGCCGCTTTGCCGGCTCCGTCCGCGATCGTATTGTACACGTGGTCCGACATGAAGACGGCGCCCATCGGCACGTAGCCCGAGGTCAGTCCCTTCGCCGTGGTTATGAAATCCGGCACGACCTCGTCTTCCTCGCAGGCGAAGAGCGGGCCGGTACGGCCAAAGGCAGTGATAACTTCGTCGACAACGAACAGAATGTCGTGTTCCTTGCACACGGCGTGTAGAGCCTTCAGCCAAGCTGTCGGTGGAACGAGGACACCGCCCGAACCCTGGATGGGTTCGGCGTAAAAGGCCGCAACGCGTCCCGCACCGAGTTCCGCGATTTTGGCCCGCAGGGCCGCGACCGATGCATCGATGATCGCCTGCGGGTCGGAACCGACCGGATTGCGATAGGCATAGTGAGAGGGAATTTTGTGCTGCCAGTCGTAAGGCACGCCGAAACCCGCATGGAAGGCCGGGATCGCTGTCAGGCCTGACCCTGCCGTCGAGGATCCATGGTAGCCATACTCGACCGAGATGAACTGGTCTTTTTGCGGCGTACCCTTGGCATGGTAGTAATAGCGAATGAAGCGGATCGTACTGTCGACTGCGTCGGAGCCGCCAAGCGTGAAATAGACATGGTTCAAATCGCCGGGCGCCAGTTCGGCAAGCCTGGCAGCAAGGCGAATGGCAGGCTCGGATCCCAGCCCGAAATATCCCGTCGCATAGGGAAGCTCTCTTAGCTGCTTTGCCGCCGCCTCGACAACGCTTTCCTGGCCGTATCCGACGTTGACGCACCATAGACCGGCAAATCCGTCCAGCAAGGTTTTCCCGCTTGCATCGGTCACTGTTGCGCCCTTCGCGGATTTGAGCACCCGCACGCCCGTCTCCTCGTGGCTCCGATAACATGAAAACGGGTGAACCAGATGTGCGCGATCGAGTTCGATCAATGAGTTTGCCAGCATTTCTTCCTCCGATTCAGCGCAGTGCCTGACTGACGAGAGCATAAGTGTGGTGTGGTGTGGTTTCGTCCTTCAGCTCGTTTTTCAGCGTGATCTGCTGCGCGGGCATGTTCATTCCGGGCCTGAATTCTCTAGGTCCAAGATAGGCTGCCGCCGGCAGCAGTTCCTCCCGACCAGAACCTGAGCGATAGGCGTTTTGACTTTCCTTTGTCGCCGGCGCCGCATCTTATGCCGACGCACGGCTGAAAGATCGCGCTCCCGCCGAAGCCCGAAACGAACTCAGACGCAACTCTCTGCCAAAGCTCTCACCCAATACAAAACAATCTGCTTCAGGGCGCATCGAATGCGGCGACTAGTCTTCTCCGGTCCTCATTATGATCCTTGCTGTAAAAGGCACGCAGTGCCGACAGGATCGGAAGGATCGACGCCCATGACCCAGTTCAGACCGAAATACATCACCTTCGACTGCTACGGTACACTGACCAACTTCGACATGGCCGGCGCGGCGAGACGCGCATACGGCGCGCAGCTCTCCCCAGCTGTGATGGCGCAGTTCATTAAGGATTTCTCAGCCTATCGCCTCGATGAGGTTCTTGGCGCCTGGAAGCCGTACAGCGAGGTCGTGCACAATTCCGTGGAACGTGCCTGCAAGCGCAACGGCGTCGCATTCCGGCCCGAGGATGCCCATCGCATCTACGCGGAAGTGCCGACATGGGGTCCGCACCCGGATGTCCCGGCGGGCCTGGCCAAGGTCGCCAAGGAAATCCCGCTGGTGATCCTGTCGAATTCCATGAAGAGCCTGATCATGTCGAACGTGGAGAAACTCGGCGCACCGTTCCACATGGTCATCACGGCCGAGGAGACCGGCGCCTACAAGCCTTTGATGAAGGGCTTCGAATATATGTTCGAAAAGCTCGGCTGCGGCCCGGAGGACATTACGCACGTGTCGTCCTCATTTCGCTATGATCTCATGACCGCCTATGATCTCGGTATCAAGAGCAAGGTCTGGGTGAACCGCGGCCACGAGCCTGCAAACCCCTTCTACGAATATACCGAAATCAAGGATATCGGCGGTCTGGCCGGCGCCGTCGGTCTGGAGCCCGTTCGCGAATTCGCCTGAACGTCTGTTTGGCGCAGTCGCACCTGACCCTCCCAAAACGTTCACTGGTCGCAATAGAGAAAGGGGCGGTTTTCATCGCCCCTTTCTTGTACGCTTTAGGCTGCAAGTGTTTCCACCTGCATGCAATATAATTAATTAAGCCCGCCAACATGAAGCGCCTTGATCTCGAGATATTCCTCGATGCCGAGCTGCGATCCTTCGCGCCCCACTCCTGACTGCTTGACACCGCCGAAAGGCGCAACCTCGGTCGAGATCATGCCTGTGTTGAGCCCGACCATACCGAACTCCAGCGCCTCGGCAACACGCCATGAGCGCTTGAGGTTGTCGGTGTAGAAGTAGGCGGTAAGGCCGAACGGCGTACCGTTCGCGATGGCGATGGCCTCTTCCTCCGTCTCGAAGCGAAAAAGCGGCGCCACCGGACCGAATGTCTCTTCCGATGCCAGGAGCATCTCGGTAGTAGCCTCTCCCAGCACGACGGGCCGTGCATATTGCTTGCCCTCCGGCATCGTCTCGCTCTGGGCGATGATCCGCGCACCTTTCGCCTGTGCATCCGCGATGTGACGCTCGATCTTGTCGATCGCGGCGGTGTTGATCATCGGGCCGATCTCAATGCCGTCGTCGGTCCCTGCGCCAACCTTCATCCGCGTGACGCGCTGGCTCAGCTTTTCGGCGAAAGCGTCGTAAACGCCTTCGTGCACGAGAATCCGGTTCGCGCAAACGCAGGTTTGACCGCCATTGCGGAACTTGGATACGATCACCCCTTCAACTGCCTTATCCAGATCGGCGTCGTCAAAGACGATAAAGGGTGCGTTGCCGCCAAGCTCCAGGCTCAGCCGCTTGATGCTATCGGCCGCGCCACGCATGAGCAGCGCACCGACGCGGGTCGAACCGGTGAACGAGATCTTGCGCACCGTCTCGTTGGCCATCATTTCGTTGCCGATTTCGATGGGCATGCCGGTCACAATGTTGATCACGCCGGCAGGGATACCTGCCCGTTCCGCCAGAACGCCGAGCGCCAGCGCCGAGAATGGCGTAAATTCCGACGGCTTGATGACAACCGTACAACCTGCGGCCAGCGCCGGTGCTACTTTGCGCGTGATCATCGCGTTGGGGAAATTCCACGGCGTGATGATGGCGCAGACCCCGACGGGTTCTTTCAGCACCAGAATGCGGCGATCGGGTGTGGGTGACGGAATGGTCGAGGCACCGATCCGGCGCGCCTCCTCGGCAAACCATTTCACAAAAGATGCGCCGTAGCGGATCTCCGCCACCGCCTCGGCAAGCGGCTTGCCTTGTTCCAGCGTAAGCAGGAGCGCGAGATCCTGTTCGTGCTGGCGGATGAGGTCGTGCCAGCGCTCCAGAAGTCCTGCACGCTCCGCATGGGTCTTCTTCTTCCAGCTTTTGAAGGCCTCGGCCGCGGCATCGATTGCGGCTCTCGTCTCGTTCTCGTCCATTGCGGGAACGGTGCCGAGAACACTTTGGCTGGCAGGGTCAATGACATCGACCACGCCCTTCGTTTCGCCATCCCGCCAGACACCGCCAATCAGCGCCTGCTGGCGGAAAAGGTCGGAATCGTTGAACACACCAATCTTCCTCATCGCATTCATGGACTTTTCCTCTGCTCTTTCAGCTTAATCGTGCCAGCACGGCCTGCGTGATTGTTTCAGTCCTGTCCTTGCCTGCGATCGTGCCAATCCCTCGCGCGGTTGCGGACTCGATTGCCGACATCACGTCCGCCGCAGCCTGCCCCTCACCCAGATGCCCGAGCATCATCGCACCGGACCAGATCGCGGCGATCGGATTGGCGACGCCGAGATACGCTATGTCGGGCGCCGAACCATGGACTGGCTCGAACATGGAAGGCGAGCTGCGATCGGGATTGATATTGGCGGAGGCGGCGTAACCCAGCCCGCCCTGAATGGCCGCTCCAATATGGTGAGGATGTCGCCGAAAAGGTTCGATGCGACGATTACGTCGAGGCTTTCAGGCGCCAGGACCATACGGGCGGCAATGGCGTCGATGTGGTAGTGCGAGACCTCCACATCGGCATAGTCTTTCGCCACTTCGCGCGTGACCTCATCCCAGAAAACCATGGTGTGTTTCTGGGCGTTGGATTTGGTGACAGATGCCAGCTTCTTGCGACGCGCCTGCGCCTGTTCGAAACCGAAACGAATGATCCGTTCGACACCTGTACGCGTGAAGATCGCAGTCTCAACCGCGACCTCATCGGCCGTGCCGGAATGAACGCGCCCACCGGCGCCGGAATATTCGCCTTCCGTATTCTCGCGGATGCACAGGATGTCGAAACCATCGGAGCGGAGGGGCCCCTGAACACCCGGCAACAGCCGGTGCGGTCGTATGTTGGCGTACTGCGTGAACCCTTTCCGGATCGGCAGGAGCAGTCCGTGAAGCGATACTGAGTCGGGCACTTCCGCGGACCAGCCCACAGCGCCGAGATAGATCGCATCGAATTTTCGAAGTGTCTCGATGCCGTCTGACGGCATCATTGCACCGGTCTCCAGGTAGTAGGCGCACGACCATGGGAATCTTGTGTCATCAAGGGCGAAACCGCCCCGCTTTGCCGCCGCCTGCAGCACCTGCCATGCCGCCTGCGTCACGTCCTTGCCGATGCCGTCGCCGGGGATGAGCGCTATCTTGTAGGTCTTCATTGATGGAGGTCCTCATTCACTGACGTCATCGGGACAATAGTCGACCGCCCGCCGCATTTTCCGTCGAGGATGAGCCGCCCGACGGCGTCGAATCGCGTCAGGCGGAACTTAAAAAGCCGATTGTTCCGGAGCCGCCGCGCGCTATTCGGCCGGACCTTGAGCACTGAACTCAGTCATAAACGCAGACGTAGATCTTGCGCACGGTCTCGATAGTGCGCCAGACGCCGACGAAACCGGGCTTCATTACGAAACTGTCGCCGGCGCGGTAGGTCTTGGTCTCACCGCCCTTCTCCTCGATTTCGACGAGACCCGAAACGATGTGGCAGAACTCGTAGATCGTGCCCTTGATCGAATGCGTCTCGCCGGGCGTCGCCTCCCAGACACCGGTCAGAACTTTCTCACCTTTCGAGGCATCCTGCGCCCAGGTCTTGAAGGATGGATTGCCCGAAATGAGCCGCTCCGGAGCCGGTAGTGCCGCCTTCGGCGCGAAGTCTGGAACTGTGTCGATCGTGATCAGAAGTGACATGTGATGTTTCCTGGTTAGTAGCCGAGTGTCCGATCGACGAGGCCGATCAGTGCTTCTCCGGTGCGGTGGCGCCGGATGTTGTCGACGACGGATTGTGCCGCCGTATGCGGTTGCGTCACCGAGGCGATATGCGGCGTTATCATCACCTTCGGATGCGACCACAGCGGATGGCCTTCCGGGAGCGGTTCTGGATCAGTGACATCAAGCATCGCCGCAGATACGTGACCAGTGTCGAGCGCGTTGATCAGCGCGGCCTGGTCTAGTTGCGGACCCCTGCCGACATGCAACAGCTGCGCCCCGACGGGCAGTAAGTCGAAGAACTCGGCGTCGAGCATGCCGTGCGTTTGTTCCGTGAGCGGGAGCAGGCAGACCAGAATATCCGTTTGCTTCAGAAAGCCAGGGAGTTGGTCCGTGCCGTGAAAACAGGCGACGTCCTCTATTCGCTTTTGGCTGCGGCTCCACCCGGCAAGCGGAAACTGGAAGGGCTTCAAGCGCTCGATAGCCGCGCGGGCCAGCATGCCAAGACCGAGAAAGCCAATCCGGCGTTCGGCCGCCTGTCGAGCGACAATCGGTTGCCAGAGGCATCTTTTCTGCTGCTCGAGATAGGCGGGCATCTCCCGGTGGAGCGCCAATACGCCGAGCGCGACGTATTCCTGCATCATGCGTATGATGCCGTCCTCGACCATGCGCACAAGCTTCACATGGCTTGGCACCACGTCCTGCTTGAACTGGTCGACGCCCGCTCCGATGGAAAACAGCACTTCCAGATTGCGGTAGCGCGAGATCTCGTCCGGCACCGTCCAGGTGATGAGATAGCGCACCTTCTCCGGCTCAATCTCGTCCCCTGAATGAAAGAATTCCAGATCCGGGATCTGGCGCGCAAAGATCTCGCGGAAAATCGCAGCACGCGCGGTATCGGAATTGAAAAGAAACGCCATGGTGACCGCCTTTCCTTCATGCCGTAAGACGCGCGCCGAGCCCGTGGATCATCTTCCGGCAAGCGGCGAGTTCACCGATCTCGATATATTCGTCGGGACGATGGGCACGGCCGATGTCGCCTGGGCCGCAAACGACCGCATCGATGCCGGCCTGCTGATAAAGCCCGGCCTCCGTGCCGAAACTGACGGCCGTGAGCGGCTCCTGCCCCGTCAGCTCCCTCAGAACGGCCGCCAGCGCGCTCCCGTTGGCGGGCGCAAGGGCGGGATAGGTGCTCAACTCGTGCCACGCCACATCGAAGCCGCTGTCTCGCAGGGCGAAGAGCCGGGCCTTGACCGGCTCAAGCAGGGAGGCTGGAGAAACGCCGGGCACGGCACGCGCCTCGATGTCGGCTGTGCAGTGACCAGCGATGATGTTGACCGCCTGTCCACCGGCGATGACGCCCACCTGCAAGGACGAGTATGGGGGCTCGAAATTTTGATCGAGCGGCCCGTCCGCGAGCGATTGGCCGTAGGCCACGGCATATGTGATGACGCCGGCCATGGCGTGCACTGCATTGAGTCCGAGATCGGGGCGTGACGAATGGCCTGATCGCCCGATCACCTCGAGTCGTGCGGCGGCCTTCCCCTTGTGCGCGCGCACAGGCCGCATCCGGCTCGGCTCGCCGACAATCGCGCCAAGCGGCCTCTCGCATAAGCTCGGCAACGCGGCCAGGAGATGCGGCACACCACGGCACCCCGCCTCTTCGTCATAGGAGAATGCGAGATGAACTGGCCGCCGCAGGTTCATCGCCGCAAGTCCTGGGAGCGCGGCCAGTGCGCAGGCGAGGAAGCCCTTCATGTCGGTGGTGCCGCGGCCGTAAAGCCTGCCGCCCTCGCGGCGCAGGACGAACGGATCCGAGCTCCATTCCGGCTCGCCGGCCGGCACGACATCCATATGTCCGGAGATGATGTAGCCCCGACCCTGGCGCGGGCCGATCGTCACGAAGAGGTTGGACCGGTCGCCCTCGGGACCGGGCAGAACCGTCACCTCGGCTCCGGCTGCCTGACAGTAGTCGCGGATCCAATCGACGATCGCGCCGTTTGGGGTGCCCACAACAGAGGGAAATCCAATCAGCGTCGCGAGGATTTCTTCCACGTTCATGGCGGTCCGCTCTGCTTGCACACTATCACCGGGTGCAACCAGCCTATCCGCAGGCAGCAGTGTTCCCTGCCGAATCGCGTCGCGCTTTGGCCGAAGATTGCGAAAAAGAACCTCGAACCAGCTAAACCTGCTGGCTTTCCCGTATAATGCTGCGGCAAAAGGGGTATGTCGCGACATGGCGATCGATGACAGGATCAACACCGCGTGCCTTGCGCATTCGTTGAAGGAGCGGATCGATTGAGATGCAGAGATCAGTACGCCTGAAATCCTTCGAACTGGTCGCGCGGGACATTGATGATGTCGACGTCAAGCTACTGCACGCGCTGTCGATCTCAGTCCGCTGGCCTCACCGGCCGAAGGATTGGGACTTTCTGCGCCGTGCCGGACGCGGCATTGTTGCCGTTGATGGTATTGGACGCGTTTTCGGCAGCGCGATGTGGTTTCCCCACGGGGACGATTTCGCCACCATCGGCGTAGTGATCACAACGCCCCGCACGCAAGCGCAAGGAGGCGGCCGATGGCTCATGGACTTGGTGCTCGAGCAGTGCGGCGATCGCAACTTGGCGCTCAATTCTACCCACGCTGCCTATCCTCTTTATGTCTCACTCGGCTTCACGACCGAGGCGATCGTATACATGCACCAAGGGGAGGTCCCACAGACGCTCCCAACAATGCCGGCTCTGGACGGTCAATTGCAGGCGCTATCGAGCGACAGTCTGAAGGAGATCACGGCGCAGGATACGCCCGCGTTTGGGACAAACCGCGAGAGGCTGCTCGCGTTGCTCGCAGCGGATGCCTCAATCTGCACCTTGAGCCGCGGCGGCGAGATCGTCGGCTATTCCATGTGTCGCGAGTTCGGACGTGGCCATGTGATCGGCCCCATGGTCGCGCGAAACGATCTTGACGCAGTCCATCTTACAGCCGCGCATCTGAAGGAACTGGCAGGACGATTTGCCCGCGTCGACACCCGCGAGCAGGATGGCGTGTTTGCCGCGTTTCTCCAGCAGAGCGGCCTCGGCATTGCCGAGACCGTTACGACAATGTCCAAAGGGCGCCGCTTCCTGAACCGGGAAGACAATGAGCCTTGGGTCTATGGATTGGCCGGCCACGCCTTGAGCTGAATGCAAGCACGCTGTCGCCTTCAACCAGCAGTCAGAGGATCAGGTGATCAGTGCGCGCGTCGATCAACCGGCATGATGCGGTTGCCGTCACGCGGCCGGAACGGCTGCCGCTTCGAATCTGCTCCTAATCCAGGATTCAGTTTCCGCTGCCGACATAATGACCGTCCGACGCCCATCCGCCACGCCATCCACGATGACATGGCCGATGCCGCGCGAGCACGGCTCGATGCGGGCGTTGAGGTGATAGATGTCGCGCAGCAGATCGGATGTGATGACGTCTGGCGATGACCCGCATGCGACCAGCCGGCCGTCCGCGATGACCATTGTCTGATCGCTGAAGCGAAGGGCGTGATTGAGGTCGTGCAGGGCGATCAGCACGACCATGCCTCGCGCCTGAGCAAGTCCCCGCATGAGGCCAAGCACTTCCACCTGCCGCGACAGATCGAGTGCTGATGTCGGTTCGTCCATCAGCAGGATCTCCGGCTCGCGCACCAGCGTTTGTGCCAGGCTGGCGAGTTGCCGCTGGCCGCCGGAAAGCTCGCCAATGTTGCGGAAAGCGATGTCGGCGATGCCGAGCGCCGCCAGCGTCTCGTCAATGCGAGCCAAATCATCATCGCCCACCGACCAGCCCATACCCTGCTTACGGGCGAGCAACACTGACTCGTAGACGGTGAGCACCGCGTTGGCGGACGTTTCCTGTGGCATGTAGCAGATGCCGCTCTTCCCGCGAATGGCCCCCTCGACATGCATTGCTCCCGGTCCGTCCAGGAGGCCGGCAATGCGCCTGAAGAGCGTCGACTTCCCGGCGGCATTCGGACCGATCACGGCCACGATGTCTCCGCCCTCGAACGCAGGCGTCGTCACATCGCGAAGCCGCAGGCTCGTGCCGTAGCGCGCGCCGAGCGCCTCGAGCCGGATCGTCACCATGAGCGCCTCGTGCTGGACAGGATGAGCGAGATGAAGAACGGGATGCCGATCAGCGAGCTGACGATGCCGATCGGGAAGACCGTCCCCGGGATAAGCGACTTGCTGACGACCGAGCTGGCCGACAGGATGAGCGCGCCCGCAAGGGCCGAGGCGGGCAGGAAGAAGCGTTGGTCCTCGCCGATGACCATGCGCGCGATGTGCGGACCTACCAGACCGATAAAACCTATGGTGCCGACGAAGGCGACAGGAATGGCGGCGAGGAGGCTCACCAGAATGAGCGTCTCGAGCCGCAGGCGACCGACCTTGACGCCGAAGCTGGCCGCCTTGTCCTCACCGAGCCTCAACGCCGTCAGCGCCCAAACGCGCCGGGCGAAAATGGGCAAGACTGCCAGGAGAATGAATGTGGTGACTGCAAGCTTCGGCCAGGTGGCCTTGCTGAGGCTGCCCATTGTCCAGAAGACGACCGCCGCCAGCGCTTCCGCCGAGGCGAAAAACTGGACGAGCGCGAGCAGCGCGTTGAAGGTGAAAACCAGCGCGATGCCGAGCAGCACGATGGTCTCCGCGCTGACGCCGCGCTTTACGCTTAGTACGTGAATGAGGAAGGCCGCCAGCATCGCCATCACGAAGGCGTTGATCGGCACCACATATTCGACTGCGGCGGGGACAAGCCTCACCCCGAAGGCAAGTGCAAGCGCGGCGCCGAAGCTCGCGGCGGCGGATATGCCGAGCGTGAAGGGGCTCGCCAGCGGGTTGTTGAGGATGGTCTGCATCTGCGCGCCGGCCACGGCGAGCGCTGCCCCGACGACAATGGCCATCAGGGCGACCGGCATGCGGATGTCCCAGAGCACCACGCGCACCTGCTGCGGCACCGTGTCGGGAAACACAAGCGCCCGCACGACCTCACCAAGTCCGTAGCGGGCGGGACCGACCGCAAGGTCGAAGCACAGGCTGAAGAGCAGGGCAGCGCCAAGGCCGGCAAGGATCAACTGCCGCCGCCAGACGAGAGCGCGGTAACGCCCTCGTCCATCGGTGCTGTCGAGCGCGGTGCTGACGGCCGTCGATTCAATCGACATCGGTCAGCGAAACCCAGTGGCCGGGCCGGTATGCTACGGGCAAGAATTTCTCGTGCAACTCTCTGAAGGTCGCCTCGGGATCGAGATCGGCGAAGAGATCCGGATGCAGCCACTTGGCCATCTGCTGGATAGCCACGAACTGATAGGGGCTGTTGTAGAACTGATGCCAGATGGCATGCACCGCGCCATCCTCGACGGCCTTCACGCCGGTCAGCGCCGGCCGCTCGGTCAGCGCCTTCAGCTTGCGCAGGGCCTCTGCCTGATCACGGCCGGGCCCGACGCCGACCCAGGCACCGCCCGGCACATAGGCTTCCCACCATCCGCCGGTGACGATGATCTGATCCGGGTCGGATGCGATGATCTGTTCGGGATTGAGCGTGCCGAACGTGCCGGGGATGATGCCCTTGGCGATGTTGTCGCCGCCTGCCATCTCGACGAATTTGCCGAAATTGTCGTCGCCGAAGCTCATGCAGCAGTCGTCGGAATAGCCGCCGGCGCGTTCGATGAAGACCTTGGGCCGTTCCGGCTTGGCCCGCTCGATGACGTCGGTAACGAGCGCGATCTCGGCGGCGCGCCAGGTGATGAATTCCTCAGCGCGCTCCTCCTTGCCGAACAGCTTGCCAAACAGGCGCATGCTGGGTTCGGTGTTGGTGAAGGGGCGCTCGCGGAAATCGACATAGACCAACGGAATGCCGGCGGCGGCGAGCTTCTCGATATACTTGCCGTCTTCCGTAGCCTGCTTCGATTCGATATTCATCAGGATGACGTCGGGCCTGAGCGAGACGGCCTGCTCGACGTCGAAAGTACCGTCCTTGAAGCCGCCAAAAGTCGGGATCTCCGCCATCCTGGGGAATTTTTCCAGATAGGCGGCGTAATTGTCCGGATCCGCTTGGCTGAAATCCTCGCGCCAGCCAGCGATGCGCTTGAACGGATCCTCGGTGTCGAGTGCCGCGACGAGATAGACCTGCCGGCCCTCACCCAGGATTACCTTCCCGACCGGGACGTTCACCTCGACCTAGCGGCCCGCGATGTCAGTCAGTGCAACCATTTCGGCCCTGGCGGCCAGCGTCATCGACAGGGCGACGATAGCTGCCGCCATCGTCGCTGCTGGGATCCTTCCGAAATTCATCGCGCCCTCTCTTGAAGTGGATTAGCCAGAGGTGGCTTATAAAAGATGACTTCAATTCTCAAGAAATATCTTTTTTAGAGCCATTCCAGACTGGTGCGACGAGAAGGGGTCTGGAATGGCGGGCGAGCCCAATTATTCGCTGCGCGACGAGATACGCGACTATTGGTCGGCGCGCGCCGGAACATTCGACCTTTCGGTGGGGCATGAAATCTTCTCACAGCGGGAACGCCTGGCCTGGCACAGGCTGATGCTCAAGCACCTGGGGCCCGGGGATGGGCGTCGCGCGCTCGACCTCGCTTGCGGCACCGGCGTCGTATCCCATCTCATGCACGACCTGGGTTATGCCGTGACCGGGCTCGATTGGTCAGAGGCCATGCTTGCCCGCGCGCGTGCAAAGGCGACGCAGAGGGAAACCGGCATCCATCGGCGACGCCGAGCGCACCCTTGAAAAAGGAGAAAGCTACGACGTCCTCGTCGCCCGTCATCTCGTCTGGACGTTGGTGGATCCGCGAGCGGCGTTCGCCGAATGGTTCTCGCTGCTCAAGCCTGGCGGACGGCTGCTGATCATTGATGGTGATTTCGTCAGCAAGACCTGGGTAACCTCTCTGCGACAAGTCCTGGAAAGGGCCATTGGCCGGACAGTCGGGCCGGTCCACGGACTGGATCAGGCGATGGCGGACCGCCATCGCAGCATCCTGTCGCGGCTGCACTTTTCGCACGGCGCCAAAGGGGACGAGGTCTGCGCGCTTCTCGTAGAGGCTGGTTTCCAGATACCTGTGGTCGACACCCGGCTCGGCGCGATTCATCGCGCGCAGGCACGGCACTTGAACTTCCTCAGGGCGCTGGAACGCTCGACGCAGCATCGCTACGCGATCTGCGCGACCAAGTCGGCCTCGTAGTTGGGGAATTTCTAACGATTTGCTCGCAACAGCCCAGACGCGACAGCTCAGGGCGAAAGACCAGCGCGGAGAGACTTAGAAAAGAAGCTGTACGGATTGTCCCTGCGCCGAAAGCAGTTTGACGGCCTTCCGGTCAAACGAGACGAAAGTCTCCCCGCCAAGCCAGCCGCCGTCAAAAGCGATCACGCCGTCCGCGAAATCGCCGCCGGCATCGAGGACTGACAGCCCTGCCTCAACGGCCGGCCGGTTGACGACAACATTCGCTGTGTTCAGCAACGCCCGGATCGCCGCAGCAATATTTTCGGGCTCTGTCTGGTATTGCCGGGCCAGAACCCAAACGAATTCGCACAAGGTCTGCAAGCTCACGGCCACGATGTCCGCTTTAGCCAGCAGGTCGACGGCAATGGCCGCCTGCCTCTCATCGTCGGCGACATAGGCGCGCAGCAGCACATTCGTGTCGGCCGTAATCCTCATTCCTTGCCCGATCCGGCCGCGGCGCCCGCCTCCGATATCGCCTCGTTGATCTCCTCGATGCTGAGCACCCGGCGGTTCGTCTTGCCTCTGAGGAAGGCGTGGAGGTCCCGGAACGACCCCCTCGCCCGTGCTGCCTTCAATTCTGCCCGACCGCCGGGCAGCAGATCAAGCTCGATCTTCTCGCCCGGCTTGATGCCCAGATGTTGCAGCACGTCCTTGCGGAAGGTCACCTGTCCCCTTGTCGTCACTGTCAGCGTTGTCATATCAAACATTCCTGTTCATTGCGTAAGATAATGCAAATCTGCATTATTATCAATGCGGATGGTCGGGCCAAGCTTGGCGTCCATGGGCGACAGAATCGCGTTCGATGCCTTTTAGAAAGCCGTCAGGCACGTAGATTCGCTCTCGCCACCGTCGTTCGGCAAAATTTGTTGACTTCCCAACGTCGAGTGGATGTCGCAGCTCGCGCGTGACCTCCCGGCGACGAAATTCGAACTCCGGACCCTGGAGTCGAAGTTACCAGGTCAAAATAGTTTAGATGAATTACTTAATCAAAACGTCGTTTTCGAACGCCCTGGAAACCAAGATCATCGGATCGCCTAGAGTTGAGGCTTGCTTTCGCGCACTTCAGTCGCTTCTGTTCGCACGATCGATCTAACCGTTGGGCGACTGAGCAGCATGGAATCGCCGAATTCATGCGTGCGATATCGGTGCTCGGCGAAGACTGCGGAAGCCTTGGCGAGCAGAGCATCGTCGGCAAAGGCGCGCAGGAGCTCGAAATGGCTTTCGCCGGGCTGGTGGACGCCTGTTAGAATCGCATCGACCGCGCGAAGGGGCGTGCCCAGCGCGATGCGCCCCCTCGCAACGCCATTTCCGGCACGCACATTACCGTCGGGGTTGGCAGCTGCTTCAAGCGCGCGCACCACGCTCGTGCCGATTGCGATGATGCGGCTTCCGCGGAGCTTCGCCCGCGCGACCTGCGCCGCCGTGCGCTCGGGGATGCGATACGGCTCGTCGAAAGGGAGGCGCAAGTCGAGCGCGGGGTCGCCGGTGGAAGTCACGCCCGCGGCATGAGTGAGTGTTGCGAAGCTGATGTCGCGCCGACGCCAGGCCTGGAGCGTGCGCCAGTCGAGTGCGAAGCCTGCCGATGGCGCCTCGAATGCGACCGGCCCGGCGGCAATCTTCGTCCAAACATTCCAAAGTACCAACGGTTCGTGAACATGCGCATATTGGATCGGCCTGCCGTGTTGCGCCAGTCCTGCAAGCACCGCTGCGCGGCTGCCCGGGAAGCGCAACTCGATAAGGCGAGGATGATCGAGAAGGCGCTCTACGATGGTTTCAAGCGGACCGAGCCGAAGGTGATCGCCTGGTGACAGCGGAGGCGGAGGCAGCCGGTCTTCTGTGCGCATGCGGTGATCGCCTGCGCCGAAGGCAATCGCTACGAAGCGGGTTGGATCGGGAAGTGACAGCCAGCCTGCCAGGCGAATCTCGATCGCTTTGTCGTTGCGGATATGCGTGCCGCGCAAGCTGGCAGGCAGGGTCGCGGCGTCGTTGGCGATTACCAGATCGCCGGCATCGAACAGTGTCGCGAGTTCAGTGCGCGGCAGGTCGCGCGTCGCGCCGTCCGCCTCGACGACGAGCAGCCGGGCGGCGCGCCGATCCGGACGGTCGGCGGCAATCATCCACGTGTCTCGGCGAGAAGTGTTGCGGCGGCCGGCAACGTGTCGAGCATCTTTTCGATGATCTCGGCAGCGGCCAGGTCGGGACGCTTCAATGTCGACCGATCGGCGTCAGGAAGCGCCAGCGCGTGCAGCGGGGTGTCCATATCGCCGGGGTCGAGCGCGAGGAGCCGGATGCCGTCGGCCTTCGCCTCCTCGTCCCAAATCGCCGTCAGGTGAGCAAGAGCAGCCTTGCTCGCACCATACGCGCCCCAGCCGGGATAGGCGTTCACCGCCGCGTCGCTGGAGATGTTGATCACCAGTGCGCCACGGCCCTCGCGCGCGGAGGCGGCAAGTGCACCGAACAGTGCTTTCGTCAGCCGGAACGCGCCGACGAGATTGACCGCGAGCGCTTTTTCCAGCTCCTCGCACTCGGTATCGGCAAGGAGCGCCAGTGGAACGGGGCCGAGGCTTGATGCATTGTTGATCAGAACGTCGAGCCCGCCTAGGCTCGCGGTGACCTGCAACGCGATCGGGTGGATGTCCTCCTTTTTGCCGACGTCGCCGACAATGCCATGTGCGCCCGTCTCGTCAGCGATGTCTTCGACGTTCGCGGCAGTGCGGGCAACGAAGGCGACCGACGCACCGTCTCTGGCAAGCTGCCGGACAAGCGCCAGTCCTAGGCCGGACGTGCCGCCCGTGACTGCTACATGAAGTCCCTGAAGATCAATGTTGGTCAGCATTGACGATACTCCTTCAATCCCTACGCCCATTGGTACAAGCTGAAGTTAACTTGAGGTCAAGCCTTCATTCCGTGAATCGATGCCGACCAAACTCACGTATCGCAGCGCACCTTCGCCTTGTCGGCCGGCGGGCTGATCGCATGCGAGCGGGCCGGAACGGGCGCAAGCGCCCGTTGATGCCGGGCTCCTACGCAACATTCATTTCGGGACCATCTCTCTAATATTCTGCAGGCGAACGCGTCCCGGTTGCCAAAGGACGTGTTGAGAACGGCAATCAGACACTCCAGGACCGGCTTGTGAAGGCACTGCGCCTGCGTGGCATCCGCACGATCAAGGAGACCAATGCTTATGCGCCTGAGTTCAGGGCGGACTTCAACGCTCGCTTTGGCAAGGAGCCGGTCCGTCTTGGCGATCCTGCCGGCGCCTTCGGCAAAGCGCCGGGCCGGTGATCTGAACATTCCCCTTTGCGGCGAGATCTTCGGCAAACGAACGGCGGGAGTTGGATATGACACCGGAAATGTTGTTCGATCAAAGGGTCTCGCCAAGTCGGCCATAGGCGAGTGTTCAGGTTCTGAGCAGCAGGCTTGAACTTCTGTACGACAACCGATCTCAGCCTGATCATTCTCCCAATTGATTGCCGAAAAAGACCGCCTTCTTACAATTAGCCGCCAAGCCAGATTTGGCAGTTGCAAACTCGCGTTCAGGTATCGACCGCTTCTCTCACGCTCCCCCCATATAAATTTCCATGATCTGCCGGTCGTCGTGCACGTCCCGACGCGTCCCCTCGAAGCGCTTTTCGCCGGCCGCCAGGATGTAAAGCTTGTCCGCAATCGGCATCGCCTCGCGGATGTTCTGCTCCACCATGACAATGCCGATGCCGTGCGCGGTGAGGGTGGTAATGCGTTCGAGCGTCTCGATGACCATGGCCGGCGACAATCCGGCGGAAGGCTCGTCCAGCAGAATGAAGCGCGGTTCCGAAACCAGCGCCCGCGCCAGCGCAAGCATTGCCTGCTCGCCGCCCGAAAGCGAACCGGCCGCGGTACGGCGCCGCCGTGCCAAAGAGGGATATTGCTCGATCAGCGCCTCGATGCGCTGCTCGACTATCCGCCGATCCGCGATGGCGTAGCCACCCATGCGCAAATTCTCCATCACTGTCAGGCGCGGAAACACACCGCCGCCCTGCGGCATCAACACCAGCCCCTGGCGCACCACTTCATGGACGGCAAGGTTGGAGAGTGTTGATTCGCCTAGGCTCGCCGTGCCGCTCCACACCGGCAGCGCGCCGACAATAGCCTTGAGTAGGGTCGACTTGCCACTGCCGTTCGGCCCGAAGATGCAGGTAATCTTGCCAGCTTCCGCGCTCAGCGAGACGCCATGGACGATCTCCTGCTTGCCGTAGCCGGTAACGATGTTGTCGGCGGTGAGCCTGGTGCTCATTGCGGCCGCCCCAGATAGGTCTGCATAACCTCCGAATTGCGAACGATGTCGTTGAAAGGCCCGGCGGCCACGACACGGCCAGCATCCATGACGATGATGCGGTCGCACACGTTCCGCACCATTTCCATGTCGTGCTCGATGACCAGAAGGGTGGTGCCGCGCTCGCGCAGCCGCGCGATGGCATCCACGATGATCTTGCGGATGCTGGGATGGACGCCCGCTGTCACCTCGTCGAGCAGAATGAGTGAGGCCTGGCGCATCACAACGCGCCCGAACTCCAGCAGTTTCTGCTGGCCGCCCGAAAGATCGGATGCGCGGTTGTCTGCGACATGCTCCAGCTTGACCAGCGCCAGCGTATCGGCCGCCCTTTCGCGTGCGCCCCGCCAGTGGCCCTCGGCCGCAGCCGCCAGCAGGTTTTCGGTGACGCTCATATTGTCGAACATGGCCGGAATCTGGAAGGTGCGAGCAAGCCCCAGCCGCGCGATCGCGTGAGCCTTTCGGCCGCCGATGTCGTGACCGTCGAAGCAGATCTGGCCACGATCCGGCGTCACCGTGCCCGATATTAAGTTGAACAGAGTCGACTTACCAGACCCGTTAGGTCCGATCAGGCCGGCGATCTCGCGCCGACCGACGTCAAGGGAGACACCGTTGACGGCCTTGATGCCGCCGAAATGGCAGTGGAGTTCGCGCACGACGAGAATAGGTTCGCCAGTGCCAGCCGTTTTGCCCTCGGCGGCGCTCAACTGGGCCGTCCCGGGCCGCCGACAAGATTGCCGACGGCCTTGTCCAGTACAGTGCCGGACTTGGCCACGCGCCTCGAAAACAGGCTGGCGATGCCGTTCGGCAGGAACAGCACCACCAGCACGATGGCCGCGCCTAATATGGCGATATAGAAGGCGGTGTCACCCCAGTACATCCAGATGATGCGGTTTACGACGAACAACGCCACACCGCCCAGTGCCGGCCCCCACAGGCTGCCCAGCCCGCCCAGCAGCACCATCACCACCATCTGATCGGTGATGTCGCCGCCGAAAACGCTTTTCGGATTGATGAACGTGACCCAGTAGGCGAAGATCGCGCCGAATACCGAGGCGGTGACGGCACTGAGCACGAAGGTCTGCAGCTTGACCAGCGAAGTGTTGATACCGATAGCCTCGGCCGCCGGCTCATGATCGCGCAGCGCCTTGACCTTCAGCCCGAAACGCGAGCGCTCGAACAGCGCCCACGTAATGAGATAGGTGAGCGCAGCCGCGCCAAACATGGCGAAGTAGAAGAAGCGCTCGTCAAGAAAGGGCGGCAGCCCAATGCCGCCGATGCCGCCGGTGAAGTCCATCACCGAGGCGAACTGTATGAGCACCTCGGCGAAGGCCCAGGTGGCTATGGCGAAATAGGCGCCGCGCAGGCGCAGCGTCGGCGCGCCGATGATGATGGCAAACAGCGCCGTCACCACGATACCGGCCGGGAGCGTGGCGAAGAACGGCCAGGCGAGCCTGTCGGCCATTAGCAGCGCCGTAACATATGCGCCGAGCCCGAAGAAGGCCGAATGGCCGAAATTGATGTAGCCGGCATAGCCGCCAAGCATGTTCCAGGAGCAGGCCAGCCCCGCCCACATCAGCGCGCCAGTGGCAATGCGCAGCCAGTAGTTGTTGACCAGCATCGGCAGCAGCGCCAGCAAAACGATTACGGCGATCAGCAGGAGGAGGCCGGCCCAGCTTGGCTTCATGTCCAGCCTCACAAGCCGTGCCGCAGGATCCCGCGCGGAGACACGAGAAGGACGAGAAACAGGGTGCCGAAGATCGCCAGCAGCGAATAGCTCGACCCGACATAGGTCGCGACGAAGGCTTCGATGACGCCGAGCAACAGCGCGGCGACGAGGGCACCGCCGACGGAGCCCAAGCCGGCAAGCACAGCCACGAAGAATGCGAACAGAGTATAGCGCAGGCCGACTTCCGGGTTCACTGAAAATATCGCGCCCATCAGCACGCCGGCCATGGCAGTGATGCCTGCGTAGAGCCCGTAAACAGTGGCGCTGAGGCGGCGGATGTTGACGCCCATCAGTGCGGCGTTCTGCCGGTTTTCAGCCGTCGCTCTGATCGCTAACCCATAGCGGGTGCGGTAGAGAAACAGGAACAGTCCGCCGGCGATGGCGATCGCGAAGACCGCCGCGGCCACGCGGATCAGTGGCACCGTCACCGGCCCGACGGCGAGGCTCTCGCCGCTTAACCCCGTCGGCACGCTGTGGGTATTGAAGCCCCACGCGGTCAGCATGCCGCCGCGCAGCAGCGTGAACAGGCCGAAGGTCAATGCCAGCGCCATCAATTCTGGCCGCGCCGTGCGGCTGTTGCGGACATTGTAGAGGATCGGGCCGATCAGATAACCGATGGCGCCGAACAGCATGAAGGCCACGGGGATCGCCAGGAATCCGTCGACACCCAGTCCGGCACCCATGTAGTAGCCGAGATAGCCCCCCAGCACGACCCAGCCGCCCACCGCGAAATCGATGACGTGCAGCACGCCGAAAGCGAGCTGGAAACCAATCGTAAAAGTGGCGATAACGCCGCCGATCAGAAGGCCATTCAGCAAAGTCTGTAGGAATAGATCCAACGCGGGAACCGTCCGTCAGCCAACGAAAGAGCAGAGTGCCGCGGCAAAGCGGCCGTACACACGATAGCATGGTCCGTCATTTTCCGAGCACGCGCAACCACTGTCATTGCGCCGGGCAAGGGTGATGGCGACGAGGCCGCCCGCACCCTGTCCAGAACCGACTATTTCCAAGCTGGCAGCGGGTAGGTGAGGTCCGCTGCCGCGGCCTCTTTCGGCCCCACCGCTACGATCTTGCCACCCTGAATCTGGATCAGCACCGGCACCGGCTGGACGTTGTCGTGGTAGTGGTTGCCTTCCTTCTCGAACTTGATCGGTCCGTAGAAGGTCTGGATGTCGGTCGCGGCTATCGCGTCCTTAAGAGCCACCCTGTCTTCGGGCGTGAGCGCCGGCTTCTTGCCAAGCCGCTTGACGGCATCGCCGAAAACGAGACCGCTGGCCGCGCAGGCCGCTTCGGTATAGTCGGGCTCGTGCCCAGACTTCTTTTGCGCCATCTCGGCAAACTCCTTTGCGGTGCCGAAGAGGTTGTCCTTATATGGAACTGACGGCAGCCACACGGAGACACCGCAGGTGCCGTCGGCGTCCGCGGCGAGCGCCTGGGCGAAGGCCGGGTCGGTGACGCCATAGTGCATTATCAGCGCCTTGGGCCGGAAGTTCAGCGACTTGGCGGTCTTGACGACATTGATCAGCGGCTCCTCATGGCCGCCGACGGCGACGATATCGGGATTGAGCGCTGCGATCTTAGAGATGACGGGGGTAAGGTCGCCCGAGGCCGGCACCAATTCGTAAGCGACGACTTCCAATCCGGCCTCCTTGGCCCCGTCGCGAAAACCTTCGCCGGTTTCCTTAGAGAAGGGTTCGTTGACGCCGATCACAGCAATCGTCTTGGCCATGGGGTTGGACAGTTTCGCCAGCACGGCCAGCGATTTGCCCGCAGTGGTGTCCACGGCCGGGATGATGCCGAAGTTGAATTCCGGCTTGGCCTTCCAGACGTTTGGCGATTCCGCGGAGCCGGAAATCATCGGCACCTGGTACTTCTGGCAGATCGGCTGCACGGCGATAGTCGAGCCGCTTGTGTAGGGGCCGAAAAGCACGTCGACCTCGTTCTGGACGATCAGGCGCTCGGCGGCATCGGCGCCGGTTGCGGGGTTGCTTTGGTCGTCACCGTAGAACATGTCGACCTTGAAGCGCTCGCCGGCGACTTCAACCCCACCCTTGGCGTTGATGGCCTCCGCCCATAGGTCGTAACCGCGTTTGGTCAGGTTGCCGCCGAGGATGTTCTCGCCCGACAGCGAGGTGATAACGCCGGCCTTGAATGTCGTCACCTGCGCGCGTGCCGCTCGCACAAACGGGCCCAACGGGCCGGCTGCGAAGGCGCCGGCGCTGACGCCGATGAACCGACGGCGCGAAAAACGTTTGTTGTTCGTGAACATCACTCAACTCCCTTCATCCGGTTATCAGATTGGAAACCGACGATATCTCTTGTTTATACCACTGTATGCCTTTTACGCGGACAGAGAAGATATGCCCGGGTCAACAGGCAATGCGTAAGGCGGCTTCGGGTCATCAACGTGTAGAGGCGCCGCAGGCTGTGGATGCTCAATGCCTCGTCGTGCACCAGCTTCGTCGACGAATGCCTTTTAGACGCCGTTGGCGCCGCGAGCAGTTGTAGACGCGGCTCCTATTCTGCACCTAGACAACTTTGCGAGACAACAATGAACGAAGGACTCTAGTCATTAGCGCATTGATTTTTCTGTCAATTTCCTGTGTCTCGCGACACTCCGTCGCACGGTGGACAAACCACTTTTTTGAGAGGCACCAGGCGCGAGATAGCCCCTCGGACCATGGTCGCGAAGAGTGGGATTCGCCGATCACGGCCTCATCGCCAAGATGACACCTTCGGCAGCCTTCTGATTTCTTTAAAACGGTCCCGCAGTTTCGAGAATGGAGCCCCACGGAACCAAATCTGTCCACTCGCGAAGGGGCAGGCCCAAGCCGACAAACGTGGCAACAATGCTTTCATTCCAATTGGGTCACTCGGGCCGTTCTGCGACAAAGAGAGTATCGGAGAGAAGCCCAAGCCGGTCGCGATCCGCGGCGGGTATACGATCTGAATTTATTCGGGTGACCGTAAAGCCGGCGTCCTCGATACGCTCCTTGATATCCGGTCCGTAGGCTCGCACGTGATCCGATCCACCAAAGCGCTCGTCGCGCTCGCTCAGTGACATAGATGGCGCCGCTTCGATCGTTTGGCGATAAATAAGCGGTACCTGGATCCAGACCTGACCTCGGGGCTTAAGAGATGACCAAAGTTGTCGAAACACATGCCGATCATCAGGTACGTGTTCCATGACATGACTTAAGACAACGATATCGAGATCGCTGGTGCGACGCATGTCCATGAGGTCAATTTTCACGGTATCCGGCCCGTACCGTCCCGGCTCGAAATCGCCTTTGATTAGGTTGCCCGCTTGAGAGAGTCTCTTTGAAAGACCTTTCTCGCTCGGCGCAATCTGGAGGATTTGAAGCTGCCCCGCCGGCAACTTGATAAGCCTACGGTCTAGAGCACAAATCAAAAAACGCTCACGATCCACGGCATGACAAAGCGGGCAGACAAGAGTGTACGCTCCGAAACGGTAAAAAGCCGCTACATCGCGATCGCAGGCATTGCAGTGATGAGGCTTGCTCGTGGGGAGGAGCGTCAGGGCAAAGGCTCTGAGCCAATCTCGGTATGAATGAAGTTTGCGTGTGACTCGCCGCACCGTGATACGATCACCATAGCTGCGAAAAAGAGATAGAAGTCGGCTTTCTCGAGCATTGTTCTTCCCTGATGATTTCAGCATGTCGCCTCTAAGGTTTTTTCGCCCAAGGGCCGATAATTAGCGCCAGCTGATATGAAGTCGAGTCTGCGGAGCAGCAGGTGCTCCCGATCGGTCGCTGCCGATGGAGGCCTGGGAGCCAGGCCCTCGCGCCAACGCTGGGACAGCAGCCAGCAGGAACCGCGGTGGCGGGCTGCTGGTCCTATTGTCCTATTCGACAACCCAGCCTTTGAAGAGAAAATTCGATCATCGTCATTGCTGCGCCTTGTCCTGCTTCTCGACAATGGCCCGCATCGTCAAATTCGCCGGCCACTCGCTGCGGGCTGGCCTCGCCTCGTCGGCCGAGATCGACGAACGCGATGTGCAAAAACAGCTCGGCCATACCTCCTCGGAGATGCCCCGCCGCTATCAGCGCCGCAGACATCGCTTCCGCATCAACCTGACCGGGGCTTCCGGCCTCTAAGGAGGCAAAAACCCCCTCCTCTGCCATTATTCCGCCGCTCAGGTTCACGCGAACGCCTTCACCCTGAGCGTCAAGAGACTGGTTTTCCGCCATTCGGGCAGCCCCGGAGCCTCCGGGCCAGTTTCATCGCCAGGACAGTTGGTCTTTCGGCAGCCGACCGCTCAGATCGAACACGTTCACTTTGTGCGGAAGATCGGGGCCCCAGTCCCATAGCACCAGATTGCGGTCTTCCGTCCCCGCGCCCGGAGCAAAACTCGGCACCAGAATTCCAGCGATGCCTTCAGGCCGCAGCCGGTCATAGATGGACCAGGATGCAGGTCGCCCTCCGTCGCTGAGAGCCGTGGCCCACGCGCTGCCCATGTCCGCAAGCGTGACAGAAGATTCTCCCCTCCCCTGCTCGGTTGTCAGATCAGTGATGTCCTCGCAGTCCACGTCATAAGAGCACAGCACGCAGGGGTCGATGCGGTGCGCGAAGCCCTGGTTGGCTTCCTTGACAGCCGTCATGACGGTCAGGGCCAGATATAGCGCGGGCACACCTTTGGGATTGAACCGAGCGCCCCTGATCACCGCTCCATCACCGAAACTCGGCTTGAATGGCCAATGTGGATCTTGCGCCCTGTTCCGACAAACCTCAAGCAAAGCCACCCAGGGCCATGTGATCGAGGTAGTCGCGAACAGCAGCGGCCTTGCCGTCCTTCACGAGGGCTTCGGCGGTCCGTCCACCGAATGCCGGTAGCGGCTGCGCTCGGTACCAGGCCATGGCCTGTTCCTTGCCTCCCGCCCAATCCGTCACGCGGCTGATGATCTCGAGCATCTCGCGCAGACGGCCCTGCGTCTTGGCCGTGCGGCTGCGCTCCAAGCCCGAGCCCGACTCGCGGTCGTAAAAGTCCGAACCGATCTTCAGCTTAGGGATACGTGCCGGAGAAAAAAAGCCGGTTGCGAACAGCGCCGCGAGCACGGGCAGGAACTCGCCGCTGCTCGCCAGCGTCGCGGCATTGGTAGCGCGCCGGCGAGCGTGGAAAAGGAGGACTGCCTATAGGGCACGAATTCGCCGACAACCGGCAATTTCGCAGACCCCCTTTCCGGAACTAAATCGTCCTGCGGAGTCTGGCACGCCATTCGCGAACACGTGCGACGGGGTAGATCATCTCCCCTGCTTCGTTTAGGCGAACCGGAGCTGATCAACCCGGTGCGGTCGAGAGGCACATGACAGGCCAGGAATCGCCCGTTGACAACTTCCCTGAAGCTGTACATTTTTGGTGTAGCGCATTCTGATCCTTGACAGGGGCACGTCCTACGCGCTGTCTGTCTGCGACAGCGGTTTTGAACTGCGCCTCCCCCCACATCCCAAAATTGTTTCACCGATAAGGACGGAGGATTCTCCATGGCCGATGCCCAATGTGTGTGCGGCGCACTCAGACTTATGATGCGAGAGCCAACAAAACTGGTTGCCGCATGTCATTGTTTAGCCTGCCAGCGGCGAACCGGTACATCGTTCAGCGTCAACGCGTTCTATGCAACTGATACCGTCGAGATTTCGGGAGTTGCAACGGAGTTCATTCGCGTTGCCGATAGCGGCCGCAATGTCCGCATGTATTTTTGCCCAACCTGTGGTTCGACAGTCTATTGGAAGCCTGATGCTCAACCCACAATAATCGGCGTGGCCGTTGGTGCATTGGCCGATCCAGACTTTCCGCCCCCAATGATATCGATATTTGAGAGATATAAACATCATTGGGTAACTCTTCCTGAAGAGACCGAGTGCTTCCAGGCGAGTATGATAAAAGAATACTCGCCTGATCTGACGCGAAGGTCACTTTAGCGTCAGCATTCCCGGATGGAGCCTTATTGCTGTTCCATCTTTGCCCGCGCAGACTCCTCCGGATGAGGTTAGAGTGTGTCGGCCAAGGAGACGGGACGAATGGAGCTGTCGAAAGCGGCCAGAGCGGGCGCGGCGCGTGGATATAGGGACGCCGTTCTGCCCGCGGCGTTGCCAGCGCGCCCGCATCGCAGACGATGACCCTGCCCGCTATCGGCTCGAATGCCGCACGGAAATGCTGCATCGACTTCAGAACCAACACGCGGCGAGCCGTCGGTTCTATCCCGAAAGTGCGCAATTGCTGAAGATCGCATCTGCTGCGCTTCTGAAACGATCGGGACTTCGATCCCCTCAATATCGATTACGGCGTGGCCGACCTCCACCGACCCAGTTCGCGGCGCCGATGAACCAGATCCGCAAGGCCGTCTTCTCACGACGGGCGGAGCGAGCTTCGCCCGCAGCCTCGTCGCCCAGGGACTGGTCGACCGGTTTGCCCTGCTGGTGGCCCCCGTGGCGCTGAGCAAAGGCCTGCCGCTGTTCTCCGAACTCGCCGCGCCGATGTCTCTCAAGCTTGTGAGCTCGAAAGCCTTTCCGGGGAGCGCAGTGGCGCAGATTTATCGGCCGGCATGAGCCCCTGCCGAAAGTCCGGTTGCCGGTAGTCTATCTACTCTTGGACAACCTATTCATTCAGCGTGCGACCCTTCCATCAGACTAGCTAATTTCCCGAGCGATGAATCGGCAGGCTCTTCGGCACGGTGCGTGCCCTGCGTGACGTCTCCCAATACGCAACAAGGCCCCTCGCGGGGCCTTGTCCTATTAATTTTGCCCTGAACTCATTTCCCCATCATCTGCTTGGCATTCTCTGGCGTGATCGCGGTGGTAGCCACCGTCACCGTCGGCTCAACCGACGAAGCACAATCAAGCAGAATCTTCTTCGACATCTCGATCGCCTCCTTGGCGCCGGTCGGGTAGGTGAAGGTTGCCGCCCAGTCGCCCTTGGCCACGGCCTCGATGCCGCCGGCCGGGCCCGGCAGGCCGTCGGTGCCGATAATCTTGACCTGCTTGCCCGCGCCCTTGGCTGCAAGCAGCGCGCCGGCTGCCATCATGTCGTTCGAGGCGTAGAGCACCTTGATGTCGGGGTGCGCTTGCAGCATGGCAGAAAAGGCGGTCTGAGCTTTGTCGGGCACCCAGTCGGCGGCCTGCTCGGCCACCACCTGGATCTTGCCATTTTCCTTCACACCATCCTTGAAGCCGTTGAGCCGCTCCACCGCCGGCGTCGAACTTGGCAGGCCTTCAAGCACCGCTGCCTCGCCGCCTTCCGGGAGCAGGGTCTTTGCGGTGTATTTTCCTGCTTCGAGAGCGATCTTGTAATTGTCGCCGCCGATGAATGCCGTGTAGTCCTTGCCGGGATCGCCGACCGTCTTGCGGTCGAGTTCGATCACCGGGATGCCGGCGTCCATGGCACGCTTCACCGCGGGCGTCAGCGGTGCCGCCTCGAAGGGCGAGATCAGCAGAAGATCGACTTTTTGAGTGATGAAGTTGTCGACCTGCGAGGTCTGCGTGTTGACGTTGCCGGCGCCATCGGCGATCTGCAGTGTAAGCTGCGGCACGGCCTTCACCGCCGCAGTCAGCTCGTCATTGACATGCTGGCGATAGGGCTCGGCATTGTTCGCCTGGGAAAAGCCAATGATGAACTGGCCGTCCTTGGCGCAGGCCTTGACCATAGGGTCGGCGGCCTCTGCGGTGCCCGCCATGCACAGGCACGTGCCGGCGAGCAGTCCAAGCCGCCAGGCACGCCACGATCCTCGTTCTATGGTTCTCATGCTCTCTCTCCTCCTTTTGGGGCCGCTGCGGCCAGATCTTGGTTTCTAACGCCTTCCACTTGCCGCCGTCTGCATGCTATCTGCCCAAACCCTCGCGGCGGCGAACAAGGGATTGAAGCACTGCCGCCAGCACGATGATCGCGGCGGTCGCGAGCAACTGCATGGCCGGGGTGATGTTGTTGAGCTGAAGGATGTTGGCGAGCGCGCCGAGCATGATAGTCCCGGCGACGGTGCCGACCATAGAGCCGGCCCCACCGAACAGGCTTGTCCCGCCAATGACCACTGCTGCGATTGCCGTGAGCTCATAGCCCATGCCGTCATTGGCGCTGCCGAAATTGAACTGGCCGGCATGAACGATGCCGGCAAGGGCGGCGGCAAAGCCGGTGATGGCATAAACCGACATCTTGACCACCGAGACCGGCACGCCGGAAATACGCGCCGCCCGCTCGTTGCCGCCGACGGCAAAGACATAGCGGCCGAAGCGCGTGGTGTTCAGTACCAAGGTGGCAATGGCGGCGAAGACGATGAAGACAATGGTCGCCACCGGCACGGTGTTGTTGAACAGACGCTCGCCCAGCACCGCGAAAACAGGTGGCGCCAGGCCGGGACCGTCGCCATAGGAAATGTTGATGTACTGGTTGCCCGAAACGACCAGCGCGAGCCCCCGCGCCGCCTGCAGGCCAGCGAGCGTGACAATGAACGGCTCGAGGCGAAAGCGGCTGGAAATCATGCCCTGGATCATGCCGAAGACGGTGCCCATTGCCAGCACAGCAAGGACGGTCGGGATAAGCCCGAAGCCGCCGGAGATCATCATCGTTGCGGTAACCACGCTGGAGAGACCGAGCACGGCGCCCACTGAAAGGTCGATGCCGGCGGTGATGATGACGAAGGTCATGCCGATGGCAATGATGCCGGTTTCAGACACCGCGCGCACGATGTTGGCCATGTTGTCGGGCGCAAGGAACAGGATCTCGCCATGGCGCCTCGGCGAGAAGATGACGCCGCCGATCGCGACCAGCACCAGGCCGATCAAGCTCTGGAAGCGCACGACCAAAGCGAGCGGATCGCGATGCACGGGTGCTGCCGCCAACGGCACGCCTGCAGCCGAAGTCGTCTCGTCAGACATCAGGTCTCCTTGCCGTTTGCTGCGGCCAGCACCGTGTGCTCGTCGACGCCGCCGATGAATTCCGCTACGTTGCGCCCCTGGCGCAGCACTACGATGCGATCGCATAGGCCGATCAGCTCAGGCATTTCGCTGGAGGCGACCAGAATGCCCAACCCTTGAGCGGCCAGTTGCCTCAGCCGCGCATAGATCTCGCCTTTCGCACCGACATCGACGCCGCGCGTCGGCTCGTCGAGCAGCAGAAGACGCGGATTGCCTAAGATCTCCTTGGCCAGTACCACCTTCTGCTGGTTGCCACCTGAAAGCGCGCCGACGGCGATGTCGGGGTTCTTTGGCCGGATGTCGAACTGACCGAAGGATTGTTTCACCGCCTCCGCCTGCCGGCCCGGCGACATCAGTCCGGCCGGCGAGAGGCGGCGGATCACCGACATGACCAGGTTGAGGCCGACAGCCATCCTCAGCATTAGCCCGCTGCCGCGACGGTCGTCCGTGACGAAGGCGATGCCAGCCGCTCGAGCCGCCCTGATCGAGTTGAGCTTCACCTGACGCCCGTCGAGGGCGATGTCGCCCTCCCAGCGACCGGAGAGGCCGGTGCCGTAAAGCGCGCTGAGAAGTTCGGTCCGCCCTGCCCCCATGATGCCAGCCAGTCCGACGATCTCCCCTTCATTCACATCGAGGGAAAGCCCTGTCGGGGCCTGCCAGCCGGCACTGTCGCGCGTCAGCCGGAAGGTTGCATTACGCAAGCTGAGGAGCGCCCGGCCGACTGCTTTAGCGCGCTGGGGATAAAGCTCGTCGAGGGGACGCCCGACCAGCAGCCGCACCAACTCGGCTTGCGGGGCGTGCGGCTCGGTGACTCCGGCAACGCGCCCGTCGCGCATCACCGTCACCCGGTCTGCGATCTCGGGCACTTCCTCCAGCCGGTGCGAGATATAGACGATACCGATGCCGCTGGCGGCTAGCTTGCGCATGATGTCGAACAGCCTTTCGACCTCGCTCACCGTCAGAGCCGCCGTCGGCTCGTCCATGATCAGCACGCGCGACGCGTAGGACAGCGCCTTGACGATCGCCACCACCTGGCGCTGGCCGATCGAGAGATCGGCGACCAGTCGTGCCGGGTCAATGGCGAGTTCGATCGCTTCCAGCCGTCTGTGGGCCTCGCGGCGCATCGCCGCCACATCGAGCAAGCCGCCCGGGCGCACTAACTCGCGGCCCAGGAAGAGGTTCGACGCCACATCGAGCGTCGGCACGAGATCGAGTTCCTGAAAGATGGTGGCAATGCCGGCGCCCTGGGCTTCGCGTGGATTGCTGAAGCGCACTGGCTTGCCGTCGATCTCAATCACGCCCTCGTCCGCCGCATAAACTCCCGACAACAGGTTCATCAATGTCGACTTGCCGGCACCGTTCTCGCCCAGCAGGGCGTGGATCTCGCCTCGCTTGAGATCGAAATCGACTCCCCGTAGTGCCTGGACGCCGCCGAAGCGTTTTACGGCGCCTGTAACCGATAGAAGCGGCGCGCTCATGCCGGCCTCCCGCAAGATTGGCGGGCATGCAGCGTCGCCTGAAGCCGCACCGAGCGGGGCTCGATATCGGTGGATGCAATTCGGGCACTAAGCAAGGATGCCGCCTGCCGGCCGATTTCGGTGCAAGGCTGCGCAATAAGGGTCAGTCGGGGCTCAAAACAGTCGGCCCATTCGAAGTCGTCAAAGCCGACAAGTGAAAGATCCCGAGGTATTGCGAGACCTTTTTCGCGAACCGCTCGGACCGCTCCGATCGTCGCCATATTGTTGCCGGTGACCAACGCTGTAGGTGGCGAAGGCAATGACAACATCGCGTGGGTCGATGCCGTAGCGCTCGCCGTGTCGACGTTCCCGGGCGGCAGATATTCCGGCACGTAGGCAAGTCCGTTGGCCATCAAAGCTGACTTGAACGCATCGATACGTTCGCGAGTCGTAGCAAGGCCCGGCTGCCCTGCAATGAACCCAATCCGCTGGTGGCCGAAAGATGCGACGTGATCGATAAGAGCCCGCATCGCGGATTGGTTTTCAACGCCGATCTGGTCGAAGCGTTCGTCGGCGAAGCGGTCGATCAAGACGCAGGGCAACTTCTTCTCGGCCAGATAGTCGATCGCCCGCTGCGGCGCGCCCGATGGCGCCAGAATGACGCCGTCGACCCGCCGCTGATGGAAAGCACGGACCACCGAAAGTTCGCGATCCGGGTCGTCCTGGGTGTCGGACAGGAAAACCATAAGACCGAGACGCGCGCACTCGGCCTCCACTGCGCAGATGATGTCGGTGAAATAGGGATTGGAAATTGCCGAGATTGCCAGGCCGACGCTGTTGGTCGTCGAGGCCTTGAGAGACCGCGCCAGCTCGTTGGGCTGATAGCCCATCGAGGCAATCACGTCGTTGATGAGCTTCGCCTTCTCGGGCGATACAAAACGGGTGCGGTTGACGACATGCGACACGGTCGAAACCGACACGCCCGCGCGGCGCGCCACTTCAGCCATTGTCGGCATGGCGGCTCAAATGGGGTGCTCGCAAGCGCTCCTCCCTAACTGCGTTTCCCATTCGCTCTTGTTCTGATTGGCGCATTGAGCGAAACGATACCGCAGTCGAAACGTTTGCGCAATCGTTTCGATGCTCATGAGGGCCGTTTCTAACCTCTCGAAAATGGCCAATTGTAGCGCTGTCAGCCGCAATGCCTGGAATAGAATTCTGTATTCTGGCCCAGCAGTGGTGATAGACGCCGCAATGATCTGGCTTGGCCTCGACACCGAGCTCTTCACTCGCTGGTCTTCGGCAATAGCCAACAGCGTTGAATAAGACCTCATTGTCACAATCTTTGGTGGGGGGAACCTGGTTGACGCATGAGGCGCCCGTGCGGCGCCGTGCCCGTGGTCGCCATGCTTGCAGCACCCCAGTGGCTGAAGTCGTCGAAGCTGTGGGTTGGCGATGCGGTGGCAACGGACGTTGGGCGGAGATGGGTTACAAGCCAGTGACGCTTCGAACGGCCGCCGAGTATTTCGTTCGCTCCTTCCCTGAGCTTCGAAGTTTGTCGCTGGGTCCCGGCCTTTTATCGTGTTATGCTAATAAACCAAAAAGACCTTCCTTGAAGGGAAACGGAAATGTCCGCCATGTCAGCGTTGACGCGGACTTTCATTGCCGCTGTTCTTGTCGGCGGCGCGCTCGTCATGTCGTCGGCCATCGGAGCGGGAGTTACCGACGATGTCGTGACGGCAACGCGACTCGCGGAATTGCTCCGGGCGGGGCGAAGTATCATCTCGAACTATCAGACGCTCATCAATGACCCTGCTCTTGGCGACAAGCACCTCGACGGTGAGCGCATTGCGAGAGAGGCCATCGTCGCTTACTCAAAACACACCGGTCACGACCCGCTTTCCGGGGAATTGACTGAGCGCGACCGTCGTCTGCTTGAGGCCCAGATTGAGGCGATGCGAGAGGTGGTGAACGAACAACAAGATAACATCAACCGCTCGGGAACCGCTTTCAAAGGGTTCGTGCCGGCCGTGTTTGCGCGTCTGATGAATGACAAGTTCGCCGCCAAGGCCGGCAGCGAAGCTCGGGTGCGGGTGACTGCGCCAGAGCAACTCGTGCGCAACCGCAAATCGCTTCCGGACGCCTGGGAAGCACAGATCATCAAAAGCGTCTTGCTAGATCGGCAGAGAGCGAAGGGAGAAGCCTATACGGAAGTCACAGCGGTGGATGGACGCCAGGCATTTCGAATGCTGTTGCCCGAATACTATACTGGCTCGTGCCTTTCCTGTCACGGCGAGCCGAAGGGCGAGATCGACGTGACAGGATATCCAAAGGAGGGCGGCAAAGCGGGCGATCTGGGAGGCGCGATCAGCATCGTCTTGTTCAAATGAGCGCTTTGGAACAATCACCCCGAGTGAAAGCGGTTTCGGCGCCGGCGAGGCCCCTTGCACGTCGCTTTGCGAATCTACCGATTTCGGCCCGCATAGCTGCGCTGACAGCGGCCGGCCTTATCAGCCTCATCCTATCCTCCATTTTTCTCACACAGGCACTTTATCGCAGTGCAGATCGAACCGCGGAGACCAAGGCATTTTTCGACGCCGCGTCCACTGCGGCTGCGGCGCACGTAACATTCGGCGAATTGCGATACTGGCTCACCGACCTGTCGGTTAGCTTGTTGATGAATTCGCAGCGTAATGCCGAGCAGGCGCGCGAGCGACTCCTGGCACACCTGGACCGCCTTTCAAAATCATCACCGGATGCGGTCAGGGAAATCCGCGTTGAGATCGATGCCTATGTCAAAACAGCGTTAGAGGCGGCAGACAGCTATACTCAAGACAACCGCATCATCGGCAACACTCTCCTCGCCCAGGCGCGCACCCACAGCGCAAATGTGGATGCTGCGCTTAACAAACTCGTTGAACGAGCGAGCGCCGAGGCAGAAGCCGCCCGGAACGAGGTCGTAACGGAAACCCAGAAAACGGCGACCACTGCTGCTGTTCTGGTGGCCATCGTGGTGATGATCGGGTCGCTTCTCACCATCCTTGTCCTTCGCTCGATCGTCGGCCCGTTGCGGCGGCTAAACCGGGTGATCGGAAATCTGACGGAAGGACGTTACGACGTCGAAATACAGGCAGAGGGAGGGGATGAGCTCGGCGCGATGGCGCGGACGCTTCGGCTTTTCCGGGCGAGCGCAATTGAAAAGCAAAGACTGGAAGATGAGGCGGAGCGGCAAAGACGGACGATCGGAGCGGCACTCGAGGCGATTTCTGACGGATTTGTCCTGTTCGACTCGGAGGACAAGGTCCTTCTTGCCAACAGCAAATACTGCGAAATCTTTCCCGATAATGAGCGAGCTACTCTGCCTGGGAAAAGCCTTCAGGATATTCTGAAAAGACGCTTGGCGAGCGGGCACGTCGACCTTGAGGGCGCGTCGCCGGAGGAGTGGATTGCGAAGAGGCTGCGCATCCAGAAGGATCCGGCAGGCTTCGTCCACGAGGGGCGCTTCGGAGAACGCTGGGTCCGCGTCAGCAAACGAAAGACCCCTGACGGCGGAACCGTCGCCATTTATACCGACATCACGGAACTGAAGCAGAGAGAGGTCGAACTCGAGCGGGCCAAGAGTCATGCTGAAGCGGCAAATGAGGCCAAGAGCAGCTTTCTCGCGTCCATGAGCCACGAGCTACGCACTCCACTGAACGCGATCATTGGCTACAGCGAGATGCTGATCGAAGAGGCGAGCGGCCAGCAAATGAACGAGTTCGTGCCAGATGTGGAAAAGATCGCCGGGGCCGGTCGCCATCTCCTCGCGCTCATCAACGACATCCTCGATCTGTCGAAGATCGAGGCAAATAAGATGGCAAATTTCCTGGAGACTTTCGACGTCGCCGACTTATTGCGCGATGTCCAGGCCACAGTCGCGCCACTGATGGCGAAAAACCGAAACAGTTTCGTCCTGGACCTCGCGGGCGACCTCGGGAAGATGCATTCCGACCAGACGAAGTTGCGTCAGAACCTCTTCAATCTCCTAAGTAACGCGGCCAAGTTCACCGAGGGGGGCCGTGTAACGCTGGCGATTCGACGCGAGAGGAGATCGGACGGCGACTGGCTGATATTCAGAGTATCCGACACCGGGATCGGGATGACGCCAAAGCAGCAAGAACGGCTCTTTGACGCTTTTACGCAGGCAGACGCCTCCACCACTCGCAACTATGGCGGGACGGGATTGGGCCTCAGCATAACCCGGAGTTTCTGCCGCATGATCGGAGGCGTTGTAACCGTCAAGAGCGAGTTAGGAAAAGGCTCGACCTTCACAATGCAGATTCCAGCCGAGTGCAACGAAGATCCTGGCGAGCAGAAACCAGCCGAGCCGCTGTCGTCGAGGCCGTCGGAACAGACGGTTCTGATCATAGATGACGAACCAGCCGCCCGAACTCTCATCGCCAAGGCCTTGGCAGAGGTGGGACTGGCATCGATCGAAGCAGCAAGCGGCGAGGAAGGCATAGCCGCAGCGCGAGCGCATCGCCCGGCCGCGATCGTTCTCGACATCATCATGCCGCATCAGGACGGCTGGTCAGTGCTGCGCTCCCTGAAGGCCGATAAGGAGCTCTGCGAGATTCCGGTAATCCTTGCGACGATACTTGCAGATCGCGAACTCGGCCTCTCACTCGGTGCGGTCGAATACCTCACCAAGCCGATCGACACCCGGAGGCTTATTCGAACGATAGAGGCTTGCGGCGGCGGCAACCGCGATGTGCTTGTTATTGACGACGATCAAGCCTCGCGCGACTTCCTTCGGCGTATCCTGATCAAGAAGGGTTGGCGGGTTCACGAGGCAAGCGATGGCCTGCGGGGCCTCAAGCTGATGAAGCGATTGCTGCCGCGTCTGGTCCTCCTTGACCTGCTGATGCCCGAAATGGACGGGTTCCAGACGCTGAACGAGATGCAGCAGGTGCCCGAACTGCAAAACATTCCGGTCGTCGTCGTAACTTCGAAGGATTTGTCGGCGGACGAACTCAAATGGCTTCGCGACAGGGCGGTCTCGGTTGTGACCAAGGGCGCAAACAGTCGGTCCCAGTTGGTCGAGGCCCTCGAGCGCCAGATCTTCCCACTTGAGTCGACGGGTGCCGGCAACGCCGATCGCGGAAGCGCCCCTATAGTTGAAGGAAGCCAGAGATGACGAGGATCCTTCTCGTAGAAGACAACGAATTGAACCGCGACATGCTCTCGCGACGGTTGCTGCGGCGTGGGTTCGAAGTCCTCATTGCGGAAAACGGACAATCGGGGGTGGAACTCACCGTTTCGGAAAGGCCCGATCTCATCCTCATGGATATGAGCTTGCCGGTCATGGACGGGTGGGAGGCGACGCGGCGGATCAAGGCTGATCCGGCCACCTCCGGAATCCCGATCATTGCGCTTTCTGCACACGCGATGGCCAGCGATCGCGAAATGGCGCTCGAGGCCGGCTGCGATGACTACGATAGTAAGCCGGTGGAACTGTCGCGACTTGTCGGGAAAATTGAACAATTGCTCGCCGCGAATCGATGAGGCTCGGGCGGACGGTATGAAAATATGACTGCCAAGAACAAGTTCCAACGGCATGCGATCGCCGTCCATCTGGCACAGCAGCTCGCCGGACCGGCGCGGGCAATCTCAGGACTTCAGGAGTTGCTGACCGAACAGGTACAGAGCCTCGGTCTGGTCCACATAACACCCGACCTACAGAAGGTCGGCGCCGCGGCTTGCGAACTGAATAGCCTGATCAACAGCCTGATCCACGGCAAAGCCGATAATGAGAACCGGGCAGGGGCCGAGATCGAGGCGAAACTGCGCCACGACTTGCGAACGCCGCTCAACGCGATCATCGGCTATTCCGAAATGATTCGTGAAGAAGCCGAAGAATTGCGCGAATATGCGCTGGAAGAGGATGTCACGGTGATGCTCGCCGCGGCGGCCGAGTTGTTGGCGCATGTCGATGCAATTGCCGGCCTCTCACGCGCACCCGACAGCGAGGAACCGCGGACCACGGATCAGGCTGAGATCGATGCGGCAGGGCTCGAACGGGCACTGATCAAGGCAGAGCACGACGCAAGCTCCGGCCACGGTGGGCGCATACTTGTCGTCGACGACATCAACAGCAACCGCGGTCTCCTCTCGCGCCGCTTGCAACGTGACGGTCATCAGGTAGTCACTGCCGAGTCCGGTCCATCAGCGCTGGCTCACCTCGCGGAACACGAGTTCGACCTGGTTCTGCTTGACCTCCTGATGCCGGACATGAACGGCATCGAGGTGCTCTCGCGATTGAAAGCGGAGCGCCGATGGCGGCATATCCCTGTCATCATGATATCGGGGTTGGACGAAGTGGACGCGGTGGTCCGCTGCATCGAGGCGGGGGCGGACGACTACTTGCCTAAACCTTTCAATCCGGTCCTGCTGCGCGCCCGGATCAACTCGAGTTTGGAGAAGAAACGTTGGCTCGACCGCGAGCACCAGTATCTTCGGCGGATCGAGGCGGAGAAGCGGCGGGCTAACTCGCTTCTACATGCGATCCTGCCCGGTCAGATCGTGGCACGGCTGCAACGGGGCGAAGAGTTCATTGCCGACCGGTTCGATGAAGCGACCATCCTTTTTGCCGATATTGTCGGTTTCTCGAGCATAGCGGCAAGGTTGCCGCCGGCGGACCTGATCAAGCGCCTCGATGGGCTATTCAGCACGTTCGACGTCTTGGCGGAGAAGCATTCCGTGGAGAAAATCAAGACCATCGGAGACGCCTATATGGCTGCAGGCGGTGTTCCGGAACCGGCAGCTGACCATGCCGACAGGATCGTGGCACTGGGGAAATCGATGCTGGACGCGTTGAAGCCCTTAGCGTGGGGCAACGATAGTTTTCGGATCCGCATTGGCGTGCACACGGGACCGGTGATCGCGGGCCTGATCGGCCGGCATCGATTCGTCTACGACGTCTGGGGTGAGACCGTGAATATTGCAAGCCGGCTCGAGTCTCAGGGCGTGGCCGACCGCATGCAGATTTCGGAGGCAACCAAGCAGGCCCTGCGTACCTCCTGGAAGCTCGAACCGCGCTGCAATGTAGAACTGGCAGGTGTCGGCAGGATTGAAACCTATCTCGTTCAACACTGATGGGAACAATGTCTGACTGCCTAAGGGAATTTCGCGAAGCGATGCTTGGGGTCGCAACGATTGCATGCAGCACTAGCGTTCCACTTTCACCCGGAGTTACCTCATGAACAGGCGTCAGAGCCTTCTATTTCTCGCCGGAGCATCGGCCGCCGCAGCCAACACAAGCTTGTTACGCGATATCGTCGCGTCCGGCCTTCCTGCTGCCGGTGCGCGTGCTCGGCAAGCTATTCCGCCGCCTGTTCCTCTCTCGGTTGGTCGCGCTGCACGACGCCGGCCGGCTCGCCTTCTTCGGCGCAATTGCTCATCTCGCGGAACGGCGGGCATTCCTGCGCCACCTGTCGCCGGTCCGGAAGAAGCGCTGGGTGGTCTACGCCAAGGCGCCGTTCGCCGGGCCGGAGGCGGTGCTCGCATACCTGTCGCGCTACACCCATCGGGTCGCGATCTCGAACAGCCGCCTGATCGCCTTCGACAAGAACAGTGTCACCTTCCGCTATAAGGATTACCGCCGTGACAGCGCCAACCGCCAGCAGGTCATGGTGCTCGCGATTGAGGAGTTCATCCGCCGCTTCCTGCTCCATGTCCTGCCGCGCGGCTTCCATCGCATCCGCCACTACGGCCTGCTCGCAAGCGGCTCCCGCAAGGACTGCCTTGCACTCGCCCGCCAACTGCTCGCGGCCGCGCCTCCCGCCACGAACGATCCATCGGCGGAACCAGACAACTTCCGTCCGCCATGCCCATGCTGCGGCGGCCGCATGATCGTCATCGAGACTTTCGAACGGTGGAGGCAGCCGCGCGGACCGCCGACCGCATCGGGACCGGACCGGGGGAGCTGTCCATGACCCGGCATGGTATGGTCCAGCCTTCAGCCGCAGGCACTCAGCCTCCGGCAACGGATCGACGCGCGTCCATGGAGATCATCGAGGCCGACAGAGCCGCGCCCAGCCGCCCACCGTTCCGACAACACCGCGCGGAGGCGCAACGAAGCGGTCCGGCCGCATCAAACCCGCCGCTTTCCGGCCGCGGTCGCGACATCGCCGACATCAGCCGCAAATCGAAATCCCCATAGCCATCGGCTGTGGCCCGCGGGTTCCTTCCTCGGGGACTTTCGTGCGCCTGCCGGCGCCCGAAACTCTTCACGACAGCAGACCGTCCGGTGCTAGGGTACCCAGCACGCAAGCGGACATGTGAGACCTCGGTGCGAAGGTCCGGGATCAGGCCCATTGCGAACGTACGTGTTGGTTCGCATGCGCTGAAGCGCCTTATCGTTCAGTCTCGCGGCACATAGATCATATGGACCGTATCGTCATCGATCAATGTGCTCGACACCAGTTGCAGCGGAGGCCTTGCCTCGTGGAAGAAAGGCTTGCCCCTGCCGAGCACGAACGGCCTCACGTGCAGGTGATATTCCTCGATCAGGCCCAGCCTGGTCATAAGGCTGGCCAGTTCCGGACCGGAAACGCTCAGGGTACCGTCCGTGCGGGCCGCGATCTCGCGAATCTGCGTTTCAATATCGCCGGAGATGAGCGTGGCCTTCGGGCCGACCCCTGAAAGCGTGCGCGAAACGACCCATTTGGGCAGCTTGCGCCAGAGTGTCGCGAACTGGCGAAGCGAAGCATCCCATTCCGCGTGATCATCGTCCCAGTAGCGCATGACCTCGTACATCCGGCGGCCATACACGGCGCCGGCATGGTTGCGAATCGTCTCGATCCAGTAATCGAAGTGCTTCTGGCCTGGTGCGCCCATGACCAGATTTCCGGCAAGGTCATCGACATAGCCATCGATGGAGACGTTCATTCCCAAGATAAGTTTGCCCATGACCAGCCCCTTCTCATAGTGGGTTCACAGATTAAACTGATTGCAGTTTGCAATCGGTCAACGCTATCGCAACTGTTTGCAAATCGCAAGCGGTATGAAACGAAGCGTTCATGCCGCAAACGAGCCCTGCGTTGTCCCATCAACCTTACACTTGAACAGCTGGGTGACTGGTGGCCTATCCGCTGACCGGAAGAGCTGGCGAGTGCAAGACATCCGCTACCGGCGCACAGATGCCGTCACGCAGAAAGCAATGTGGTGTCTGCTTTCGGGCAGAGGCAACGGCTGACTCTAAGACCGACATGGGCGCATACCAGCCATTCAACAGCAGACCGTCCGAATTCCAGTCGTATCATCGCTCCCACATCGTCGATTGGAGAATAGCCTGCATATGCTCTGCGAGGTCGAGTTCGCCGCGCGCCTCGATCTCTAAAAGGTATCGGGCCTTGGCCAGGCGATCCGCTTCCCCAACCGCAGCATAGCTGCAGATGGCGAGCAGCGCCCTCTCCTCCTCCCAGCTGGCTCTGGCGGACTCATTTCTTCCACCGCCTACTTCGTGCAAGGCTTCGCCGAAGGACGAGTATGCTTTCTTGTGCACGTCAATCAGCGTTCGCAGTTTATTGGATGGTTCTGGGTCTTGGCCCGGCGACTCTGTGCCGAGTGCCGTTGCCGCAACCGTCGAGGCGACGACTGCGCTGCCGGAGTGGAAGAGTAGCGCGCGGCGGCTGATCCTGGACGTGGCGAACTCTCCATTTGCTTCGAGGGCTATGGAAACGGTGACGTAACATCATCAGACCGTAACACGCCGGTTTGCGCATTCGTGTCAGGATGGAGGGTCCCATGTCATCCGACAGCCACTGCGGCTGGGCGATGGCAGCGTCCGCATCTCGGACAGGATGCCGCGCCCTACAAGCCGCGATGGGAGCTTGAACGGGACAAGCTTGTCGCTGCCGGGGCGCTTCCAAGAGACCTTGAAGCCTATGCATCCCCAGTGCGGCGGGGAGCGCCAGCCGACAAGCCTGCGCTCGGCCGCCATCCTACGGCCGACGCTGACGATGTCGGCCCTCGCCGAGCTGCAACGACCACCTCCCAGGCAGCCGTGCCGACCACCGATCGCTGGCTGAAGTACTTTGCTGGCAACGACGCGGCACGTAAGCAGGCGGAATATCACGCGGAATTGCGCCGTCAGAAGCGCCTAGAAGAGCGAGCGAAGCGGCAGAAAAAGCGCGCTCGGCTGCGCTTTGCGGTGAGCCCGGATGTGCGTAACCGCGCCGTCCAGGCGTTCTGGGCCAAGCATGTCGAGGCGATGAACTGGAGCGGCATGGGCATCCGTGAATACGCCGCCGCGCTGCATCTTTCGCCGACAAGCCTGCGCACATGGCGTGACCGACTGGACGAGGGTGAGATGGTTGTGCGGTTGTGCTTTGCGAGGCTTTGTATCCATCGTCGTTCCTCGTAGATGTTACGACAAAACACGAATCTATTCTCTAGATTGCGATCGCACTTTTTGGCGTCAGGCTCCGATGCGCCGTGCAGTCTTCCGCGCTCTGCGACGGGGTAGTTGCGCTGCCTATTTGCAGCGATCGAGCCGTCGCGGCGTATTCTTCCATCAGACTGACGGAGCATCGCCACAAGCAATCGAGCGCGTCCGGCCCGTCTCGCGATCGGCGCGGCCGCTGGCAGGATAACGTCCGTTCCGTCGTTCCTGGTCTGCATCGGTCCTCATCCGCCGGGGCGGATTCCCTTTGTCTCAGTTGGCGTCCGTCAAACTGCGGACACCATGCGTTGGAACTGCCGCCGCACCGCTCATCGATGCACACCCAGAAGCTTGCGGGCCTTGGCATGCGCGCGCTGCGGGGCTGTGGCCCGATCCGCGGCCGCATCGCCCACATAGAACGTGCCGTCGCTCCAGAGCGCATGCATGACCACCACCAGCTTGCGCGCCACCGCGACGCAGGCCTTGCGGTGGCAGGAGCGCTTGGCGATCGCCTCACCCCAGCTTTTGACCTTGTCCCTACCCTTGAGGCGCGTCAGCATTCCCGACGCCGCCTCGTAGAGCGCGCGTTGCACATCCGCGTCGCCTGCCTTCGAGATGCGCCCCTGGATGTCAATCGAGGAGCCCGACTGCCAGCGCCGCGAGGTCAGCCCGAAGTAGGCCGCAACGTCGCGCGAACGGCGGAAGCGCGACGGATCGTCGATCGCGGTCATGAAAGAGAGCGCCGTCACCCGCCGACACCCGGGATGGCCATGAAGCGCCGGCAGGGCTCGCTGCGCGCGACGATCTTCACGATGAGATCATGCAGGCGGCAATACTATCGCCACAGCGCCGCGCGTGCCGCCAGCATGGCGTCCATCAGCTCGGCCGACAGCGGATCATCCGCCACAGCCTGGCGCACCGCCGGTGCGTTAGCAAAGCCCCTTTCGGTAGCAGCTTTCCGATTTGATGCAGGCCCCGCGAAACCCGCCCGTACGCATCATATGGGTAATGCCCAGCGCATCGGCCTGTCGGTTACGGTGACGAGACGAACAGGATATAAAGCTATTCGGCAGCAGCAGGTCGAGGAAAGCCTCACCGTCATGAAACCGATGAACGAAGAGCATCTTGCGATTCTACGCAGGCACATGGTCGAGATGATTGCGATCCATGCCGACCTTGCAAGCGAAGAACTCGGCAAGGCAACGCTCGATGAGCGGGTGATGGCATCGATGCGGCGGGTCCCGCGACATCTCTTCGTACCAGCTGCGGTCGCGCCTTACGCCTACCAGGACATGCCGCTGCCGATCGGCTTCGATAAGACCGTCTCGCAACCCTTCATTGTCGCTCTGATGACCGATCTCCTTACTCCCCAACCGCACGAAGCAGTGCTCGAGATCGGGACCGGCCTAGGCTATCAATCCGCAATCCTCGCGGAACTCGCAGGACAAGTTTGGAGCGTCGAAATCATCGAGGAATTTGCAAGCCATGCCGAGGCTCTGCTGCAGGGCCTTGGCTTCTCGAATGTCGCCATTCGTGTCGGAGACGGGTCTCGCGGCTGGCCCGAGCACGCCCCATTCGACAAAATCCTGGTTAGCGTGGCGGCTGCGCGGACACCGCCGGCTTTGCTGAATCAGCTCAAGCCAGGGGGACGCCTTGTTCTGCCTTTGGCGTCTGATGAAGTACAGTTTCTGACTATCATCGACAAGGATGCTGCTGGGCAACTCAAGACTCGGAAACTCATCCCGGTTCGGTTCAGCCGGCTTGAAACCATCTAACGAGGTGCGCACAACTGGCGCGACTTCGCTTTTCCGACCGTCAGCCGGATGCCGCCAGCTCCGCACCCTTCTCGTCGCGATCTCCGACTGTCAAACTCGATCCTCGTAGAACTCAATGGGGAGACCGTCGGGGTCTGCCACGAAAGTAAACGAACGTCCTGTGTGAGGGTCTATGCGGATAGGCTCAACTTCGACGCCTCGTGCCCGAAGCAACCGGGCTGTCGCCTCTACTGAGTCCACCGAGAATGCTACGTGCCGTAGTCCGCATGCCTCAGGCCTGGTCGGCCGGCTTGGTGGCATGGGAAAACTGAACAATTCGATCTGGACAGGACCATGCCGCAAGTCGCACTTCCAAGATTGCTTTTCGGCGCGCCAATTTTCGTCGACGATGACGAAATCGAGTTTGCTATAGAACTCCTTCGACAGCTCGTAGTCACTGCAGATGATTGCAATATGATGGAATCCTAGAAGCAACGAACTAACCCCACATGAGCATGGACAAGGCTGACGCCGCAGATAATAGCAGCCTTGAATCAAGAGAAGGACTGCCGCCTAGATGAATGGATCGATCAAGCTTGTCCCTGAGCGCATTTTTCGCCAGCGCCCGCACTTCGGCTGGTGGCGCGAGACAGGAAAAGCTTCAGGACGGCCAATCGATCGCGTTGTAGAAGCTTTCAACGACGCCTATTGGGGCCGATGGCAAACCATTCGGTGCTAGGACACCCGAGTAGCGTACGGCGACCACACCGGCGCTCAGGTCTGGCTTCTGGACAGACTGGCGCCATTCGCGCGGATCCATGCCCTTTGGCATGCCATAGGGCTACAATACGCGGCCTGAAAACCTTCCGACGATGGGCATTACCTCGGCAGCGGGCATAGCTTCGCCGGGCGCCTTGCTGTCAAACTTAATGCAAAACGTTGGGCTTCATGACAATTACGCCAGCACAATGCAGAGCCGCCCGTGGGCTTGAGGAACTAGACAAAGCCGCCCTTGCTGAGGCCGCCAAGATATCTCAATACCGTCTCTCTTTTGAAAAGGGGCAGAGGCTTTTGAAAAGGGGCAGAGGGTGCCGGGGAAAAAAACTTGGACGCAATCCAGCGCGCCCTCGAATCGGCCGGTGTCAAGTTCCTCCCTGAGAATGGCGGTGGCGCGGGGGTGAGGCTGAGGAAATGAAAGACGCGCGGATTTGACTCGCTAATCCCTGACTAAAGCGTACTGAAGGAAAGTCGCTGGCCAATTTGAACGGGCGCCTAGCGCTTGGAAGAGTCGATCATGCTTTCGCCCCACAAGGGAAAAGCAAAATGCCACACGACGACGCTCCCCTCGATTCCAAGCAGCTTTCCATGCTCGCTGCCGTACTGAAAGGCTACTGCGACGAAGCTGGAATCCCCGAATGGCACCCGGCAAGGGAACACTTCGGGCGGCGGCTTATGAGCCTGTTCCAATCCGGGGTAATTGAGCCTGACACTCTGAAAGCCAAGATGAACGATGGCTATGAAGATTGGCTAGGCGAGATCGGCGCAACCGGTCCTTTCATACCGCCCAAACTATCGTCCGAAGACCGTCTTGTAGGCGACAATATCTTGCCAGGATCGGACCGCAGAGGCAGACCAGCCGTCCGCGAAAACACAACGACTAGCTGATTTCTAGAGGATCATTGAAATGCGTCGGGTCCGCTGTCGACGGCTCCAAAGCGCGAACGTTGCGCAGTTGGACACATCCGGGAGACAGCGGACTCAAACTAGGGCCAAGAGGGGCAAGGCCCTTTATGATCCCTATGCGGGGACCATGGGAGTAACGGCGGGCGGGTGCAAACGTTCCGTCGGCTGAAAGATATATCCGGCCGATTGCCTTTCACCCACCTTTAATTGTGGTTGTCCAACAAGAGGGCAAGCTTTCTGGCTGCGGCGCTTTCGACAATCAGTTCCTCCAAACCGCTGTCGCCGACGCGCGATTTGTTGACGCGACGCCTGATTACACGGAGCGCTTCAGATATCGAAACTGCGGTGGTCTTCGCGTGATCATCCAGATATCGGCCCACTTCAATTACGGCATCTGCATCGATGTCGAAGGGCAATTCTCGCATGGCACACCCTCCCGTGGCACCCGAACCTTGCTTCCCCAATTTTCGCACTGAAATGGCCGAGACCACTATACCACTGCTAGCCGAAACACAGCATCATCAATAAGAAGGAAGCCCCGCGCCTTCCGTCATGCCTCGCGCCTCGCTTCTTCCGCGTGATCTCCTCGACCCGAACCTTGTCGCCGATCTCTTTCGGCATATCGAAGCCGCCTGCTTGTAGAGCACTTACGACTGACCTTCCAACGCAAACAAGCCTATCGACTGGATCATTCGCTAAAGTGCGAACCGACCTGATACGCCGGATGGTCGGTGCGGCTTGGGGCTATCTTGGGGATGCGAGGGCGCACCGATCACTGCGGGTTTGGTTTTTGGCTGCCTAAACTATGGGCATATTAGCAACCGCGCAATTCAGCCTATTGGCGGTACCAAGACTGAAGTCCCGGATGGCGCTACCCAGCCGTTGGGGGGAGACCTCAATGGCGGGCGTGCGGCGCGAAGCAGCCGTTCAGCACTAAAAACCAGAAGGTTTCGTGCTGACGTGCACGACCAGAGGTCGCGCCAGAAAGTCGATGCGTCCTCAAATTTTTCCTGAAACCGAAGCTAATTTCCCAATCTGTCCCATAAGCACACGCAATTCGGGCTGAGGCGCAACCCAGAAAGTTCGAAAAGCTTCCAGGAACCCAGGGCAAACTATATGCCTCGACGGACAATGGGGTCTACGGAATATCCCGGCGAACACCCGCATTGGAACGGTCAATATCGTCGGCGGAAGACCGTCCGAAAGGAGCTGTCGGCGGCTCTGTCGTGGGAACGAAAAAAGAAGAGAAGCAGAACTTACAATATCTCGTAACTAGCTGATTTTATTTATATATCTTTCCAGTCCATCATTGTCCTGACTCGCAATTTCAAGCTCGTGGTGCTCGATCTCGAATTGTTGTCAGGCCGCTTGCCGACGATAGCAAAAGAACGCCTCCTCTAGTGGGTCTTGCGATATGGCGGTCTACGACTCGAACCCGGACACGTTTGCCAATTGTTGACGTATCCGACAGGACTCTGAGGCATAGCGAGGATTGCTATAGCTCACCTTTCGGGGCATCATGAGTTATAGAAAGGTGCTCTATAACTCATGGTATGGAATTGGGAGCAGGCTGACTGGCCGCATTTTACCTACGATAAGAAGGTATCGGAACCGCTGGAAAGCGAGTTCCGGTTGCGATCGGGCGAGTTCCTGGGCGTCTTTCGTCATGTCGGTGCCGACGATCGCGATCAAATCCGCATCGACCTTATCAGCGAAGAGGCCTTGAAGACATCCGCGATTGAAGGGGAATACCTCAACCGCGAGAGTTTGCAATCATCCTTACGCCAGCAACTTGGCCTGGGAAGCGAAACCAGGCACATTCCGCCGGCCGAGCGCGGCATCGCTGAAATGATGGCCGATGTCTACTTGCATTTTGCCGACGCACTCTCGCACCGCACCCTCTACGCCTGGCACAAGATGGTGATGTCGGGTGAGGGGCGTATCGAGAGCATCGGCAGCTACCGCCAGCATGCCGATGCCATGCAAATCGTTTCCAATCGGCTGGATAAGCCCAAAGTGCATTTCGAAGCGCCGCCGTCGGCCCGGGTGAAGACCGAAATGGACGCCTTCGCGGCTTGGTTCAACGAAACCGCGCCCAAAGGCAAAATACCGATTCCGGCGCTGACGCGTGCCGGAATCGCGCACCTTTATTTCGAGAGCATTCACCCGTTCGAGGATGGCAACGGGCGCATAGGGCGTGCCCTCTGCGAAAAGGCGTTGGCGCAAAGCCTGGGTGAGCCCAGTCTCATCGCTTTGGCGTACACGATTGAACGCCACCGCAAGGCCTACTACGACAATCTGGAGGCCAGCAACAAGAGCAACGCGATTACGGATTGGCTGCTCTACTTCGCTAACACGATCCTTGAAGCGCAACGCGTAACGCTTGCCCGTGTCGAATTCTCGATCGCCGAGGCCAAGTTTTACGAACGCTACCGCGGTCACTTCAATGAGCGCCAGGAAAAGGTCATCACCCGGATGTTCCGCGAAGGTATAGATGGTTTCAAGGGCGGTCTCAGTGCCGAGAACTACATCGCCATCACTCAGGCATCCCGCGCGACAGCGACAAGAGATTTGCAGGACCTCGTTGCGAAGGGTGCACTGATAAGAACCGGCGAACGACGACACACACGTTACGCATTGAACATTCTTGCTGGCCGAGCGTAAACCACAACAAAGACAGAAGAAGCAGGCTGTCAAAGAGCCTGCCTGCCGGAGCATCGAGGGGGTGGCGGGCTGCAATCTGGCAGGAGGTCCTCGAGGCCAAGACAATGGTGCGAGTCTGTTCGAACTGCCGCCGATAGAGGAACGGCGCTGGCTCTACTGGTGTTCTGATCTCTTGCGAGGGGATCAATCATCTTTCGTTTGGCGACTGTCACGACAAAGCCCCGAACTCAACGCGACCTACAAGACTTTACGTGCCGACAACTATCCGACACTCGCCTGGGCAACCCTATGCGTCAGCCGAGGCCAGCCTGACCGGTTGGCTCTTCGGCTGCCGTGCTGAAAGCAGGGCGGCGAACTGGTCCACCGCCTGCGCGGCCCGCGCCAGCAACAACGGGTCCACAAGCTTGCCATCGGAAAAATCACCGTCATTGCTATAGACGGCGCTCGGCACCGTCAGCGCCGAGTAGAAGCCGAGCAGCGGGCGAAGCTGATGTTCGACCACCAGCCCGTGGATGACGGGCAGAAATCGGAAGTTAATTTGTTCGTCTATGTGACGTACATTGTTTGCGAAACGCAGACCATGGCAGGAGTGACCCCAATGCCGCGCAAACAGCCCAAGATCGAAAGAGAGATGCCCAACCGCGTCGAACGCCTCGGATTCCGGCTAGATGAAGAGACTAAGGATCTTATCGAGCGCGCAGCGCATCTGTCACGACGCAAAGTCAGCGACTTCTGCGTCACTGCGCTCACCGACCCTGCGCGCCGGACGATCGCCGAGCATGAGACGTTGGTGCTGTCCGATCGCGACCGCGCGGCATTCTTCGACGCGCTGGTCAATCCGCCACAGCCGAGTGAGCGGCTGGTCCGCGCCTTGGCCGGGCACAAGCGCCGGATCGCTTCCTGAGCATGGCGGCGTCTCGGCCAGATTTGAAGATCGAGGCGCTCGCGTCGCGTCACGACCGGGACGGCTTTGCCTGCGGCGTCGACAGACTCGACCGTCATCTCCGGACCCAGGCAAGGCAAGATGTGCGGCACAAGGCGAATGGGGTCTTCATTCTAGTGGAGTCTGACAAACCGGATGTCGCGCTGGGCTATTATACGCTTTGCGCAACCGGCGTTGCACAGGGCGACGTGCCGGCCGCCGCGCGCAAGCACATGCCGCGCTATCCGCTGGTCAGCGCCACACTGGTCGGACGGCTGGCGGTCTCGGAAGCCCGTCAGGGCGAACGCCTGGGTGCGATGCTTCTCGCCGACGCCGTGCGGCGCGCCTATGCGAGCGCGGCCCAGTCGGTTCCTCGATGCTGGTGGTGGATGCCATCAGCGAGCGCGCCGCTGCCTTCTAGGAGGGAAACGGCTTCGTGCGGCTGCCGGATTCCCTCCGGCTGGTCCTACCGATGCACGCAATCCAGCAACTGGTGGAGCCATGATCGACGCAGCACCTACATCGCCTAACGCGGAGCCTTCGCCGGCGGACCGCGACGGTTTCGGCCACCCTGTCCTATGCCGAGGTCCTCAGAAGCATCTCGCACACCAAGTAAAGGACCCTCTGTCGTGGTGCTTCGGCGTCCTGTCACGTGCCCTGTCGCTCGAGCGGCCGAAGCCGGGCGACAATCTCTCAAACATCGCGTCACAGCATGCCCTGTTCGCCTCTTCGCGAAAACGGAACCGAAAGATGGGAGAACTTTGTGTGCACCGAGCGTGCACGTCGCCCTCTAAACACTGGTTTCCTGTCCTGTTGCCCAACCCATCACTGGATACCTCAGAGCACCCCGGATGATCCAAACGCTAATTCGGCGCCGGCATGGTCGGCCTTCAAACTCCGTTGGCCGGGAACTTGGTACGGATAGTCGGAATCAGGCAACACCTGTTTCCGAACTGGATTTTGAAGCCGTGAATGAGCGGCTATGATGAACGTGCCGAATGCAAGTAAGGTCGAGGAGGCCTCGGACAGTCGGCTTTAGAGGAGATTACGTCGATGACGAACGTGCGTGCCCTTGTCCTTGAACGCCAGCACGAACTCAAGCTGCGTGACATCGATCTGCCACAGATCGTAGGCCCGGGCGAAGTTCGCATCAAGATCCATACGGTGGGCGTCTGCGGCTCTGACGTGCATTACTACACACATGGCCGCATCGGCCCGTTCGTGGTCGAAGCGCCGATGGTCTTGGGTCACGAAGCCGCCGGCACCGTCGTCGAAACAGGGGAAGGCGTCGAGCATCTAAAGGTCGGCGACCGCGTCTGCATGGAGCCGGGTATCCCCGATCCCAATTCGCGGGCGAGCCGGCTCGGCCTCTACAACATTGACCCGGCTGTCAGATTCTGGGCAACGCCGCCGATCCACGGCGTGCTGACACCCTATGTCGTCCACCCCGCCAACTACACATTCAAACTGCCCGACAATGTCAGCTTTGCCGAAGGCGCCATGGTGGAGCCTTTCGCGGTCGGCATGCAGGCGGCGGCCAAAGCAAGGATCGCGCCGGGCGACACGGCGGTGGTGATTGGCGCCGGGCCGATCGGCACGATGGTTGCGATCGCGGCACTCGCCGGCGGCTGCGCCCGCGCCATTGTCGCAGATCTCGCCCAACCCAAGCTCGACATTGCCGGCGGCTATCAAGGCGTGATCCCGGTCAACGTCCGCGACAAGAACCTGGCGGCGGAGGTAAATCGCCTGACCGATGGCTGGGGTGCCGACGTTGTCTTTGAATGCTCGGGCTCGTCCAAGGCATGGGAGACCCTGCTCGATCTGCCCCGGCCCGGTGGCGCGGTAGTGGTGGTCGGCCTGCCGGTGGCGGCTGTGGCGTTCGACATTGCCACGGCCTCGACCAAGGAAGTCCGCATCGAGACTGTGTTCCGATATGCCCACCAATATGAGCGGGCAATTGCGCTGATGGGGTCGGGCCGGGTCGACCTAAAGCCACTCATTTCGGCGATCTTCCCCTTCGAAGATTCCATCACTGCCTTCGACCGCGCAGTCGAAGCCCGGCCGGCGGATGTGAAGCTTCAGATCCGATTGCCGGATTAACGAGTTCCAACGAAGCCCCCGGACGGTCCTCCCGATCTCCTCGATGCGTTGCGTAGCTTCTTGGGCTGCCAAATTGGCGGCGGCCTGAGCGCTTTTGGTGCTGGCACACGGCATTTGCCGGCGGCGTTCCGTCCAAAAACAACTCCATACCCGGCGATGACGGCATCCACCACGAGCAAATCCCTTGAGCGCTGACGGACCTACGGACCCGACACTTGACAAATCGGCGGCCGTCCGACACGTTCTTAACAAAAGGCACAACAAACTTACAAAAGTTCAAGTTGGCACAATCTGGCCGATAGGGAGAAGGCCGATGCATCTCTGTGACCGAGCGGAGATTTGCACGTGAGCAGCGCTATCCTCACGCGGCCGACTTCCAGGTGGGCCCTGCCCTGGTTCATGACGGCCGAGCATCCTTTCCCCTGGCTCGCGCCGATCACGGTGATGCTTCTCGTTTTCGGCATCTATCCCCTCGCCTATTCAGTCTGGCTATCCTTTCACAAACGCAATGTCGTCTCCCGGCAGCTTGACTTCGCCGGGCTCCACCAATGGACGCGCGCCTTCTCGGATGCACGTATGTGGCATTCGCTGGAAACCACGCTGATCTACACCTTCGTCGCGCTTGCGGTTCAGCTTGCGCTCGGCATCCTCATCGCGCTTCTGCTTGACACCGATCGCAAAGGTTACGGCGTGCTGCGGGCGCTGATGACACTGCCGCTGGTGGTACCGCCTGCGGTGACCGGAATGATGTTCCTGCTGATGCAGGACGGCTCTTTCGGCGTCCTGTCGTTCTACCTCTATGCCCTCGACCTGATCTCGCCGGCACAGCCGATCCTGACGCAGCCGGGAACCGCATTGGCGGCGATCCTGCTGGCGGACATATGGCAATGGACGCCGTTCATGGTGCTCATCATCCTTGCAGGGCTCAGGGCGCTGCCGAAGGAACCTTTCGAAGCCGCGGCGATCGACGGCGCCAACGGCATCCAGACGTTCTTGCGGCTCACATTGCCGATGCTGCGCAAGGTGATAGCGGTCGCGGTGCTGATCCGCGGCGTCGATCTCTTTCGCATCTACGACTATGTCTACATCATCACCGCCGGCGGGCCAGGCACGGCCACCGAGACGCTTTCATTCTACGCTGGCCGCATCTACTTCACCGGAGACTTTCCCTATGCCGCGACCCTGTCGCTGATCGTGCTCGTCGTCTTGATCGTCGTGTCGAACCTGTTCGTCAGGCTGTTCAAGGTGAGGTTCTGATGGAGTCGTCGCGCGCCCAAACCATCGCTCGTGACGTGCTCGCCGTCCTGGTGGTGGCGATCTTCATGTTCCCGATCGCGTGGTGGGCGCTGTCGTCCATCAAACCCTATTCGGCGATCTTCGATCGCAGCGGACCGGTCTACGTCGGTTTCACGCCGACGCCGGACAATTACCGTGTGACGCTGCTTGGCGTCTCGCGCGTCGACATCGGCATGGAACAGGGCGGCGAGGCGGCCGGGGTCATCAAGGGTGGCGCCAGCTCCTACGATTCCCGCCAGTCGTTGCTCGACAGCGCCACCATAGCCGTCGGATCGACGGCGCTGACGCTGCTGCTGGCCACTCTGGCCGCCTATTGCCTGTCGCGAATGCAGTTCAGCGGCCAGCAGGCCTTCCTGTTCTGGATCCTCTCGCAGCGCTTCATGCCGCCAATCGCGATCGTCATTCCGATCGTTTTCATGTTCCGCGATCTCGGCTTGCGCGATACCTATACGGGGCTCATCCTCGTTCACAGCTTGATCAACCTGCCGCTGGCGGTTTTGCTTTTGAAGTCGTTCTTCGACGATGTTCCGCGCGAGGTTGATGAGGCGGCGCTGATTGACGGCGCGACGCGCTGGCAGACGTTCCGACGTGTGGTCCTTCCCATGGTCAAGGGCGGCATCGCCGCGACGGCCGTGCTATGTTTCATCTTTTCGTGGACCGAGTTCCTGCTCTCACTGTTCCTGACAACGTCGATCCGCACCGTGCCGGTGAAGATCTCGACCTTTGTCACCTCGACCGCGACCGAGTGGGGCTACATCACAGCGCTCGGCACGTCCGCGATCATACCCAGCTTCATCTTTATCCTGCTGGTTCAACGGCATCTGGTCCGCGGCCTCACCCTCGGATCCCTGAAGGAGTGAGGCGCAGACGAGAAGAACGACGACAAAAACGCAATGGAGGAACGATCATGAGCTTCAGTGAACACGACAAGAAGACATTCGTCACCGATACCTGCAACGATTTTACGGCGCGCCGAATAACCAAACGCGACTTCATGAGGAAGATGGCGCTCGCCGGTGTCGGCTTTTCCGCCTTCGGGTCGGCCATGCTAGGTGGCGGCCGCACCAATCGGGGGATGCTGGGGCTCGGGGTTGAGGAAGCCCGCGCCCAGGACGCCGATATGCTGAAGTGGCTGGGCGATGTCGGCAAGCCATATGCCGGCACCAAAATCCGCTACACTTCGGAAGCGACGCCGCCAACGATCGTGGCCAACCAGCTTGTCGCGGGTGAATTCACCAAGGCAACCGGCATTGAGGTGGAAGTCGAGATCGTGCCGCTGGAGCAGGTTCTCGCCAAGGCGACGCAAGACGTACAGGGCCAGCTTGGCACCTATGACGTCTATTATCTCGACCAGTCCTGGATGGCGACATTTGCCCAGGATGTCGTCGATCCGCGCGAGTATTATGACCAGAACAAAGAACTGGCCATGCCCAATTTCGACTGGGACGATTTCTCAAAGCCGCTGGTCGACGGCATTGCCATGTACAACGGCAAACAGTGCGGAATTCCATTCGATATTCCGATCTTCATCCTGATGTACCGCAAGGATCTTTTCGACAAACATAACATTGCGCTGCCGACAGACCTCGACGCCTACCTCAAGGCCGTGCAGGCGCTCACAGAGGCAGAAAAAAGCAACGGCATCTTCGGCACCGCGTGCCAGGCGAAGTCCGGCCACTATTCGCTGGAATGCGACTGGACCTTCGCATTGTGGGGCCATGGCGGTTCCATCTTCAACAAAGACAAGAAGTTTGTCGGCAATGACGAGCGCGGCGTGGCCGGGCTCAAATTCTATCAGGAGCTGGTCAAGAACTCGCCGCCTTCCGCGACGACTTGGACCTGGGACGGCCAGGGACAGGCGCTGACACAGGGTCAGGCCGCCATGGCAATCACCTGGGGCGAGGATTTCCCCGGCTTCGACGCCAATGATTCCAAGGTCAAGGGCCTGTTCGAGGCCCTGCCCGCGCCCAAGGAAGTTCCTGGCCGTCGCGCCGCCGCCGATTGCGGCTTCAACGAAATCCCGGCCGTCGGCCACCAGGGTGGCTCGACGATTTCGCTGTCGCAATATTCCAAGAACAAGGAAGCAGCATGGCTGTTCATGCAGTGGGTCTGCTCGAAGGATGTGATGGCGCGGGTATCGACGCTCGGCGGCGGCGCCTCGCCGATGCGCAATTCCTCTTTTACCGATCCTCGGGTCAAGGCGAAGGCCGTTGTCGGGCCCGGAACGACACGCCATTTCGACGCGATCAAATACACGATCGACAACCAGATGGGATCTGAGCCGGACATGCCGATCTGGGCGGATCTGTCGAACAACGACATTCCGGTTGAACTCGGCAAGTTGCTTACGGGCCAAGACTATGGCGGCGACGCCAAGGCATGCCTGGATGCCATTGCCGGCATTGTAGACGGCAAGGTCAAGGACGCCGGTCTTTAGCGGCTGGTCGGTGATTTGGGCGAAGGCGGCTTCGGCCGCCCTCGCCGTTTGGCAATGTGGCGGCAATGGTTCCGGATCTCGTCATCGGCATTGATTCCTCGACCTCGGCAACCAAGGCGATCGCCTGGGACCGCAATGGTCTGGCCGTGGCTGAAGGTCGTGCACCGCTTGCAATGTCCAACCCGCGTTCGGGCTATTTCGAGCAGGATCCGGCCGAATGGTGGGCCTCGACGGTCACGGCGCTTCGTGCTGTCGCGGCAACGGTTTCGCCGGCACGCATTGCCGCCCTTGCGATTGCCAACCAACGCGAGAGCTTCGGCCTTTTCGACGAGCAGGGCCAGGCGGTCGGGCCCGCAACGCTTTGGCTCGATGAGCGCGCCCGGGGGAAAGCACGGCGCTTCGGCGAGAGTTTCGGCGCGGCACGCGTCCACGCAATATCCGGCAAGCCGCTGGACGTCATTCCTTGCCTTTACCGCATGATCTGGTTTCGCGAGGAACAGCCCGAGATTTTTGCCCGCGTGGAGCGAATGGCCGAAGTCCACGGCTATCTGGTGTTTCGCTTGAGCGGTCGGTGGGTGACGTCCACTGCATCCGCCGACCCGATGGGCATACTCGACATGCGAGCTATGGACTGGTCGAACGATATACTGAACGCGGCAGGCGTCCCCCGGCGCATGATGCCGGATCTGGCGCGGCCCGGCACCGTTCTGGGTCAACTGACTTCGGAAGCGGCCATTTCGACCGGCCTGCGCGAGGGCACGCCGATCGTCGCCGGCGGCGGCGATGGTCAATGCGCCGGCACGGGCGCGGGTGTGTTGCAGCCGCGATGCGCATACATCAACCTCGGCACGGCGGTCGTCTCTGGCAGCTTCGGCACGGACTACGTCCACGACCTGGCCTTCCGCACCGAGACGGCGGTCGCCGATGACGGCTATATCTACGAGACATGCCTTCGCGCCGGCACTTTTCTTGTCGACTGGATGGCGCGCGAAATGCTTGGCGTCGATCTGCATGGCGCAAGCGAGATCCTGGAGGCGCTCGAGGCCGAAGCCGCTGCCAGCCGGATCGGCGCAGGCGGCATAATGCTCCTGCCCTACTGGCAGGGCGTCATGGACCCGCACTGGGACAGTGCGGCCCGTGGTGTGATTGCCGGGCTTTCCGGCTCGAGCCGCCGCGGCGACATCTATCGCGCCGTGCTGGAAGGCATAGCGCTGCATCAGGCCGCGACAAGTCAGCGGGCCGCTGCGGCTGCCGCCCAGACCGTCGACCAGTTCATAGCCATCGGCGGAGGAGCGAAGTCCGACCTGTGGATGCAGATTCTGGCGGATGCGCTCGATCGTCCCGTAAAACGTTCGACGACCGTCGAAGCCTCCTCGCTTGGCGCGGCGATGGCGGCGGCAAAGGGGGTGGGCTGGTTTTCCACCATCGCCGAAGCGTCGCTCGCAATGGCCAGCGAGCCGGCCAAAACCTTCGAACCGGACACGAAACGTGCCGCGCGCTACGCCGAGCTTCTTGCGATCCATGCCGATCTTTGGCCAACGCTTTCAGCCTGGAACCAGCGCCTCGCGGCCTTCATGGAGGCTGATCATGGCTGAAACGACCAACTGGAACGCGTTGATCGAGGACGTCGTCGCAGGACGCTGGAAAGATCCCAAGACAGGCGCGGCCGCGGTCCTGCCGTTCCAGACGATCGAATTGCTGGAGACGACGGAGGGCCGCGAGGCGGATCTCGTTGCGCCGCTGAAGCTAGGCGGCCGCATCGCGGTTGTGTCCGATGTCAACACCGTCGATGTAACGGGCAGGCGCGTCGCGAGGGCGCTGCGTGCCATCGCCGACATCGACGAAATCGTGCTGCCTGACGGCCTCGACTGCGATGAGGCAACGATCCAGATGGTCAGGGAGAAGACGCGTCACGCCGACGGGGTCGTGGCCGTCGGGTCGGGCGTCCTCAACGACAGCTGCAAGCATGCAACCTTCCTCGACGAGCGGCCCTATGCCGTCTTCGGCACGGCAGCCTCGATGAATGGCTATGGCGCTTCGACAGCGTCGGTGACCTTGGCCTCCGGGCTCAAGATCTCGCTGCCCTCGCATGCGCCGCGGGGCATCTTCCTGGACCTTGGCGTGTCGGCCGCAGCACCCTCCTGGCTCAGCGCCGCCGGGCTTGGCGACAGCCTCTGCCGCTCCACGGCCCAGATCGACTGGTGGGCTTCACATCGGCTGTTCGACACTTACTATTCTGCCGTGCCGTACCTGCTGCAGGCGGGCGACGAGGAGCCGATGCTGGCCCATGCGCCTGGCCTTGCCAGGCATGACGTCACCGCTGTCGGGCATCTCCAGCGCGTCCTGACGCTGTGCTCGATGGGTGTGTGCTTCGCCGGCGTTTCCCATCCCGGGTCGATGGGAGAGCACCAGATTTCCCATTGGGTCGACATGTTCGCGCAAGACCATCATCCCGGCACCACGCACGGCCAGCAGGTCGGGGTTGCCTCGCTGGTCATGGCGCGACTGCAAGCACGGCTGCTGGATATGGAAGAGCCGCCGCAGGCAAAGCCTACCGTCATCGACGAGGCGGCGATGCTGGCCCGCTATGGCGCGCAGCTTGGACCACTTTGCATTGCCGAGATGAGGAAGACGGCACTCGACGCGAGCCAGACTGAAAGCTTCAACCGCAGGCTTGCGGAAATCTGGCCGGCGCTGCGCCAGGAGGTTCGGCCGATGGCAATGCCGGTCGCCCGCATGGAGGCAGCCCTCAAGGCTGCCGGAGGGCCGGTCACCGGCGCGGAACTGGGCCTGCCGCGCGCCCTTTGGCACGACGCCATCCGTTATTCGCGGGAAATCCGCGGCCGATGGTCCTTTGTCAATCTGGCCGCCGATGCAGGACTCCTGGAAGCGTTTCTGGAGTGCGAATGGTGAGAGCGCATCCGATCGCCAGTGGCTCGTATGGCGAAAGTGGAATCCACAGGCAAGGGCAATCGAAGGGTAGCAATTAATGGCGTCTGTCACCATCAGCAACATAAAGAAGGACTATGGCGCCCTCTCGATTATCGATGGGCTCGATCTCTCGATCGAGGATGGCCAGTTCGTCGTTCTGTTGGGACCGTCCGGCTGCGGCAAGTCCACGCTGTTGCGCATGATAGCCGGTCTCGAGCCCATCACATCCGGTGAGATCGCCATAGGCGACAGGGTCGTCAACACACTACATCCCAAAGACCGCAACATCGCGATGGTCTTCCAGAATTACGCGCTTTATGCGCACATGACCGTCTTTGACAACATGGCCTTTTCCATGCAGTTGAAGAAGCGCCCAACCGAAGAAATCAAACAGAAGGTCGGATGGGCGGCCTCGATCCTCAATCTGACCCCCTACCTGGAACGGTACCCCCGCCAGCTTTCGGGCGGCCAACGGCAACGCGTCGCCATGGGCCGCGCCATCGTACGGGACCCAACTGTGTTCCTGTTCGACGAGCCGCTGTCCAATCTCGACGCCAAGCTGCGCGTGCAAATGCGCACCGAAATCAAAGAGCTGCACCAGCGGCTGAAGACCACCACCGTCTATGTCACGCATGACCAGATCGAGGCCATGACCATGGCCGATGTCATCGTCATCATGCGCGACGGCCATATCGAGCAGATCGGGCGCCCGCTCGATGTCTATGATCGCCCGGCAAACCTCTTCGTCGCCTCTTTCATCGGCTCGCCCGCAATGAACATGTTCCATGGCGAGGTGGCTTCCGAGCGCGACGCCTGGGTGGTGCGGACCGACGACGAGCTGTCCCTCCCGCTTCCGCCAGGAGCTGCGGTCCGGCCCGGCCAAAAGGTGATCTACGGCATTCGCCCCGAACATCTTCGACCAGTGGCAGACGGGCGCGGGATCCCAGCAAGGATTACGGTTGTCGAGCCGACCGGCCCCGAAATCCACATCTTTGCCAGCATGGGCAACACCGCGATCTGCTCGGTGCTACATGACCGCATGGAGCCCTCTCCTGGAGCTGTGATCCATCTGAAGCCGACGCCTGAGCGAATCCACCTGTTCGACCAAGGCAGCGGCGAGCGGCTGGACAAGGGAAGAAGCTGAATGGCGCGGATCATCATCCTCGGCGCCGGCGTCATGGGCTCTGCCATGACGCTTCCGGCCGCTCATGCCGGTAACCGCATCACTCTTGTCGGCACCCATCTCGACGAGGAGATCGTCGGCTCTGTGGCCGATACAGGTCGTCATCCACGCCTCAACATCACTCTGCCTGACGCGGTGACCGCCTGTTCCTGGACCGAATTCGGGGCGGCGATGAACGATGGACCCGATCTGCTTGTAATCGGTGTTTCGTCGGCCGGCATTCCTTGGGCGATCGACCGCATTGCGGAAAGCATCAAGTCGCCCGTGCCTATACTGATGATTACGAAAGGGCTTGCAGCGAGCGACGAAGGCATCGAAATCCTGCCACATCTGCTTGCCCGCGAGATCAAGCAACGCACTGGCTTGCCTGTCCCTGTTATGGCCGTCGGCGGACCGTGCATTGCCGGCGAACTGGCCGCACAGCGCGACACCTCTGTGATCGTGGCCGGGCATGATCCCGACCAGGTGGCCGCGGCGTCTCGCATTCTGCGCGCGCCCTTCTATCATGCGCGATCGTCATCCGATCTCGTCGGCGTCGAGATCTGCGCCGCTTTCAAGAATTTCTACACACTCGCCGTTGGGGCTCCCGTCGGGCTGCTCGAGCGCGACGGCAAGGCGCCCAATGGCGCGCTGATGCACAACCTAGCCTCGTCGCTTTTCTCGCAGTCCCTCGCCGAGATGGCGATTCTGGTCGAAGCTCTGGGTGGAAAGGTCGAAACAGTGCTGGGGCTGGCCGGCTCCGGCGATCTTTATGTGACCTGCCAGGCGGGCCGTAACGGTCGCATGGGGCGCCTGCTCGGCCGCGGCCTGCCCTATTCCGTGGCCAAGCGCGAACATATGAGTTCGGACACGGTCGAGGGCGCGCAACTGGCGCTGGACCTTGGTCCGACTTTGAAGAATATGATGGCCGGGGGTGTACTTCCCCACGATCGCCTGCCGCTGACGACTGCTATCATCGACGCAATTTGCCATGATGCTCCGCTGGTTTTGTCCTTCGACCGCTACCATCGAGGCTAGCGGAGCCGGGGAAACTCAATTGATGCCTCGTATCGACGGGCACATGGCCCGGCCGAGCCCGCTCTGGACCCGCTGCCGCGGAGTGGACAGGATGATCTGATGGACAAACCCGCACGAAAGAAACGCGACGGCCGTCAAGCCGTAACGAGTTCCGTCACGGCCGATCGCGAGGAAGGGCTGCTCGTGCGCGCCGCCTGGCTTGCTTATGTCGGTGACCTGACGCAAGCGCAAATCGCCAAGTCTCTTGGCCTGACACGCCTTCGCGTCAACCGGATGCTGGCGCATGCCCGCCAGCGGGGGATCGTTCAGATTCGCATCAATTCCAAGGTGGCGAACTGCATCGAGCTGGAGCACCGGCTTCGGGACGCCTATGGTGTCTCCGACCCAATCGTGGTTCCGACACCGCCCGATCCTGCCCTGGTGCCACAGGTCATTGCAGCTGCTGCCGGTGAAGCCCTGTCGCATAGAATCCGTGACGGGATATCGGTGGGCGTGGGATGGGGACGGACGCTCCAGCTCAGCCTGCGGTCAGTGACCGTGCGCCCCGTCAAAGGGATGTCGGTCGTTTCCCTGCTTGGCGGGCTCACGCGTGGATCGGCGATCAACATCTATGAAATCGCCTCGCGGCTCGCCGCGCTTTTTGACGCGGAATGCTTCTACATCGCGGCACCGGTGTTCACGGACACCGAAGCCACACGCGACCTGCTTATGCGCCAGTCCATTCTGGAAGACGCCTTCACCCATGCCCGCGACGTTGACGCCGCTTTCGTTTCGGTGGGCGCGGTGCACAAGGACGCCACCATCTTTCGGATCGGACTGGTAGGAGACGATGATCTCAGATCGCTTCGCGAAGCCGGAGCGGTCGGCGATATTTGCGGCCATTGGATCGGCGCCGACGGACAACTCGTCGATCACCCGCTAAACAGCCGCGTCATCGGCCTCGCCCCCGAACATCTGCGCGACGTCGACACCGTGATCCTGCCCTCCGGCGGCCTCGACAAGGTTCCGGTGCTGCGCGCGGTGTTGCGTCTGGGAGTCGTCGATGTGCTAATCACCGACGAGAAAACCGCTGAGGCGATCCTTGCGGAAAAGCCGTAGCGCAGACTGACCTCTACCAGCAGAGTGGCTCGCGAGTGATCGCTTCTCCACGTCACAGAACCTCGTGGATTTCCTCGATCGAAGTCTCGCCGATCCGCTTGTCGAGAACGATCTCGCCGCGCGCCATGGCCACGACCCGGTCACAGCATTCGAAAACATGATGCATGTTGTGGCTGATGAAGACGCTCGTGATGTTCTGGGCCTTGAGGGCGCGAACGAAGCCGATCACCTTTCGCGTCTCCTTCACGGAGAGATGATTGGTCGGCTCGTCGAGGATCATGACTTTCGACTTGAAGTGCATGGCCCTGGCGATCGCCACGCCTTGGCGCTGGCCGCCCGACAGTTCGCCGACAAGCGCGTCGGGTGACCTCAGATGCAGATCGACGTCGGCGATCGCCTTGACGCTTTCGTCACGCATACGCTTCTGGTCCAGGATGCCGATGCCGAAAACCGAGCCCTTCACCGGCTCGCGTCCGATGAAAACGTTGCGGGCGATGGTCATGGTCGGGACCATGGAATTGTACTGGTAGATCGTCTCGATGCCGCGATCCATGGCGTCGCGCGGGTTCGAGAATCGGACCGGTTCACCGTCGATCCTGATCTCGCCGCCATCGGGCTTTTGGGTGCCTGACAGGATGTTGATCAACGTCGATTTGCCGGCGCCGTTGTCACCGACGAGGCCCAGTGCCTCGTCTGGATAAATGTCCAATGTGACGTTCTTCAAGGCGTGGACGCCGGAATACCATTTCTGGAGTCCCTTGATCGCGATGATGGGTGCCGCCATGATCAGGTCTCCACCTTCATTGCCCTGCCCCGCTTTCGAAGCCAGGCATTCATGACCACCGCAAAGATAGTCAGGAAGCCGATTGCCATCTTGAACCAGTTGGCGTCAACCTGGCTCAGTACCAGTCCGTTGTCGATGACGCGGATAAGGGCAGCCCCGATGATGCCGCCGAAGATGGTGCCGATTCCGCCAGCCAGCGAGGCGCCACCGATGACGGCAGCCGACACGGCCTGCAACTCCAGCCCCTCGCCGATCGAGGGCAGCGGCGCGCCGAGGCGCATCACCTGAATGGTGCCGGCAAAGCCGGCGAGCACCGAACAGATCATGAAGCAGGCGACCTTCACCCGGGCCGTCGGGATGCCCATCGATTGCGCGGCGGGCAGAAAGCCGCCGGTGGCGCGCACCCAGTTGCCGAAGTTCGTGCGCGACAGGAGCACCGTCACCAGGATTGCCACGGCGACAAACCAGAAGAACGACATGCGAAAGAGGTCGCCCGGCCCGACATAGATCGTAAACAGCCATTTGGGCAGGGCGTTGGCTGGGATGACGGGAGGGAAGCCACCGGAGATTACCACCGTCAGCGAACGCGCGATGAACAGCATGCCAAGCGTGGTGATGAAACTTGGTATCGCGAAACGAATCGTTATGAACCCGTTGAAGAAGCCGATCAGGGCGGCGATCGCGAGGCCTGCGGCAAAGGCCGGCGCGAACGGCACGCCGGCCGCCAGCATCACCGCCATGGTCATCGGGGTCAGCGCAAAGACCGAGCCCACGGAAAGATCAAACTCGCCGCATATCATCAGCAGGGTCACGCCGATCGCGACCAACCCCATTTCAGGCAGCAGCCCGAGCATTCCGCGCACGTTCTGTGTGTTCAAAAATACGCCGTTAGAGCGGATCTGAAAGACGAGGAGGAGAAGGAGCAGGAAGACGACCGCCGCAAGCTCCGGCTTCTCCAGATAAATCTTCATCAAGCGCTTCATCATTCGCTCCGGCTTGGGATTGTTTGCGCTGGCTTGTGGCGTCGGCACGGGGGATGGCGGCAGTCTGGGACGGAGCCAACCCACGGCCGTGCTGCCTGGCCCTCCCCTTGCCCTCTCCACGCAAAGAACGAGGAGAGGACGCCGGCTTCGCGCCTACCGCACGCCTTTTGCGGCCAGTTCCTTGAGCTTCGGCACGTCTTCCTTGACGATGATGCCCTTGCCGGTGTCGATGTCTGCCGGCAGCAGACCGACGTTCTTGGAGAGATAGGCTTCCATCACCGGCATGAAGCCCTGCATGTAGGGCTGCTGGTCGACCTGGACCTGGATATAACCCGCCTCCATCTGTTGCAGGACTTCCGAGACAATGTCGAAACCGCCCATCAGCACCTTGCCCGGCTCGATGCCGCGATCGATCAGGACCTGGGCGACGTAGGCGTGCCAAAGGCCGGTGTCGAAATACACCGTGGTGTCCGGATGGGCAGACAGATAGGCGCCAACACGATCGGCGACGACGGCGCCATCTGTGCCGGTGTCGAGCCGTTCAATGACCACTTCGCGTCCGGCATTCGCGGCCTTGTATTCCTCAAGGAACTTCATGACGCCGGCTGCGCGCTGTTCCGACCAGTTCTGACCGGGCGCGGAGACGCCGACGAGCGCCCTGATCTTGCCTTCCTTGGGGAAGAACTCGGACATCTTCTTGCCGAGTTCGTAGCCAGCGGGAATGAAACCCTGGCCGATGAAAGCCTGGCGGGCATTGCCGGCTGCACCCTCGGTGTCATCGACGTTGGACGCGATGACGGTGACGCCGGCGGCGCGGGCGTCGGCGATGATCTGGTCGAAGGCATTGTTGTCGACGATCGAGGTGATCAGCGCGTCCGGTTTTGCCGCGAGTGCCGCCTGCATGTTGGCCGATTGTTGCTCGATCGAGCCTTCGGTCTGCGTGAAGACCATCTGGCAATTGGCCTGGATCTTGGCGCAGGCGTCGTCAAACCCCTTCTTCACCGCCTGCCAGAACGGGTTCGACGCCGACGAATGATGCGTGAAGACGATGTTCATCGGCTCCTGCGCACGTGAGCCGATTGCCGAGCCTCCAGCCAGTACTGCTCCCAGGGCTGCCGAGATAAGTAGCTTCTTCATGGTTTTCCTCCTCCGTAGAAAGCTGCTTCAGGTTCATTTTCAGACAGTAGATGCGTCGGTCACCCGTCGAAGCGCCGTGAAGGCGCGATCGATCTCCGGGTTCAGTTCCATGCCGAGGCCCGGTCCGGGAGGCACGGTGATCATGCCGTTCTTCACCTGCGGCAAAGCGGTCACAAGGTCGCGGTACCAGGTCTTGTAAAAGGCCCTGACACTCTCCTGGACAAGCGCGTTCGGCGCATTCAGCGACAGGTGGGTCGATGCGCCGAGCACCACTGGACCGGTGCAGTCGTGTGGCGCGACCGGCAGGTGCCATGCTTCAGCCATGGCAGCGATCTTGCGCGCCTCCGAGAGCCCGCCGCACCAGCTGATATCAAGCATGATGACACCGGCCGCTCCGGTTTCGAGAAGGTCGCGGAAGGCCCACCGGGAACCGAGCGTTTCCGAAGCCGATATCGGCGCCAGCGAAGCCTCGGCATAGCGTTTCAGGCTGGACAGGCTGTCCATCCTGATCGGATCTTCGTGCCAGAAGGTCTTGTAGGGGGCAAGCTCGCGAGCGATCTGCATGGCCGGCAGCAGCTGCCACATTGAATGGAATTCAACCATGATGTCCATCTTGTCGCCGACCGCATTGCGGATTTTCTCGAATGGCGCCAGGGCGGAATTCAAGTCGGACTGCGATATATACTGGCCGCGCGTTTTCTCGGCGGCCATGTCGAAGGGCCAGATCTTCATGGCCGTGATGCCTTCCTCCAATAACGAATGCGCCAGTTCGTCGGCGCGGTGAAGGAAGCCGTTCAGATCATCATAGGCGTCGCCGGGCTTATCGAGCCCGTAATTGGCCGTCGTCTGCCCGGTGGCCTTCTTGATGTATTCGGTTCCGGCACAGGTGTTGTAGGTCCTGATCTCGTGCCTGGTGAACCCGCCGAGGAGTTGTGCGATCGGCTGACCCGTCGCCTTTCCGAACAGATCCCACAGCGCGATATCGAAAGCGGAGTTGCCCCTGACTTCCGCGCCCGTCGATCGGAAACCGAGATACCCGACGAGGTCGGCGGCGAGCAGGTCGATCTGCAAGGGGTCGCGCCCGATCACGCACGGCGCGACGTATTCGTGCAGATAGGTCTCGACGGTTTCAGCCATGAAGAAGGTCTCGCCCAGTCCGACGAGGCCTTCGTCCGTGTGAACCAGGACCCAGAGAAGATTCGGCCGCTCCTTGAGCCGCAGCGTTTCCAGTTTCGTGATCTTCATTGCGCCCCGCTCCTCAAGCTATGCCGGCCGCCAGCAGGGCCTTGACGCTCTCGTCAAAATGCCTCGCCATCAGGTCACGAGCCGACTGAGGATCACCGGTCTCGATTGCTTCGGCGAGATCGATATGGATCTGGATCATCTCCAACTGCTCGGCATCCGAAGGGCGGCTGCGCCAGCCGATCGGCCAGGTCTGGCGCGATACGCGCTCGAACGCGCCGACGATGAGGCTGAAAACCGGATTCTTCGCAGCCTTGGCGATTTCGAGGTGAAAGGCGAGATCGTGCTCCATGACCTGTTCCGGCCGCTGGAAATTCTCGCGCATGGCGAGCGCGTGCGTCCTGATCCTTTCCACTTCGTCGGCTGTTCTGCGCAAGGCCGCCAGCATGGCGGTGCGGGTCTCAATCGTGCGGCGCACGTCGTAGATTTGCTGCACCGTGATCTGCTCGGTGTGCACGCCATGCTCGATCACCAGTGACATGGCGCCATAATCCAGCTCGGCGACTGTAGCCCGTCTGCCCGCCCTCAGGTCGATAAGCCGCATGGCCGCGAGCGAGCTGAAGGCCTCGCGAACCACGGTGCGCGAGACGCTCAATTGCCTCGAAAGGGCGGCCTCGCTGGGTAGCCGGTCGCCGGGCCCGAGCTCATGCGCGCGAATATGACGCGTGATCTCGCCGATCGTATTGCTGACCAGGCTCCCTGCGTCGGACTGTTTTGCGGATACCGCCGTGCTCACGCGATCTCCAGTTCAGGCGGCAAACCTGTATGGCAGGTTTTAAAGATGTGTTGATAGTATAAAGGAAAGCTGTATGTCAAGATAGAGTCAGCATCATCGTTAGGAGCCGGTGACCAGACGCTTGCATGACCGATGCTCTTGACGCGACCGATGCCGAGCGGCCGGGCGCGGGATTCCTCAGACGATCATCCCGGTGGGTAGGCTCGACATGCTCGTCGTGAACACTGGCGGGCGGCCGACCGTGCCGCCCGAAAATATCTCGGCGGACAATTCACAGATATTTCGATCGATCCACCCCATATGAGCGGAAAGAGTGTCACGTGAGGACTTGCCTATGCTGATTTCGCGTTGGAGCCGGTTTGCGGTTTTGTTTGCGGGATTGTTCCTGGCATTTTCCGTCGTGGCTGTGGATCACGCCGATGCACGCCGTGGCGGCAGTTTCGGCAGTCGCGGCATGCGCACTTTCCAGCCGGTCCCGCCGACCAGAGTTGCGCCGCAACCGGCCGCACCGGTCGAGCGCTCGATGACGCCCAATGCGGCAACGAACAATGCGGCCCGTCAGCCGCAGGCATTTCAGCGCCCGGGCTTCTTCAACGGCTTCGGCGGATCGATGATGCGGGGGCTGCTTCTCGGCGGTTTGATCGGCGTTCTACTGGGCCATGGGTTCGGCGGCTTGGCCGGCGTGTTGGGTCTTTTGCTCCAAGTACTGCTGTTCGGCGGCGCGATCATGCTGGCGATCCGCTTTTTCCGCTCGCAGGCGGCGCAAAGCCCAGCGCCCGCTATGGCGGGTGCCTCGCGCGGTACAGCGCGCTTTGGGCGCAACGCAGCAGCCCGGCCTGAGCCGAGCAACGCCACAGCGTTTCCCATTCCAGGTATTGGGTCAGGATATGGCGGAACGAGCCAAGGCAATCCTTCCCAAGCCAGTGCTTCCGATGAGATCACACTCACCCAAACTGACCGCGACACGTTCCAGCAACGGCTGACGGAGGTTCAGGAAGCATTCGGACGTGAGGACAATTCTGCATTGCGCCGGTTGGTGACGCCCGAGATGGTGTCCTATCTGTCCGAGGAACTTGCCGACAATGCCAAAAAGGGGGTCAGGAACGACGTATCGGACGTGAGCCTGCTGGAGGCCGATATTGCGGAAAGTTGGCGGGAGGGTGATCGCGACTACGCGACGGCTGCTTTACGCTATGAATCTCGCGACGTGACGCGCGATCGCATCAGCGGCAAGATCGTTGAGGGCCAGGCCGATCGGCCGACGGAGACAATCGAACTGTGGACCTTCATGCGCCAGGACGGCGATGAGTGGAAACTCGCCGCGATCCAGCAGCCTGGCTGATGTGCTTGCCTCGACTGAATGGGTCCCGCTACCACTGGACAGCCAGCCCGCCTTTGCTGGCGCGCTGGGTCTTGGATAGGGTCAGGGTCAAGCACCATACTTGTGAGCAGCGTTGATCATTGGACAATTGATGATGCGCATCGCCGCCATTCAAACACGCGCCGTGGCCGGTGAGCCGGAAGCCACCTTGCACAGATCGAAGAGGCTGCGCGCGCGTCGGCTGCCGCTGGCGCAAGTCTGCTGATCACGCCGGGGCTTGCGTTCCCCCGGCTACGGCGCGGGCGATGAAATGCGCGTGCTGGCCCAAACACCTGGTGGCGATCTTGTCACCCGGCTGGCCTCGATGGCCGGCGAGCTGAAGATCGCCATCATCGCCGGCCTTGCCGAAATTGCAGAGGAGAAGACCTACAACAGCGCCGTCTTCGTCGATGGGTAGACTTCTCCCATTGTCTACCGCAAGACGCATCTCTACGGCGACTATGAACGCGGCCTCTTCAGCGCCGGGCACCCTTCGGCCGTGATCGTCGAGCATGGCGGCCTCAGGATCGGTATGCTCATCTGTTACGATGTCGAATTTCCTGAAAACGTGCGGCGTCCGGCGCTCGCCTGCGCCAATCTTGTCGCCGTGCCGACCGCCCTGCCCGCAACAGGAGCTGGACCCTGCGGCCCCGCCAAGTCATACATCTCGAGCCACCAGTACAGTCGGTCTGTGGACAACGGGGTTTCAGCCCTTGGAGCGGCCGTCGCGTGGCACTTAACCGGTAAGAATTCGGCAGTTAGTGCCGGATCTTGGATTGTCAAACGAGCTCTCTCGATTCAGCATTTCATCGATCTTGGCCGACTTTTCCGCGCCCCCTGTGCGCCGCCAGCAATCTCGCGTAGACATGCCTGCCCACATCGGGCGCTGCGACGTGAGAACCTCATGCGAATCCTGTTGCCTGTCTTCTTCCTCTGCCTGACCAGCCTGTCGCCCGCCAGGGCCGCGGCCGGCGATTGCGGCGATGCCGCCGCGCTGGTGCAGCAGGCCTATCCCAAGGCCCGAAAGAGCGCCGACGGTATCTCGTTCACGCTTGAACCCCATACCAGCATCGCCTCGACGCTCCCGGAGAGCGCTGCGCCATTCGGCTTGGTCTGCAAGATCTGGCCCGCCCATGACGACCTGCTGCTGGTCGCAGTGCCGCTGATTGACAGCGCTAACCGCGACCATTTGCATGTCGGCGATATCGAGCTTCTGGTCGTCGACAGGAAGAGCCTGCGGGTGCGCCAGCGCCTGCTCCAGCCAGGTCTGATGACCGATGACATGATTGTCATCGAAAAGGTGGAATTCGACACCGGCCGTTATGCACTGGCCCCGGATGTCACCGCATTCGGACTGCGCATCGAAATGGCACACCATTCGCTGACCGCTCCCTTCACGGAAACCGACCTGCGGCTCTACGCTCTCGCCGGCGATACGCTGCGCGTGGTTCTCGACGGCCTCGTGGTGGCCGGCTCTGTCGGTGACAGCGATGGTAGCTGCGCCGAATCCTTTCATTCCAGCCAGGTCAGCCTGGCGATGAGCCCGGCGAGCCATCATGGCTATCATGACATCGCCGCGGTTGAGCGGACGGATACCGACAATCCCTCCCCCGACCAGGACGGCGAATGCCAGTCCCATCCCGGCAAGCCCGTGAAGCGGACTTACCGGCTGCGCTATGACGGCAACCGCTATCCGGTTCCAGCGGCACTCAAGGTGATGGGGTTGTAACGCGGCCGCACACGTCCCTGCCTTGGTTCGTCAATGTGATCAATTCCAGTTGAATGGGTATCGACCGTTAATTCTCTCGTGGTAGGAGGCGCTCAAGGGGGCTCTTCTCAAAGGAGCTGATGATTTGTGGTGGTCAAGATTCAAAAGGGGTTTTGCCGGAACGTGGGATGACAGACTGGACGGGCTATTCTCCGCAAAGGTCGACTACGCCGGAAAATCCATTCTCGATGTTGGCTGCAATATGGGTGTTGTCGCCTATGAGATATCCAAACTGAAACCCAGCTCGATCCACGGGATCGACATTGCCAAGCCGCACATCGAGACTGCAAAAATGTTATTGAGCGGCTCCCCGGTGCATGCCCGGTTCGATCGCCTGAATCTTGGCAGCCGGCGCCTCGGCAATATCCTTCTACCGAAATACGATATCGTCCTGCTGCTGGCCGTCTACCAGCACATGCAGCGCAACATCGGCCCAGGCAAGGCGCGAAGGGTGCTTTCCAATATTGTGAGGCGCACCTCAAACGTCGTCGCCCGCGTTCCGCCTGGAACGGATGGCGAATTCATCGAGACGCTTTCGGACGAAGGTTTCCAGGTCAAGAGCACTCACACGTCGCCTCTTGGAAGTCATGTGCTGGTGCTTGAGAAACCCACCCTAGGAAATCCGCAGCCATAGAGATTTCGCATCGCCAGTGGCAATCTGCCCCACTAACATCCCATGTGTCAGCAGCGGGCGCCCACCCGCTGCTGGCTGCAACTCAGCCCGGGAGCGCCCATTCGCCGGGAGAAGCATCTCGGGGCTGGACTTCGCCAATGCCGTTGACATTGATGGTCGCGGCTGCGGTGTTCTCTGCCACTGCCTTAACAGGACCGGATGCGCCGGTTGGCGTAGGTGACGGATACCAATTGGCCGTCATGGCGAGAGCACTGGCCGTCCCGCCTGCGGTCAGCGCGCCCCCGGCGTCTAAATTCAGCCATGTGCCCTATCAGCTCGCAGGCGCCCGTCCAGCGCTCTAGCTCACGGCGCCGGGCGAGTGAACAGGGTTTGGAATAGCTCCTCAGCACGCCGCAGTCCTTCATCTGTCAGAACCACCGACTTCGCCTTGTTTGGCGGATTCGCGATCAGCCCCTTCTCGTGCAGGCGATCCAGAGCATTCCAATCCAACCCCTTCCAGGCGCGCCTCTCTTCATGCAGCGTCAGCCAAAGCAGGCCCATAACGGCATCGTCGATCTTGTCGGCGTCGATCTCCATGCAAGCAGTCTAACACGCGAAAGCGCCTCTGCCACGACCCACACCGTAGGGTTATTCCTCGCCGCGAGGGTTCGGCTGAAGATAAGTGCTTCACTCAGGCGTCGCGTGCGCGACAGCGTCATTTGCGCCGGCGACGAACCGGGATGGGATCGGAGTTCATCACGGTGCCTAAGCGGCCGTGGCAGCTTTGCCGCTGGCAATGAAATGCGGATTGGCGAAATCCTCGGTCAAGGTCGGAGCTTGGCAACAACCGCTCAAGATCGGTCCGACGTCGCAGGGCTGACGTGTTTTCATTGAGCCAAGACTGACTCTAGTACCGTGCCGGGAATGAGTTATAGTTCAGATACTAATGGCGGCCGGGCGCTTGCACAATGGCTGGACTGGGTGAACAGATTGCGCGTCAGCAGCGCACCATGGGACCGCTCCTGGTGGCGGCAGTGGTCATCGGCCTTGTCGGTCTACCCGTCGCAGCCTGGCTCGACCTCCGAGACCTATCGGAACGGATGCTGCGCAGGCAAGCCAGCGAAATCAGCCGGATCATCGACGAAATGCGCGGATTCTACGGCAGCGACGTCGTGGGACGCGTGCTGCAAGCGAACGGCGCCGTGACTGCGACGCACAACTACCGGGACGTGCCAGGTGCGATCCCTATTCCAGCAACCCTCTCGATCGAACTCGGCAAGCGCATCAGCGCTCACGACGGATCCGTCAAATATCGGTTCGTCTCGGATCTGCCTTTCAAAGGTCGCGCCCCCCACCAGCTCGATGCATTCGAGCGGAATGCAATCCTGGCTTTGCGCGCCAACCCGAAGGAGCCGATCATCGAAGTCTCGGGTTCACTGTTTGACCGGCAGGTCCGCGCCGTGGCGCCTGTCATAATGGGACAAGTCTGCGTGACCTGCCATAACTCACACCCGGACAGCCCCAAGACGGACTGGAAGGTAGGTGATGTCCGAGGGATCCAGGAGATATCAGTCAATCAGCCTATCGCTGCGAACATCCTCACCTTCAAGTATCTGCTCCTATATTTCGGTTTCGCGGCGGCAGCGGGCCTGACGTTCATTCTCCTGCAGCGTCGGCAGTCCGCGTTGATTCAGGGCATCAACAAGGAGCTTTCCGAGGCAAACGACTTCCTGGCCGCGATTTCATTGAAGATCGCCAAATACCTTTCGCCTCAAATCTACAAAAGCATCTTCAGTGGCCAGAAGGACGTCACCATCGCGACCGAGCGCAAGAAGCTCACGATCTTTTTCTCCGACGTCAAGGATTTCACCGCGATCGTGGAACGGCTCCAGCCCGAGGACTTGACGCTTCTCCTCAACGAGTACTTCACAGAGATGTCGACAATCGCGCTCAAACACGGCGGCACCATCGACAAGTTCATCGGCGACGCGCTTCTTGTGTTCTTCGGAGACCCCGAGACGCAAGGCGTCGAGGAGGACGCGAGAGCCTGCTTGCGCATGGCCGTCGACATGCAGCGTCGGCTGGAGCAGTTGAACAGGGTGTGGCATGACCGCGGAGTTGAACGGCCCTTCCGAGCTCGCATGGGCATCAACACGGGCTATTGCAATGTTGGGAACTTCGGTTCCGATGATCGGATGGACTACACAATCATCGGAGCCGAAGCGAACTTGGCTGCCCGTCTGCAGTCGATTGCCGAGCCCGGCGGCATCTGCCTCAGCTATGAGACTTACGCGCTCGTGCGCGACCTTGTCCGGGCGCGTCCGTTAGCACCGATTGCGATGAAGGGGATCAGCCGGGAGGTTGTCCCCTACGAAGTCGAGGGCCTCCTGGGTGAACTCGCCCAGCGCCCTCAGGTCATCAGCGAGCACGCGACTGGCCTCGACTTGTTCCTCGATGTTGAGGCAATCGACGAGAGCGGGGTGGAGCGGGCGAAGAAACGACTTTCGGAGGCGCTCCTGGCCTTAACCATCCGAAGCAAGCCCGCCGCATTTTAGGTTCTTGTACGTGACGCAATGTGGACCGTAGCCAGCCACATAAAGTCGGGTTCAACGCCGTCTCATGCGCCGCCTGTGTTGACGCACTCGGCTGGTATCACGAAAAGCACGACGAGGCCTGCAAGGACTTGGTCCAGAGCATGACTGGTTCGAGCCATACTGCAGACGCCTTTGGCTTGATGTGGGTCGCTGACGTTGCTCCCCGGCGTGGGCTGTGCCCTGCTGGGCGGGTGAAGCGACGGGCGCTGGCGCGGAGCCTTGGTCGCCCGGCTTCAGAACACGACATCCAATCTTCCCGGCCTACTCATTTGTATGGTTTAGTAGCGCCCTGATCGAGAGCAGAACGAACGTAGTCATTGTCGGCCATGGCGCGGGCCAGCACCTTAGAAAACTGTTGCGCTGCGGGGGCGGAAAGATGATAGCCGTCTGGAAAGTCCGCAGAGGTAAAGGGTATCACCCCCTGAAGGTCGATAAGTTCTGCGCCTGCGTTGCGGATCGTATCGCGAAGTTCCTGTGGAAGAGGGTAGCGGCGAGGAACGGGGACGGCAACGAAGACGAGCTTATTGTCGTCCTCCACGACCATCTCGATGAAGCGCGCGAGTCGATGATAAGTCGCGGATGGATCAGGAAGGTCGCGTTGGCTCTGGCCCCTAAGAGTTCTGTTGATGACCTGGGCGAGCGTTGTATATCCGGGGATCAGTGCAAGAACCCTCGTCTGCACGCGTACTCTGTCCGCCCACAACCGGAAAGCGCAACTAAGCAGGTATTCAATGCGGTCGTTGGGTGACAGGACATCGTGGGCGAACGCCTCCGGGGCGGAGGAAAGTCCTGCAAACTCGCCACCCAGGCGTTCGACATTGAGCGGCTGATGATCATCCAGATGACCATACGCAAAGCTAATCACGACTAAATTAAGCTGGGGGTTTTTTGGCTGAATAAGGTTACGGTATAAGTAGTGCCAATCGACGATGGTTGTATCGTCCGGAAAGATCATGGCAGGGTTAATCTTAGGAAGGTTAGCGCTAGCCAATGTGTCTACGACAAGATCAGGTCGGATGCTGGCGCGTGTGAGCGAATTTCCAAGAAATAAGACGCGCGGAGGCCCTACCGTCCTAAGATCTTCAACGATTCTTGGTATTTGCCGGATGTGCCGTACGTCGGCAGATAGCCAGGGCTCACCCAGATAAAGACAAAACTCCACCGCCGCCAGCAAAAGCAGGACGGCCGCAATCACCTTCGACTCCCTCCTAAAATTGGAAATAAATGAATTCATGGGCGTTCGGTGATGGAAAGAAAATCAACATTAGGATCATGTATGCGTACACAACGGCGCGAACTGACCATGATCCCTGGGGAAGGGCGAGAAGGTTCTTCTTACGACGGTCGAGCCAGAACTCGAAAAGAAATAGAGGAAGAGTGTAGAAAACCATGAGCCCCAGCATGGCGGTTACGCCAGCCGTGATCCGCCAATCAGTGGCTATGAGATGAAGGAAGGTTCCTACTTGGCTTATGTTCTCAGCCCGAAACAGAAGCCAGCCGAAGCATACCAATTGGAACATCAGAACAATTCGCCAGGCACGGCCGAAAGCGGAGAGAGGAGCTCTGCCCTCCCAGCCCATGAAACGGTAAATGCAAAGCAGTAATCCATGGAACAAACCCCATAAAACAAAAGTCCAGTTGGCGCCGTGCCAGATGCCGCCCAGAACCATAGTGATCATGAGATTTCGATAAACTATTGGCGTGCTACCCCGGCTACCGCCGAGAGATATGTAGACATAGTCGCGTAGCCATGTGGAAAGGCTGATATGCCAGCGTCGCCAGAAATCGCTGGGCGAGATGGCTAGATAAGGTATCTTGAAATTATCCATCAAGTCGATGCCCATCCACTTGGCGAGACCTTGCGCAATGGAACTGTAGCCGGAAAAGTCGGCATATATCTGCCATGCGAATGCATACACACCCACGAGACATTCGAGCCCGGTAAGTTGATCGGCCTCACGACCAAAAATGCTGTTGACCAGCGAGGCCATGTTGTCGCCGACAACAACCTTCTTAAAGAGTCCTACAAGTATGTAGTACAGGCCGAGGCTGAAGTCGTCAGGACGACTGACGCGCGGCACCTCAAGCTGTTTTAGGAGTCCGCGGCCTAGCTCCTCATGCCCCTTGGCACCGGAGCGCATTATAGGTCCCGCGACCAAGTGCGGGAAAAAGGAGACGTAAAGGGCGAAATTCCAGAAGCTGCTAGCCGGCTTTGCAATGCCACGAGCTATGTCGAAGACATAGCTCATACTCTGGAACGTATAGAATGATATACCAACGGGAAGAATAACGTTAAGCAAAGGTAACGATACTGCTATTCCTAACGAAGAAAGAGCCGTATCGAGTTGGTCGGCGAAGAAGTTATAGTATTTGAATGTTCCAAGCAGCAACAGGTTAACAAAGACAGAGATCCAGATGTATCGTTGTCTGGGTGGGCCTGCCGGAGCCGCCGCCACAAGATTTCCCAGGCAGAAATCCATGACCGTAGAGAAAGCGATGAGTGGGAGAAATCGCCAATCCCACCAGCCATAGAAAAAGTAGCTTGCGGCGAGGGTAAATAGTCTCTGCCCGCGAAACGGAAGCGCCCAATAAACGGGGATAAATAACGAGAAAAATATCCAGAAGGGCCAGCTATTGAATACCATGGCTTCCCAAAGTTAGCTAAGCAGGACCTTGTAAATATTTCAACTTCGAAGGCGCAAATAACGACCTGATTTTGAAGCCGACACTTGCAGAGATTGGCGGCACGGCCCCCAGCGATTGTCAGGATCAAGACTTTCCACGACGGTTCATCCCGTCTTGACGTGCAAGGTCAGCGACGTAGCGACTAAGGGTTGTTCTAGGAAAGCTGTCTCCCTTGGCCAGTCGGCTTACCAGGCCCCAGCAAGACGATTTCGATTGTTCCCACCTTTTTCGCGCTGTCCCGCCGGGCGGCTATACGCTGAAATATGCAGAAGATCGGCGAGGTGCGCTTTAGATCAACGCTCAGGCTAAGGTCTGGCCCTAATTTGTCTTCGTTCATTCGAACGACAAGGCGCAGCTGCCTCCGCGAGACGATCCGGTACTGGTGGACCCGTCTGGGACTCGATATTTGCCGCCGAGATCCGGCGCAGGCGGACACAAGGGATGCGCCCCAGGCCACAATGGCACCTAGATGCGGGTGTTCGTCACGATCAATAGGCAGACCCTCTACCTTTGGCGGGCTTTCGATCACGAAAGCAGGTTCATGAAGCGCCGCGTTCCTATTGCGCCGATGAAGCTCATAAGCTGCGCGACAGACAGGAGACCGGCCGCTTGGCTGGACAATCGAGATGAGAACAGCCGGCATCGCGCGTTCTCGTCGTCGAAACGTGCATGTGTGCTACAGGCGCCACCTGGCACAGACGCCAGTGCTCGTCGCCTTTGCCTACCACAGTAGCCGGCGAGCCTGGCATGATTGGCTCGGCCGGCGGTTTGCGAAACTGACGAAGTGACTAACCAAGCGTCCTTGAGGGAAGATCAGGGCATCATCAGAATGATCGATGAAAGGATTGGGGCGGGGGGCGATAAGTGACCCTAATCCTAGCGTGACAGCTCATGTCTTCGGCATATTTGGGATCAGAAGTCGCGGATCAGGATCTAGCGGTGGATTGTCAGACAACGACCTCCGATAATTGGTCAAGTGTCGCACAATACGCACTGGATCAGGGTGGTCCCGTACTGCGCCCATTTCAACGATTGGGCGTCGATTTTACCAACATTGCGGCCTTCGATCACCTGCGAAATGTCGTCCGCCAGTACCCCGACAAGCTTGCAATCAGCGACGGCGCCAATCGTCTGACCTATTCGCAGCTCCTCCGGTCAGTCGAGACGCTGTCCCACCAGATCGCGGCGGCCGTCCCCTGCGCTCTTCAATGTCCCAGCCGGGCTGGAGCGCGCGGCCCAGTTTCTGCTTGCAAGCGTCGGCGCTGCATTCCTCGTGACAATTCTGAGCAGCAATTTCGGTGTTGCAAGCCTGATCAAGCAGTGCTTGATTTTCAAAACGGACTCTTAAAGTATTGCTCGTTACATCAGGAAGGTCCAAGTATTACCCCTAGGATCCCATAGCTGACGATATAGGCTAACCTAAGATGATCAAAATCAATGTACTCGGCGATCTCGTGCTGACGGACCCCATCAACGAGCTTGCAAAACAGCCCGGTTCGCCGGCCATCTTTTCTTGCTCCACGAGAAGATTTTTGAGCGCGGCAGACCTGAATATCTTCAATCTCGAGTCACCAATAACTTCTAAAAAGACGAGCGAAAAGAAGGTGGGGCCCGCGCTCAGGGGGAATAAGGATCTCCTGCCCTCTATAGCTCAGAGCGGATTGGCCGTGGCAACACTCGCTAATAATCACATGATGGATTTTGGCACCTCCGGACTTGAGGACACATTAAATGCCCTCGATGAAAACAATATCGAGCATCTGGGTGCTGGAATGAAAGGGGCAGAAGCACCTCACCGGCTTCGCTACATCGCGCAAGGGACTTCTGCTTCGTTCATCAATGTCGCGGAGCAAGAATTTGGCGTCGTTGAGGCGGGGCGTGTGGGCGTGATAAAAGAAGATATCGCATCAATGTATTACTGGATAATAGAGGAAAAGACCGTTTCTGACTTCGTAATCGTTATCATTCACGGAGGTGCCGAATATTTTCCGCTACCTTCTCCGGAACGAATTCAAAGAGCCCGCCTCTATGCTGATTTTGGCGCAGATGCTGTTATCTATCATCATACGCACGTGATAAGCGCATACGAGAGCTACAAGAGCAAACCAATATTCTATGGGCTTGGAAACTTCCTTTTCTATTGGCCCAACAAGGGAGCCGATTGGAATACAGGAATGGCTGCATCGCTCGTTCTAGACGTCGAACATAAACGAATCATCGGTGAGCCGCTTGTCCACCGGTACTCGCCTGATGATGGTGTTCGCATACTTTCCAAGCAAGAAGCTCAACGTGAATTCTCCTGTCTCGATAATCTTAACGTGGCTCTCGCAGATTCATCTCATCTGGGCAGGCTTTGGGAGGAATTCTGTCTCCAGCAACGACACAGGTACTTGCGGCTGAACAACTTGATCTCGGAGTTTCAAGAGGGGATGGCCCAGCGCGGCGTTTGGCCGATTCCTATGTTCCCCAGCAAATCGCTGCTAGGTGGGCTAAACGCGTTGAGGTGCGTTTCGCATCGTGAAGCTTCGGTGACTGTGCTTGAAGCCGAGGCTAAGCGGCGCTTCGATACATTCATCACTTGACAGCCGTCCGACTTGAAACGACTTGCGGGATCCGGTTTTGCGCGTCAAACTCAAGCTATGGGGTTTTTTGCTGACATCTTGGCGCCGCATACGAGCTGCGCGCTGTATCATGGATAATTGGATTGCTTTCGTCGGCCCGGCAGTGGTCCAAGGGGGCGGCAGGACGGGAAATGTCATGTCGAATGCCGGCGTCACCCGTAACGCCGATGGCTGACGTAGCGAGATTACGCTTCGCCAGCAATGTGGCTGCCAATGCATGCTACATCGTTCTGAACACAGCCATCATGCTATGGTATATCCCGTTTCTGGTAAATCATCTCGGCGTAGCAGCATACGGGATGATTGCGCTGGCAAATTCCCTGGTCATGTATGGAGCCCTTGTCGGAACTAGCCTAAACGTTTCCATTAGCCGTTTTCTTGCGATAGACCTGAACAAGGGCAACACAGCCGGCGCAAACGGGACATTCAACACAGGCTTGGCACTTTCGGTAATTGCTTGTAGCGCTCTGCTGGTCCCGGCAGGTATTCTGACCTATTTCCTTCCGGCGCTCTTCAATGTCCCAGCCGGGCTGGAGCGCGCGGCCCAGTTTCTGCTTGCAAGCGTCGGCGCTGCATTCCTCGTGACAATTCTGAGCAGCAATTTCGGTGTTGCAAGCCTGATCAAGCATCGCTTCGACCTGCGAAATATTGTAAACTCGCTTACGTTGCTGACCCGGGTGTGTATCATAGCACTCTGTTTCATGGTCTGGCCGGCAACCCTCTGGCACGTGGCAGCGGCTTTCGTCATCGCCGCCATGGTCGGGCTGGCGGGCGATGTAGTCGTCTGGAGGCGCTTGACGCCCGAGTTGCATCTCAACTACCGAGATATCGATCGTCATCATTTTCGGGCGCTTGCGAATTTGGGCGGCTGGTCGGCAGTCAATCAGACCGGCGCACTCCTGCTGATGCAGGTGGACCTCCTGATCGTGAACGCCATGTTCGGTGCCGAGATGACCGGACGATATGCTGCCGTCCTGCTCTTCCCTGCTTTGATCAATACGCTCACGGAGGCGGTCGTCACGGTGTTAAGTCCGGCAATAATGGCGCGCTACGCCGTAGGCGACATCGACGGAATGCGTCGAATCGCTCGTCATTCCGTCAAGCTCCTTAGTGTTGCATTAGCCCTGCCGGTTGGCCTGCTGTGCGGCTTTTGCGCACCTTTGCTGCATCTTTGGCTAGGCCCGCAGTTTGCTCAACTTAACGTGCTGCTGATCCTTCTGGTTGGTCATTTGGCTGTTAACCTAGCCGTCAGGCCACTTTTCTACGTAGTGACGGCATACAACCAGGTCAAAGTGCAAGGGCTGCTCACCCTAGCCCTCGGCTTGGCGAATATCGGCTTGGCGATAGCGCTCGCACGCTGGAGCGGATGGGGAGTAGTCGGGGTCGCGGCTGCCGCGGCCATCGTGTGGACGATCAAGAACTGTCTGTTCATGTCCAGCTACTGCGCAACCCTGTTGCGTCTCCCCTGGTGGTCGTTCTATCCGCCCTTAACGGCCGGGGCACTCGGCACGCTAGCTATCGGCTTCGCCGGCAGGTTCATCTCACAGCTTTGGTGGCCACCTAATTGGCTAGCTCTCGGCGCAATGGCCGTGACAATAGCTGTATTGTACAGTATAATTGCTTATTTCTTGTGTTTAAATCGCGCAGATCGCGAATTGCTGTGGAGCATTCTAGACGGGAGGCCCCGTGCTTAATTGGCGTGCACCGGTCTTGAAGGTCTACGACACACGGATTTCCCGTAATCCGATCCCCGGCTATTGTTCCTTTTTGCACGAATTCCATAATCGGCCGGTCTCACGGCAGCGAGAGGAGCAGCACGAGCGTCTTTCGCAACTCTTGCGGCACGCTGCGCGCAACGTGCCGCATTACCGTGATGTGCTGGCCGCTACTGGTGTGGTGCACGGCGATCAAGTGAACCTCGAACGCTTTCGGCAGGTGCCGGAGCTTACCAGGGAGATGTTGCACACGAAATTCGACCTTCTGAAGAGCGATGATCTGGCCTCGAGGGCGTGGTACAAGAGCAGCTCGGGCGGAAGCAGTGGAGAACCGGTGACGTTGCTGCAGGACAGATACTACAACGACATGGGGCAGGCCTTGACCCAGATGCACTATTCCTGGGCTGGTCGAGCCTCGGGCGAACCCTTTGTCAAACTTTGGGGGTCGGACCGCGACATAATGTTTGGGACGGTAGGATGGCGTAACAAGCTCAGCAACTTCATCCGGAACCAAACGTTCCTCAACTCCTTCGATCTAAGCAGACAACGCATGCAGAACTATGCAAGAGTAATTCAGCGTGTGCATCCGGTCATCATCGAAGCTTACGCCGAAAGCATCTACGAACTTGCGCGCTACATCAATGCCGAGAAGATCAAGTTGCCCCGTATCAGGAGCGTCGTCACCAGCGCCGGAACTCTGTATCCTTTCATTCGTGAAGAGGTCACGCGTGCCTTCGACTGCCCGGTATTAAATCGTTATGGCTCACGAGAGGTCGGCAGCGTCGCCGGCGAGCGCGAGGCCGGAGCAGGGCTGAAAATTTACACCTATACCCATTTTGTCGAGGTCGTGGATGAGGCAGGCGAGCCATGTGGGCCGGGCGAAGAAGGCGAAGTGCTGGTCACGTGCCTGACGAACTATGCCATGCCGATTATTCGCTACCGGATCGGCGACCGCGCGATGGTCGGAGCCGCGGTTTCGACCCCGACGCCCTCCGTTGAAAAGCTGGAGACGGTTACCGGACGCATGATGGATGCCTTCGTGCGCGAAGACGGCTCGACCATCCCCGGTGCTTTTTTCGTCCACTTCCTTGGTGTGGTGCACAAATCCGACTGGCTGAAGAAGACCCAGATCATCCAGCAGAACTACGATTCGATTCTGATTAAGATGGTCACGGCAGCGCCGCCACCGGAAGGTGCCTTGGAGGAAATCCGCAGTTCGCTGCAGCGTGTTACGGGACCCGCATGCCAGGTTACCTTCGAGTTCGTCGATGCCATTCCGAAGCTGGCCTCAGGCAAATACCGCTATACGGTGTCGCTCGTTTCTCGTCCACCACACAGCACATCCGCTATACAGTAAGTGGCTGAAGTTCGCGCTGCCTGCCGCGCGGCGCGCGGCAGCCCCTCCGTTCGCAGAAGGCCCACTCGGCTGCTGGAACGCTGGAACCAGGCGCCAAGCACCCAAAGCCAAGCTTGCTGCCGCGCTGCCTGCATCGGCAACAGCGGCTCCGCCGGCTTTTGCAGGGGGAAGTTCGCCCTCACGAGTGTTAAAGGAATGCCGCACAACCTCGCGGCCCACTCCACGACGGTAACCGCCCGGTTGTTACCGCGGAGATTTCATTTCGCTTTGATGCGGGCGATGAGTTCCTGGTCACCTGGTCATCGACGAAGGCTTCGAGGAAGTCATTCCATTCGTCCCACGACGCGATAGTCCAGGAAAGGCGAACGCACCTCGATAGAACGCGCGATTGAGGTCGGGTCATGTCCCAAGGATGTCGACTGTCGACCGGCAGCTACAGCGTAATCCAGTGCCTGTTGGCGCGGCCGACATCGTTTGCTCGCGCCGTGGCACTCCACAGCTCCGACCGCGGTGCGCATGCCGCGAAATTGTGGCGCACAAGGGAGGCCGACGGCGAGTTGCGGACCGGATCGGTTCGCACGCCATCAAACGCCGCGGCGTATCCCCATCCCGATCTGCCCGCTCAGGGCGCACTCCAGATCGGCGTCCAATTTTTTTTCACGCCGATTCACATATTGCCCAATCGGGCGCGGTGCGGCTCGTCCAGTTCTCCCCAGCCGGAGAGTGTGCTGGCGGGAGCTTTTTTGATAGCCCTTCAAAATGCACCGGTCCCTGGAGAGATCGTTCAGGGCCAGATACTCGGCAAGTGCGGCAGCCACCTCTTGGCAATCGCCTACGCTGGCGAACGGTGATTGGCCCGCGTCAGCAAGTCCTCCCTGATGCTAGCAATCGGGCCGGAAACAGGAAACAATAGCAATCCTAGAAGTATGAAGAAAGTCGGATGGGCAGCCATGCCTCCGCCCTTCAACCACGAGGCGAAGTAGCCAACGGACACGCCCAACACCAGCGGAAAATAGCCTGCGACCAGCTCATCGTAATTATGCAATCTGCGGCGGTACCGAAAGAATTGCCATACCCCGAGAACTACTGCACTGGCGTACAGAACAACGCCGAGCACGCCTGTCTCTGCTGCTACCTCGAGGAGAGGATTGTGACTCGGCACACTAGAGCGATCAGCGTAGTTGCTCGTCAGGGGAGCGACATATTGGTAGAGCTCGGACGGGCCGTTGCCAATCCCCACCCCGCTCCACAGGTGGTCCCGTACAAGTTGCAAACTGGCATACCACAGCACAACGCGCCCCCCCAGATCTCCGCCCTCACCTTCCTCGAAGCGTCGCACGAGGACATCAGTGGCGAGTGGTGCAATCGCAAGCAGGGAAACCACCAGTATTATTCCGACGATGCCGAACGGTCTCATGCGCTTGTAGAAGAAGAACGCGAGCAGCACGAGCAGGAGCGAGATCGAACTTCCCCGGGACCCGCTGAGGGCGACGAGGCCCAAGGTGCAAAGGATGAAGAAAATACTGAGGACCAGATGGAATGCGCGGGTCAGGCCGGAGGAGCGCAATACCGGCCAAATCTGGCCGGGAAGCGTCAGGACCAGGGTCACACCAAAAAGATTCTCGTTCATTTCCAAGACTTGCAGTCTCTCACCAAGCTGGTAACCGCCTGCGAATACTACCTGCAATCCAGCCAGGATGAGCATCCAGCCCATCAACATTAGGACGCGCATCAATCCGTCTATGGCTGCGATTGATCTGACCTCCGCAGAAATGAGTAACAGCACAATGAATCCACTGGCATAGGCGACAAGTTCTTTCCGGGCCAGGATGAGATCGGGAGCCCAAAGCAGGGTGACGACCGCCCAGACAAGATAGAGGGCCATTAGAACACATACGGCGTTCCACTGAATGTGCTGCCGCTGAACGATGACGCTAAGCAGCCACGCCCCTAGCGCTAAGGCGAGAGCTGAATTAGCGGCGACGTCGTAGACCAACCCGGACCGCAGCCCCATTGGCATCAGCGCAAGGAAGATCGCGACATAAAGGGCGCTCAAGGGCCGTTGGACCAGATAAAGAGCGATGGCGGCGCCGCCGGCGGCGCCGACGGCCAAGATGGGAGCCCGGGGATCGCCCCACAGGATCAGCAGCAAAGCCATCAAGATGGCAAGCAGGACAGCCGAACTCACATACATCAGGCTTATCGGGGATGGTATATCAGGAGAAAGATTCGACACCGCTCGTCTCCCTGCCTTCGAATCCGATTCAGCTGCGATCCAAAGATGGCGTCGCGACGTTCCAGGTCCGGCACCGGCCTAACTGCACTCCCGGAAGCGCCCTTTCCAAGGCTCGGCACACTGCCTCGAGGCTATGCTGCCGGCGAACGTAGGAAAGCGCGAGTTCTCCGCACCGCTGATTGAGCGACTTCGTTCGAACGATCGTATCCACATCATGGACCAACTGAGTCATGGTTCGGCTGACGAAGCCAATCCCCTTCTGCTCGATCACTCCTCCAGGATCCACCGATAGTGAGACGACCGGAACGCCAATACTCCATGCCTCAAGCATAGTATTGGGGAACCCTTCGACGGACGATGTATTTACCAGAGCGTTGGCTTTCGAGAGCAGGGCCATGACCTCGTTGTCGCGCTTTGGGCCGTAGAAGGTCAGGTTTTTAAGTCTGCGGATCCGCTCCTCCAGCGCCACCTTTACCGTGCTGCTTACCGTGGGATCGAATCCGCCTACCACTGCGAAGCGCAGGCGAGGCAGCGCTTCCGCCAAATCCAGGAACAGATGGAGCTGTTTGCTTGTTCGGATCTTCGCGATCCAGATCGCATCAATGGTGGCCGTGTCGTATACGCGAGGATGTTCGGAGACCGAGCGCACCAGATTCGGCACGTGTGCCGAGCGCTCTCGCAAACGTGGGTTGAGCATAGCCGATTGCTGGTGATGCTGGACCGCAATCACGTCGGTACTTCGCATGCCAAGGCTGAATAGAGGAGCGTGGAACCATTTCTTGTGATCGTAAGCGGTCCAGGCGGTGCAATGAACATCGTTGGCCAGAGCATATATGAAGCGCGTATCGCGGCGCGATCTGGCAAACAGGCCCATCAGCCAAATAAAATCTGTTGGGAGGCGCGCATAGAGAACATCCGGGCGCAACGTGTCCATGGCACGCCAGAATGCTGGGAGACTTGCAGGCAATCGCCACGCCGGTGCGGCAGCGATGCAGCTGACCCCCGCAATCTTGCTGAGGGACTGCGTTTGCCCGTCGCCATATATGAGGCTGACCTCATGCCCCAGACCCGCGAGAGCCGCGGCAAGATGAGCTATCTGTGCTTCAGCACCGCCCGATGAGCGACTATCGCCGGCAAGGACCTGAGTCGATCTATATCCAGGAGAAACAAAGCACCACCGCAACGTCCAACTCCCACTCTTTGGCAAAAACGCATTGCGTGCTGGTCGTGACCTCTGACCGGAGGGCGTCGGTTCGGGTTAATTCCAAAGACCGGAGCGCGAATAGTTTTTTCGGTGCTTCTGAAGGAATTCACCAATGTCCCCAAGTCGGTACCGTGCATGCTTGCGCAGATGGACACGCGTCAGCACCGCATGAACATTGGTCAGGCTTTCAAACCGATTGGAGCAACGCAACTGCTGGAGGGCATTGCCGGCGACCTCGCGCCTGGTACTTCCCCACCGCACTGCGAAAATCACCTCGTCGGCTACGGCGGAAAGGAGGCGGGTTTCCGGTGCGAATGTCGGCGGGGCGTCAATGATGACGCAATCATAGCGTCCGCGCATCCCTTGACAGACATCAACGATTTTCTGAGCCACAAAAAGCGAAGGTTGGTCAGCACCTGTCCGCCGCACCAGAAGATGGTCGCAATCCAGATCTGGGATCGGGCTAATGGGACCAGCGCTCGTATATTCGGGCGAAAGCGTGTGCTCGCCATTCCGGCGCGCGATTTCGAATGCAGCTGTAGTTGACGGATCCTTTAGCTCGTGCAGGTCGCGGTCGATCAGGAGAACCCGGCGGCCAAGACGCGCCGCGCAGGCCGCGAAACTTGTCGCAAGCGTTGTCTTGCCCTCGCCAGGCACACTGGACGTCACGAGAATGATCATCGGCTTGGCACTCGGGCCAGCAGGTTGGAGGATTGCTGCCACGATCGAATAGATGGCCTGACCGTATGCCGATGATAGCCCATCGAACAAATAGCGGTCGCTCTGGCGGCGGTAAGTCCACCGAATGTTAGGGACAAGGCCGATGCACGAGACTCCAAGGGCGTCAACTATGTCACGTTCGCTCCGCAGGGTGCGGTCCATGCGCTCGAGAATAACTGCGATAGCCAATCCGAAAGCCGAGAAGGCGATGAGGGCGGCCGGAATAAAGAGGATCGGGTTGATCGAGCTTGGGCGCGTCGGCGCTCGGGCAGATGTGAGGACATGCGCCGCCACTGTCGCGTCCTGCTCCTCGGCCAAATTTTGCTTGCGCCGGAGAAGATCGTCGTAATGGTTCGCGGCGGATGCGCTTTGGCGCTCGAGAAAGCGAAGTTCGGCTTCGGAAGCGAGGCGGTCGGCGGCCTGGCTCTGCAGTGACTTCAGATCTTGCTCCAGCATCGAGGCTTGTGAGCGAATTACTTCGGCCTCGTTCTTCAACCGAGCCTGCGAACGCTCATTTTCGGGGTCGCTTACTGCACCTGGTTCAGGAGCCGGCATGTCGTGACTCTTGACCTGCTCCTCAGCTGTGGCTGCGGTACCAAGAGGCCTATCGATAGCAGCCTCTCTGACCGCTATTTCGGATCTCGCACGTGCAAGCTGCCGCCTCGTTTGGGCGATCAGTTCTGTATCAGCCTCGACATTGCTCATTCCGTGAACAATGCGGAACGATTCCATCCGCTCTTCCGCTTGATGAACCTCGGACTTGACCTCCACTAGTCTCTGGTCCAGCCAAGCCAGCAAACGTCTGGCCTGCCGCCGGTTCCGATCACGCAGCTCATTGATGTGGAGGTCCACGAATTGGTTCACTATGGCTGCGGCCTTTTCAGGACTCTCGTCGGTGTAGCTCACGGAGATGACGCGGGAGCGGCGCTCTTGATTGACCTTTACGCCAGCGCTGAGTTCCCCGAGGGTGGGAACACCTGGCCGAGCATCACCAGCCTCGGCTTCTGAATCCGGTGTGGGAAAGATGCTTTTGATCGAGCCAATCAACGCCCGGAGCCGTGCCCGTAATGTTTTGATGGAATTCCTCAATACCGACGTTTCGTCTGGCGTTTCGGACTGAAAGTCCGGGTGGTCGTAGAGGCTGGCCTGAACCGACCGGATATGATCTTCGGCAGTTAGAAGAGCGATGGCCGTATCGATCACGGTCGGATCGACGGTTTCGAATATGGTCGACTGAGTTGAGTTCGCATCGCGCGGGCCAGGGTCGATCATGAGCTGAGCCGTTGCCGTATACGAAGGCGGGACTGCCAAGGCGGCAATGAAAGTCACGAAAGTGCCGAACCCTGCTATGGCACCTATTAGGACCGTGTGCCGCCTCACGATGTCGGTGAGTCTGGAAAATTGGACTCCAGGATCCGGTCGCGAATCCGAAGGCGCCGAACCGTCTATTCGAGAGTATCTCCCGCCCGGTACCCTAACGCGTTCCATGACTTGCGGCCTTCTATTTCGTCAGGACAACTTCAGAAATGTGGATGGCATGCTTGGCCTCCGATGCCGCGCCGTCTGGAGGAAACCGGTATTCAATTCCTAAGGAGCCCGCGGAGGTGCGTCTTCATGCGTTCAGATGGTGTCGGCAGGCACAAAAGAATGAGACTTTGAGGAGTGGGATCGAGATCTTCAGGATCAATCCAGGCTCCGCCGGGCCGAGCCAACCGGTTCACGAGCAAACGCGTCGGGGACGTCATGAAGACAGCAAGGTTAGGCCTATGGCGCCAAATGCTAAGCGTCGGCTGGATGCCACTCCTGTTCACTCTCGTGACCAATGCAGCCGCAACGGAATACAAACTTGCGCCAGGGGACGCGATAGAGGTCACGATCGAAGGATTGCCGGAGTGGCATCACCGTGTCCCCATCGACTTCGATGGAACGATATCTCTGCCGACGCTTGGGACTATCGAAATCGCAGGTTTGACGGCCGCAGAAATGCGGAACAAAATCGCAGCCGCCCTGCCGACACGACTGTTCCGGGAAAGGACTCCCGAGGGCCGCGAATATAGCGTTCTGGTTCTCCCTACTGATATCGCGGCAAGCGTTGCCGAATACCGACCTATCTACGTCGATGGCGACGTCTTGACGCCAGGCCAGTATGCGTTCCGGCCTCTTATGGCGGTTGGACAGGCCGTTGCCCTTTCGGGGGGCTACAGCACCATACGGGGAAGCCATGCCACGGCTGATCCTAACCAATTGGTGGACTTGCGCGAGGATTACAATCTTCACGCGTTGGAATATGTCAGAGAGACCGTGCACCTGTCACGGCTGCAAGCCGAACTGAACGATGCAGATAGCTTCGAAGAGAATATTCCGGCAACCCAGCTGATTCCCGCTGCCAATCTGGCAAACCTCATTCAGTCTGAACTGAATTTGCTGAAAACCTCACAAGAAAGCTACCATCAGGAAATCGCCTCAATTCGTGCCGCGATGAAGCAAGCGGACGGGCAGATCGCAATTCTCGCTCAACAGGAAGAGAAGGAACAAAGCGGAGCACAGGCTGATGCACAAGAGCTTGAAAAGCTTACCGCGCTGTTCGAGGCCGGCAACGTGCAAGCTACGCGCGTGTCGGAGGCACGCCGCGCGGTGCTGCTGTCTTCCACGCGCCAGCTTCAGACAATTGTGAACAAGATGGAAATCCAGCGAGGACGGGAGGCCTCAGCGCAGACTCTCAACAAGACTGCAAACTCGCGTCGGATCGGACTCCTTCAAGACATTAGAGAGACGAGCGAGAGACTGGCCGGTGCGGAGTTACGATTGAGGGCCGCCAGTGAGAAGCTTCGCCCTGGCGGGACGACTTCGCCCTCTGAAATGCTCGGAACGGCTGCGGCGCCCGTGATCACGATCATGCGCAAAGTCGATCAGGATTGGCTCCGCGTCCCGGCAGACGAGCATACCGAGCTGTTGCCCGGCGACATCGTCAAAGTCTTGCTCCCTTCCAACCAGATGCCGGGTCCCGCAGCGGCGATCAGGGAACTAGATAAGGCGCCGCAAAGCCGCCAGCCTGCCGAACAATCCGCTGCAGTCCAGACGCACCCAAAACAAGACCGGCACACCCCAAGTGAAAAGGACGCCTCCAAAAGCGAGTTTGACTAATGGGCGCGGCACGCGGTTCGAGGCGAGCGGAGGCGATCGCCGTGGTCGTCGGACAGCTCGGGCAAGGCGGAACAGAGCGGCAACTCTATCATTTTCTCGCCCACTGTGATTTTACCCGCTGGGCACCCACCGTCTATGTGTCGGGCGAGCTCGGGTTCTGGGAAGCTCCGATACGCAAGCTCGGTATTCCTGTGGTGCTGTTGAAGGGCCGCCGCCTGGATAAGATGCGGCAATTGCGTGCGGCATGCGTCGCCCGCAAAACACGATGCTTCTTTTCCTGGTCGTCCTATACCAATGTGTTCGCGCTCGCCTTGACCGGGCTGGGCATCCGACGCATCGGATCATTCCGCAACACCTTGTTTGCTGATCTGCCGACAGAATGGCGCGGCTTATGGTCTTGGGTGAGCGTGGCCGGCATCTCTGTCGCGGTTTGCAATTCCCGCGAGACCCAGGAGCAGCTCGCGCACCGCCTGGGCTCAAAAAGGTCTGTCGTCTATGTGCCCAACGTGGTCGAGATTTTCCCCTCTGATCAGATAGCCAAGTGGCGTGCCGAGTGGCGTCGGCGGCTTGATCTGCGCGACGACGCAGTGTTGGTGCTTGGGGTAGGCCGACTAGCGCCGCAGAAGCGCTTCGACCGGTTTATCGATACGATCGCACGAGTAGGTCGGCACCGCAGGGTGCAGGCCGCGATTGCGGGACAAGACCTCGGTTGCCTCGGCGAGTTGAGGAACCAAGTGGCGCGTCTCGGACTTGACGATAGAGTCCGTTTTCTCGGCAGCGTGCCTGATGCCCGAGAACTCATGTGCGCCGCGGACATTTTCCTGCTGTCTTCCGACTATGAAGGCATGTCCAATGTTGTGCTGGAGGCCATGGCCTCGGGGGTGCCCTGCATAGCCACGCGAGTGAACGGCGTCGCCGACCTCATCCAGAACGGCGTGACCGGGATCATAGCCGAACCCGAACCGGACGAGCTATCGCGCCATGTTCTTCGCCTCGGAACGGACCCCGGCATGCGGCGCGAGATCGGCACCCTTGCGCGCGCCTGGATCGAGCAGAAGTTCCAGCCGAAATCGGTGACTGGCCAACTCTGGACGTTATGCGCGGCGGGGAACGACGCCGACACAAGAGAAGGGATTGGCCATGCGACTCGCCATCTTCGTCGATCAGGTTTTCTGGCGCGACGGCGACACTCTTTCGACGGATGAGCCTTACATCCTTTTTCCGGCTAGCTTCATCGAGTCCGTCGACGAGATCATCTTCATCGGGCGCGAGGCAAGGCAAGCCGGGCGCGGGCCCTATGTGCTCGACCAACCGGGGGTCACGCTATGCTCGCTCCCCTACTATCCGAACTTGTATCAGCTGTGGCGCCTCAGCCCGAGTACGTTCCTGGAGATACGTCGCCGAATTTCCGAGCAGGCGCGGAGTTGGGATGCGATCCTGATTGGCGGTCCAAATCCGATCGGGCAGATGATCGCGATGCAGTGCATTTCCCTCGGTGTGCCGGTGAGCCTCGTGGTTCGCCAGAACCTGATCCAGCAGATGGGCACCCATCGGGGTTTGAAACGCCTCGCTGCCATGGCGGCCGCAAAAGCACTTGATTGGCATTTCAAGCGGCTTGCGCGTAACCGAACAGTGTTCGCTGTAGGCCGAGACCTTGCTCGGGAGTACGGCCGCTTCAGCAACCGTGTGCACGACCATATGCCCTGTCTGATGAGGGACGCGCAGCTCAGGACCTTTGCAGAAATGTGTTCCGGGCCTAATCCAAGGCGTTTGATCTGCGTTGGCCGGCTGGCTCCCGAAAAGGGACATCACGTGCTTCTCGAAGCACTAGCGCACCTCAAGCAGCGCGGGGTGTCGTGCCACCTCGATATCGTTGGAACAGGACCGCTTGAGGCGGAGCTCAAGGCTCGATCAACCGCTCTCGGCCTACGTGACAACGTCACATTCCGCGGTTTCGTGCCTTACGGGCCGGCTTTGTTCGAATTTTACCAGCAAGCCGGAGCGCTCGTGCTCCCATCCTTCACGGAGGGCTTTCCGCAGGTCATCAATGAGTCGCTGTGCATTGGTCTACCCACGATCGCGACGGCCGTGGGAGGAATTCCGCTTTTCCTGAAAGACAATGAAACAGCCATGCTTGTTCCGCCAGGCAACGTCACTGCGCTGGCAGCTGCGATCGAGCAAGTGGTATGCCGCCCCGAATTACGGGAGCGCTTGCGCAGCAATGGGCGCGCGCTGATGGTCGACAACACCATGGAAGCCAATCGCGAACGGATGATTGGAGCTCTTCATGCCGAAGTCTTCTCAAAAAAGATCGCCTGAATACCGGTCAGCGCTCGCCGACTATCCAGGAGCGCGCATCCCTGAGCAGCCGACCGTTGGCATCGTTATCCCGGTCTGCAACGAGATCGCACATCTTAGTGCACTCGCTTCCAACCTTTTCAGTCAGGATTATCCCGCGATTGCCGAAATCTGGTTCGTTGACGGAGGGTCAACCGACGGAACGCTACAGATGCTGCAACAGATGCAGCGGCGCGACCCACGAGCGCGCGTCATCGAGAGTTCGGGGCGTGGCCCTGCGGCTGCCATCAATCTGGCGGTTCCTCGCATGCGGACGGACGTCTTCCTGCGTCTTGACGCCCATGCCCACTATGAACCCGACGTCGTCCGGCAAAGCGTCTCAGGGCTGCTCGCCACAGGTGCGGGAGGGGTGGGAGCAATCGCGCGTCCATTGCCTTCGCAATCGCTGGTTGGTCGTGCAATCGTGGCGGCACATAGAAGTCCCTTTGGGATCGGAGTTGCCAAATTTCGCAGAGAAAACGCGTCAGGATGGACCGACACGGTCTGGAATGGCTGCTATTGGAAGTACATCGTTGACCAAGTCGGCCCACTGCGAGAAGATCTTTGGCGTGCTGAGGATAACGACTTTAACGAACGTATACGTCGGCTCGGCTATGGTCTCTATCTCTCTCCGGACATCCGAGCTTTCTATCAGCCCCGGGAAACCCTGTCCGCACTTTGCAAGCAATATTTTGGCAACGGATTTGGCGGCGCCCTCGCGTGGGTCGAGAATTGGCGCGCGTTGCGGCTCCGACATCTCGCTCCGCTCGCACTGGTAGCAAGCCTGTCAATTCCGTTTGCGGTTTCTTTATTTTGGCCGCTCGCGCTGCTCCCCGCAGCAGGCATACTGTTACTTTACGAAGTTGGGTTGCTGTGCGCTACCTTGCAGGCCGCTTACACAGCGCCGGGCATGCATCTGCTCCTCTTCCCGGCGGTGCTGGCGGCGGTGCACTTGAGCTATGGATGCGGTTCCCTTTGCGGACTCGCCTTGCACGGCTTTCGAAAAGCCGGTAGCTGGCGTTGGCTTCACCCCGCGCTGGCCCTCTTGCTCGGGCTGAGCATCTTCTACTTCCTGCTGCCTTCGGGTGCTGGGCAGGGAGAACCGGTCATATGGCTCGTGCCTAGTTTGGAACGAATCAGCCAAGACGCTGCCCCCGGCGATCGGCTGAAGATCGAGCTTTATGCAGCTCGTGGTGAAACCGAGTCGTTCCAGGTTGGAATCCGTGCGCCGGGCGCCGCCCTCACCAACGTGACGATTCAGGTCCAAGATCTGGTCAGCAAAGGCGACCGAGCCCGTATCGCTGCGAAGACTGTGACGCTTTACCGCGAACACTACGTCCATGTGGCGCGATCCAGTCCCGACCTGAAAGGGTCGAACCGACCGCTTGGCCCGGGATGGTACGCTGATGGGCTGATACCGCTGGATGCCGAGGGAATCACTTTAGCGGCACAGGGCCATTCCCGACCTGCAACCCGCTTTTCCGTCCCTTCGCGCGCTAACCAGCCTATCTGGATCGACATATCCGTTCCACCCGGCACGCCACCCGGCCGCTATGGCGGCACCGTGAGGGTGTCAAGTGATCAGGGCAATGCTGTCGGCGAAGTCGTGCTTCATGTGTGGGACTTCACACTCCCGCTTACCCCGTCGTTGAACTCTGCTTTCCTTATCTGGGATGCGAATACTCCGCAGGCCCAGGCGGAGTTATTGAAGCACAAGCTAATGCCGCGTGACGTGCGTGTTCAGAACCAAGCCTCCTTCGTTGATAGGTTCGGACTAAAATCCACCAATCTCGGCCTGTGGAGCGATGCCAGCATGGCTCAATGCGCGATGAAGCCGCCGCCATCGCTCGAAGAGGTGCAAGAGGCGGCAGCTCAACAGCATCCCGCCCTCCATCTCTTCAACTACACAGCCGACGAAATCGACCGCTGCAAAAGCCTCTATGGGACTATGAAAGCCTGGGCACGCGTCCTGCATGAGGCAGGTATCGACAATCTGGTTACCATGACGCCTGCCCCTGAGCTTTTTGACGATGGCACTGGAAGCGGGCGTTCTGCGATCGATATCTGGGTGCTTCTTCCCAAAATGTATGACAGCGCACCGGAGCGGATTGCTCAGGTTCTGGCAAAGGGTGATGCGGTTTGGTCATACAACGCGCTCGTTCAAGACGAATATTCTCCCAAATGGGAGATAGATTTTTCGCCGATCAACTTTCGTATCCAGCCCGGATTCATCAATCAGAGCCTCACGTTGACCGGGTTGTTGTATTGGCGCGTCGACCTTTGGACAAACGATCCTTGGAACGACGTGCAGACCTATCGGACGGGAGGTAATGATTATCCGGGCGAGGGAATGCTTCTTTACCCGGGGCAGCCCGTCGGGGTGGAGGGCGTCGTACCCTCAATGAGGCTCAAATGGCTGCGCGACGGAGTCGAGGACTACGAATTCATCGAGATCCTCAAGCGAAAGGGCTGCGGCGAAATCGGTGCGGAGATCGCGCGAACTGTTGGGGCCTCATGGAGGAGCTGGACGCAAAACCCGGAAGCGTTGGAGGCTAGCAGGCGGCAACTTGGATCCATTCTGTCGGGCCTTGGTGGTCCGGGAGCTGGCTGCCATGCGCATTTGACCGGCGATGAAGTCAAACTGCTTCGAGAAGCTGGATCGAGTACCCGCGCGCCCGCCGATTGAGGCACGACACGCTTACGCAACGCAGTGTGTCCTGCATTGGACAAGGAAGCCAGCGCGAACGTAGTCCGCGCTGGCAAATCTGTCACACTAAGAAAAAGGAAGAATGGATCTGCGATAAATGCATGTCTAGGAAGCCGATGTTGCCATGGTCGCTGGCTGCGAATACGTCGTCCTTGGCGCCATCCCCATCAATGTCGGCGGTGACAAACTCCAGGTCGTTAAAATGCAGACCAGTTCCGTGCAGGTCGATTCTATCGATCCCTGCCTGCCAGTCCATTATCACATCCGTACCCCAGTTGGCTTCATGGAAGACAAAGACATCGGCATCCTTGCCGCCGGCAAGGAAGTCGTTGCCGTGCCCCCCCGTCAATTGGTCAGCCCCATCGCCCCCCTCAAGGATATCATTGCCGTCCCCGCCGAATAAGTGATCGTTACCGGATTTGCCATCGATCATCTCGGCAGCCGCGGTTCCGACGATCTTGTTTGCGCCACCATTGCCGTCGATCTCCTTGTAAGAGCCGTAGTCGGGTAGGCCGATGGGAACCTGACCAAGCCCGGATGAACTTCCAGACACGGGCCCAGATACGGGACCAGGCACAGGCTCGGGCTGAGATGGGACCACCCCCCCAGACAGCGCAGGCTGCTCGAAGGCGCCCAGATCTGGCGCGGATCCCACATAGTCGTGGCCAAGGTCGATTCCTTTGTCGACAAGGTCACTCCCGTTCGCGAGATGAAGGAATTCCGTGGTCGGGAGTGAGCCGTCGGCTGCACGATGCCCCAGCGCCGTGCTGTCGTTCAACGACACAAAATCGCTGGAGTCCACCTTTACAGGTAAGGTCCAAGAATTGTCTTGGCTCGATCCGGACGCCGCCACTCTTCCGATTCCGGCCGAAAGATTGTTGCGGAAGGTATGCTCCTGTTCCCAAAATCCATAATTATATAGGCCGTTATCGTACGCGGTATTGTTCTGGAGCGTTATTGGGTTGGAGGCGGAATTCTCGTCAAAACCGTTCGCATGGTTCCCCCACGCAACGTTGTCGGTCACGATATGGCCACCGGAGGTGCTGCTCGTACCCGCGCGAGCGCCGCCCAGCTTGAAGCCATTTCCATCACCAGCCACGCTGCCATCATTGGCGTAGCCATTGTCGAACGCCCAGTTGCCCTCGATGACAAGGGGGGCAGCATGGGTGTTGTCATGCACGTTGAAAAAATCGTAGCCATCGTCCGAGTTGGCCCACGCTCGATTGCCCCTCAGCACGTTACCCGTGCCTGTGGTGGAGACTTGAAAGCCGTCCGCGTTGTCGCGATGCAGATCCTGGTTATGGTGTGAGTCGTTGTTCAGAAGCAGGTTGTTCGAGCTTGCGCCGAACAACACAATGCCCTTTCCCTCCCACTCGGAATTCCATCCGTTGTGATGGACGTTCAACTGCTCGATCGTGTTGGAATTCGATTGACCCTCGATCATGAGACCACCTTCAGGCCCATTCCTGATCTCAAGACCCTTAATGTGGTTCCACGACGCACTTTCCATGTCGACGACATAGCCGCCGCTCATTGAGGATCCGTCCAGGATGGGTACCTCATTCTGGTAGTTTGTCACCGTGATCGGATTGCCACTCGTGCCGTCATGCGTGAGCCGCACTTCAGATGTGAGTTCATAGACACCTCCGCGCATATAGATCGTATCGCCGGGCTTTGCGATATCGTGCGCATGCTGAAGCGATGCGAATGGTGTATCCAACAGACCAGCATTATTGTCTGATCCATTGGGGGACACGTAGTAAGACGCCATTCTGTCTCTCCTTGTAGGTTTATTGCCTTAGTTAATACAACCTATAGTTTAGTTGTAAATTCCCTCAAAGGCGGTTAGTTATTGATTCGATTCTTCGAGAGTGCGAGGGCTGATTGGACGCCTAATGCGACAAGACTTTGTCCGCACCCAAAATTCCACAGAAAGTCGAAGAGGCGCGTCATCCCCATGGGAGGACAGCTCGAGCGGCTGCCAGGCCCCAGCCGACAGCCCGAATTCCAGCAACGCGAACCGGATCGCGTGCGCAGGGCCTCGCCATCGGCTCCTGCCTGACGTCCCGGCCAAGCCTCGGACATGGCAGTGCGAGGAACTGATGCAGGAGGCCTGCTCTCGGCCGAATGCTGGCCGACAGAGCGACGACGGCGGTGCCATCCGTGATGATCTCAAACGATGCGGCGTCGAAGCAGTAATCTCGACAAAGTCGAAACGGAAGATTCAGCGCCCCGTCGACAAGCCCAGATACGCTCCCCGCAACCGCATGGAGCGCTCTCTGAGAGGTCCGCTACGATACTCCGCCAGTCTGGATCTTGTGCTTGATCCACTGGCGCTCCATCCTTGCTCGTTCTCTAGAGTCTATGACGTTCTCGCCACGCTGCTGCCGAACATAATCGAGGAACGTCGCTACCGGTACGAACCAGCCATTCTTCGAGGCGAGGCGCCTTATGAGTTCCCTGAACCGCCAATTGAGATTTCCGTCCGTATCCTGAAAACCGGCAGCGAAATGCGTATACATGATGCAGGCACCGCCCTCAGCTTCCAGGCGATCCTGGTTTGCTTCCGAAATGGTACGAATAAACGAATCGACGTTCGGCCCCTCAGATGATGAGAACCATTGTTTCACAAAGGGCCTCTCGGGATCGTAATATGGCATGAGAGGATAGGTCCTCATCGTATTTATATCCCCGGTAATGAAATTGCGTACGTAATCTATACGATCGCGGCAGAGATCTCCCCAAAAGTAAGGACTTTCTTCGCAATGACCGTAGAAGCTTTGTCTTTTCAGAAGAAGCTTATATGCTTGCCTCCTGATCCCGCTCAGCCGAGCATCTCCCCAATAGATATTCTCAGCGGAGCTGGCATGATTAGCCATGGTTCGAGGGTAGCCGCCAAACAACTCGCGGAAGTATTCAAGGCCATGCGCGATATTGGTTCGCTCTGAGCTATGGTAGGTCGCGCCGTGAAAGCCTATCTCAAATCCATCGCGGCGAAGTTCACGGATATACGCCAGATAAGCCGGATCCTCACAGGTAGCTCCGCCCATCTTGGAGTTCTGGGATCCGCGAATTGGCCAAACAGACTTCGTCGTAAGAAGGCCATAGTCGCGCAGGCAGTCATAAACCTTCTCAAAATTGCCAGGAACTGCAAGGTCCGTGTCGTCAAACACCGTGAACACGAAGGACTTTCCATCTGGCCAGTATAGCTTTTCCATTCAAGACATCACTTCGTCCTCGAACGCGTCGGCCACTACTAGATCATGTCATGAAACCCGTGTCATCGCGCGATCGAAGGATCGGCTCGTGATCTCAAATTAAAGATCCGGCGTTTCCAGCCACGCGGCGCGTCGTACAACATTCTCCCGGCATCTCGAAGCATAGATACTACAACGCTCCTGGATGCTCTAAACTTCTGGTACATTACTGTATCACCACCATATTTCTCCTTGTAAGCACCGCCGCCGCCCCAATAGTGCCAATGTACACCTCGACGCTTCCAGTACTTCATCGCATACCAGTGCATCACCTCATTGGGCCGTACGTTCTGGTGCTCACGAAGGCTGGCGTTTCCCCAGAAATAGGAAATATCATTAAATCCAGGGAATATACCTGTGGCAATGCTCCGCCCGTCTGGATCGCGCGCGCGTAAGAGAAGTAAATCGCCGGTTGGATAGATGTGTCTGATAAGAGCTTCCACTCGATTCATGCCATATGTTGGCCGCATGTTCTGCTTGGCGAAGACGTCTTGCAACTGAGTGAAGTACTCTCCCGCAAACCCATCCGGGGCGGCTTCCTCGATAACGACTCCGGACTTGGCAGCTTTCCTGATGCAGCGCCTGCACGCTCCGTCCATGCGGGCGAAAAGTTCGTCCTCTGTCATCAGAAGGTTTGATCGAAAGGTACGGACGAGCTGCGCCTTGACTCTGACATCTCGGAAGTGCTCCGCGGTCAGATAAGGATCTGACATTTCCAGATGATGGCAGCCCAGGTCAGAGAATGCGTAGCCGATGAGCGCGTCGACTGCATCGGCTCTGGACACGTCGTGCCGCAGATTGAATCCCATATACGGGGTCGTCCAGCCTGGGAATGGACTTCCTAGTATTTGGAAACCCATCCGCCGGACGATGACACCTACAAAAAATCCAACGGTCACGCCCGCGTCTTCAATTCGAGCCACAACCGGATCCCCGGCCTGGGTCTCGCAAACGAAATCAATCCATGCCTTTCGCTGCGAAAAAGTTCGGTCGCTGAAAGAATCGAGGAGCGGCCAATTTACGCCGGTATAGACCTCCCGTTCCAGCTTCATCCCGCAGATCCCCATACCTCCAGTTACATGATACCATAGGTCTAGCAGCCTGACTCGAAATTCTGGTTTGTGCGGGAACTGGTTGAGTGGCGCCGTCCGTCGTGATTCGCTTGAGTTGTCTAGACTTGAGCGAGGTCCAAACATGGGTTTGACGGAGGCCACCCGCTGGCAATATTGCCGCGCGGGGCAGAGCGTTCCTGCCGGGAGCGAAGGCGACGGGACGACCGCGGACGACCGCATTGCGGGCGTGTGGACGCGCTCTCTATATCGCCTGGACGGCTGCCAGTGGGGGCATTGCCTGAGCGGTTCCCGCCGGTTTCGAGGTTCAGCGCTATTTCTATGCCTGGCAGGACGATGGGCTGTGGAAGACCATCAACTTCCACCTGGTGGCGGCGGCTCGCATCGCCCTCGGTCGCGAGGCGAACCCCAGCGCCGGCGTCATTGACAGCCAATCGGCCAAGACCACGGACGTTGCCGTTTGGCGTGGCTACGACGCCGGCAAGAAGGTCAAAGGCTCAAAGGCCGCAAGCGCCACATCATCACCGACACCGAGGGCCATCTGGTTGAGTGACGGTGCATACGGCCGACATCCAGGACAGGGATGGGGCAGTCGGCGTCATCACCGCGATCCGGCAGCTTTACCCGTGGTTGCGCCATCTGTTCGCCGACGGCGGCTATGCCGGAGAAAAACTCACGAACGCTCTGACCGATCTCGGCACGTGGACCCTCGAAATCATCAACCGTTCGGACGCCGCCAAAGGCTTCGAGGCCCTGCCTCGACGATGGGTCGTCGAGCGGACTTTCGCCTGACTGGGACGCTGTCGCCGGCTCGCCAAGGATTTCGAGGTCACCATCGCCCGCGCCGAGGCGTGGATCTTTATAGCGTCGATCCGCCTCATGCTGCCATGCTGCGCCGGATGGGAGCTCCGGTCATGCGTGATCCGAGTTTCGAGTCAGGCTCCTAAGGCTGTGGAGCGAGTGGTCGTTACCTCGACCAGCGGAGGTGAGGTGCATGGGACGGCGATCGCGATGCCGATCGGTGAATCGAACGTTTGCAGGGACGATCTTCCTATTCAGCTTCGAAGATCGGCGCGGATGAAACGGCGGAAGGGTTCGCCCGTTCGTTCGGGCTTCCTGTTGTCATCCTGCGACCGTTCATCTTCGTAACGTAGAAGGATGCACTATCCTATTTGAGGCTGCTTACCTGCCACTTTCGCCTTACGACGTCATAGAGGCCGAGAACAACAAGATATCGTCTCAGCGCTGCCCGGAGCGGCTTGGGGAGAGTAGCCAAGGGGGGCATCAGACCCGCTCGCCGCTTTTTTGCCAATGAAACAGACCAGTCATACGACACGCGCTTCACCTCGATGGCTTGGCGTGCGGTATCGAGAACTAAATAGGTGGCGCGTGGATCTGAGGTTCGCGATTCCCCGACGGATCCCGGATTGACAAGGTAGAAGGCACCCTCCTTGAGGCTGATCTCGTCGCCGGGAAGTTGTCGTGGCACGGAGTCCTGCCATTCGAAGACGCCAAGGCGGTGTGTGTGTCCGAAGGCACAGATCCGGATGCCAGAGGGGTGATTCATGAGTGCCTCGAAGCTTTGTCGGCGCCGTTCGTCATCGTCTAATCGAACGGTTTCACAACCTTTCTCCGGGTGCAGCGCGCCATGAACCGCAATCAACTCGTCGCTAATCTCGGCCTTAAGAGGCAGCCCGGCAAGAAATGATACAGCTTCAGAGCAGAGCCGCCGGCGTGTCCACAGGATCGCGCGAGCGCCGACAAAACCGAAATCGTCGGTGGTGATCTGTTCGCAGACAGCCCTGTCGTGATTTCCAGCTACGCATGCAACTCCGTATTTTTGTAGCAGGGCTATGCACTCTGCCGGGTCTGTATTGTAGCCGACGATATCGCCAAGGCATATGATACGGTCCGCCCCTTGCGTAGAGATGTCGTCGAGAGTCGCCTGGAGTGCCTCGAGATTGGAGTGAACATCAGAGATGATCGCCAACCTCATGCTGCCCTCCGCGTTGCGGATTGCACAAGATGAGAAAGTCGTTTGCTAGCGTTCGAGATGCCCCGATGCCACACAGTTCGCAGCAGGACCGGATCATCCCAGTTCATATGCGAAATCGTCTCGCAGCGGATAACCCAGGGCAACCACGACCGCAGGGATACCCCGGTGGAGCGGGCAGCAATCAAATCGCTGGGGAGCGTGCACCATCGGACACCCGGATGGGCTTTTGCAGGACGCGGGCGGGGTTGGCCAGTTAGATCCGCATAGACCAGCGCTGGTATGTTGACACCTGCGCGTGCACCCAAGACATGCCAAAGATTGAAGCGCGGATTAACCTCCAGAAGGTGAAGCGCACCATCTGGATCCCGTTTAAAATCGAACTTGGCGACGCCTCGTAGATCCAGCTTCTGAACCAGCGTACGGCCGAGTGATGCGACATCCGCCGCATCCGTAGTCTCCAAGGCTGTGCTGTGACCACATGACGCCGGATAAGTTCGGATTTTCCGCCCCGTAAATTCGCCGGCAATTTCGCCCCGATGATCAACATAGACATGATAGCTTTCGATGCGGCTTTCCGGCCCCGGTATCATCTCCTGGACGAGAAGGTCCATCTCGTTGTTGGCCAAACGGGGCCACAGCTCTCGGAATGCCTTCTCTGTGGCGACCTCGATCGCCTTGTGATTACCTGCGATCTGGTCCCAAGGTGATCGGCGTCTGAGGGGCTTGATGACGACCGGAAAGCGCAGATCAAGGGAAACGGGCATCGAGCCTGGACGTGGGCGAATCCTTCGCGATGCCGGAACGGGAAGGCTCAGGCGTTCGGCCAAGATTTGGAAACGGGCCTTATCGACGAGGTCTTCCACCAGCGGCACTTCGGGCAGGATGAAACGGAAGGCCTGCCCCAGCCGCTCGCGGTATCGCGACACGAACAGCAGATGGGAATCCTCTTCGAAGAACAGGACGGGGCGCTCCTGCTGTACAGTGCCGAAGCGCAGCAACATATCCGCCAAACCGTCCAGGTTCTTTGAGAAGCTCTCCCAGGGGAGGACCGCCCGGACGAACCGCGAATAGGTGGCCGGGTTGCCAGGCGGCACCACAACCGCGCAAGAAACGCCGGCAAGTCCGAGAGGCCGGACCAAGTTCATATCGCCCATGACGCAAGCCATCGGGCCGACGACCGACGTGTGATTCACAGGAGCTCCTCCTGTCTATTACGGAACGCGAGCGCGATGCATTCCAATCCCGTTTGCGCAGCTACGACCCGCCGAACCCTCAGGACAGTGTACACCCGTGAAGCACATTTGGTAACGGTACAATCGGGGTGGTACGTGCTGGTAGTCTTTCCTGGACAAAAGCTGACCTCCATCGTCGCTTTGGCCACAACTTGTGCTGTTGTCGAGGCCCCTGGAAAAACGACCGACCGCCTTCGCTGGGTGCGACACGCGTCGGATCAGCACCCCTGGTCCGGAGCCCCGCGGCCAGCACTCCAACGCTGCATGGCCAACGTCGACCGTGGAACGGGCAACCTACTTTTGTTCCGTGACAGCCGGCTAGACCGTCGCACTGATTGGGAGCCCGACAAGCCGGTAAGCGACGCTTGCGCCCTGCGTCGCGAAACAGTGAAACAGTGGCACTCACGCAGCCTCGATGTCGGTCTGCGGAAAGTCGGCGCCTTTGAACATTAATGGCTGGGTCAAAATGTCGGGCACAAGCATAGGCGAAGCAGTCACCAAAGTTCAGCCGCCGGGTGCCGGCCCTTGCCGAAGCGGTCGAAAGCGTCAAGCGCGAGTCGAGCCGTGTTCGGCGGCACCGCGACCATGTCAATCTGTCAATCTCCATCAACGAGAGATAGCTTTCCACGGCCTCCGCCGCCTCGCTGATGCCAAGTCCAAGACTCTCGCGACCGCGATTGCAGCCTCCCATACCGCAAGTGGCCAGGTTAGCCGCTTTCTGGTCTGCTGCATGCGTGCTAGGAGTTCGCGCACGCATCATCCTCGTTTGTCATCAGCGCCGTCAGGGCGTCGATGAACATCAGTCATTCTCGTACAGGCTGTCGCGAAACGCCTTGTTCGCGGGTCTGCCTCGATCAGGCTTGCCCTGGGCTCGCAGATCCCGGCAGAACCTGACGCCGATCTCCACCAGGGACGCTCTAGCCTGTTCGCGCTCAAGCTCATGCTTGAGCGCGGCATGGCCGGCCTCTGTCAGACCAGTCCTCTTAAGCGCGGCAACCCGGGGGGCCAGCGCGTCGGTCTCGGGATTCTTGGTGCGGAACGCCATCATTCCATCACTCGCTCGTATAGCCGTTCAAGTGTATCGGTTTATAGGAATTTGGACACCGAGTGAATGCCACCCAGCATCAACCGGCCACGACGCGAATCGGCCGTGCCACGCGCAACTGCAGGCTGTATGAGGATCGTATCTTATGTTTTACAGACCTCGAGCAGTGTCTGAGGTCGCTTCCATAAGTCACTGCTACACCTGCACTTTCGTGCGGGTTTGGAACTGCGCAACCATCCTCTAGCCAGATCCAGCAGCCTTGCCGCTTGCAATAAAATGCGGGTTGGCGAAATCCTCGTCGTCACTCTGGTTGCGCTTGCCATAGGCGAGCGGCTCACCATCCAGCGTGCGCGTCATGCCGCCGGCGGCGCGTAGCACCGAGTCCCCCGCAGCAGTATCCCATTCCATGGTGCGTCCGAAACGCGGATAGACGTCGGCCTCGGCGCCGGCGACGAGGCAGAATTTCAGCGAGGAGCCGACCGAGACGATCTCGGCAGCGCCTAGCGAGCGGATATAGGCGTCGGTTTCGGGCGTGTTGTGGGAGCGGCTGGCAACGACGGTCAGCGGCACCATACCGGCCCTTGCCGAAATCGGCTGGCGATTGACGATCTCATAGTCGTCATTGATCTCAATCGCTTCCGCTTTGCCCGGCCGGCCGGAAAAGAAGCGGCCGGTGCAAGGCGCGAAAACAACGCCGATCTCCGGCACACCATGGCGAACCAGCGCGATGTTGACAGTGAAATCGGTCTTGCGGTTGACGAACTCCTTGGTACCGTCGAGCGGATCGATCAGGAAAAAGGCGGCGCCGAGATCCGGCGCCATGATGCCGGCCGAAGCTTCTTCCTCGGCCACGCATGGAATCTGGGGAAATGCGGCACGCAGCCCGGCAAGGATGATCTTCTCGCTCTCGCGATCCGCCTCAGTCACCGGCGAACTATCCAACTTGCTGTCGACCGCACAGCCGGCACGAAAGACGCGCATCACCTCGCGCCCTGCCGCCAAGGCAAGGTGCTCGAAGACGGCGAGCATCGCTTCGTCGTCAGATACCGCCGCCGCTTTCATATTGGTCTTCGGCAATGTCCCGCTCGTTCAGCCAGTGTTCAAGGGCGTCCACCATCTCCTCGGCCGATCTGCCGAGGGTCTTGAGATGGATTTCGGGCTTTTCCGGCACCTCATACGGGGAATCGACGCCGGTGAAATTCTTGATCTCGCCGTTCAACGCCCGCGCATAAAGACCCTTCGGATCGCGCCTGGCGCATTCCTCGAAGGGGGTGTCGACAAACACCTCGACGAATTCGCCGTCGGCCATCAGTTCGCGCGCCATGCGCCGCTCGGCGCTGAACGGCGAAATGAATGACACGATGACGATCAGCCCGGCGTCGGCCATCAGGCCCGCCACTTCGGCGACGCGGCGAATATTTTCTACACGATCGGCGTCGGTGAAGCCGAGATCGCGGTTGAGGCCGTGTCGGACGTTGTCGCCATCCAGAATGTAGGTATGGCGGCCGGTGGCGAACAGCTTCTTTTCGAACAGATTGGCGATAGTCGACTTGCCCGAGCCCGAAAGCCCGGTGAACCAGAACACCGCCGGCCGCTGGTTTTTCATGTCGGCACGCGCGCGCTTGCCGACATCGAGCGACTGCCAGTGGATGTTTTCGGCGCGGCGCAGCGAATGCTGGATCATGCCGGCGCCGACGGTGGCATTGGTGATGCGGTCGATCAGGATGAAGGCGCCGGTGGTGCGATTTTCGGCAAACGGATCGAAGGCGATCGGCGAGCGCGTCGAGATGTTGCAGATGCCGACTTCGTTCATTTCAAGCGACTTGGCCGCCTCATGGGCGAAGTCGTTGACGTTGACGCGGTATTTCAGGTCGGTGACGGTGGCGCTGGTCTGGTCGGTCTCGGTGCGCAGGATGTAGGAGCGGCCGGGCAGCAATGCATGTTCGTCGAACCAGACGATGTTGGCGGCGAACTGGTCGGCGACCTGCGGCCGCGCTGCCGGCGATACCAGCATATTGCCGCGTGAGACCTCGACTTCGTCGTCGAGGACAAGGGTGATGGCCTGGCCGGCAACAGCCTGCTGAAGGTCTCCGCCATGCGAGACGATGCGCCTGACACGGGAGGATTTGCCGGATTTGGCGACGACCACCTCGTCGCCCGGCGCAACCGAGCCGGAGGCGATGGTGCCGGCGAAACCGCGAAAATCGAGGTTGGGACGGTTCACATATTGGACGGGAAACCGGAACGGCAATTCGACCGCGGCCTCGTCGACCGAGACGGTTTCGAGATGTTCAATCAGCGTCGGGCCGGAATACCAGTCCGTCCTATCGGAACGGCCGGTAACGTTGTCGCCATAACGGGCCGACATCGGAATGGGGACGATCGTCTGGAAGCCGAGCTCACGTGAGAACTGCGCGTAGTCCGCGACGATCCGGCTAAAGACCGCCTCGTCGAAGCCGACAAGATCGATCTTGTTGACGGCGAGCACGATGTGGCGGATGCCAAGCAGCGAGGCGATGATCGAATGTCGCCTGGTCTGGCGCAGTACGCCCTGGCGGGCATCGATCAGCACGATGGCGAGATCCGCGGTCGATGCACCCGTCGCCATGTTACGCGTGTATTGTTCGTGGCCGGGCGTGTCGGCGACGATGAACTTGCGCTTTGGCGTGGCGAAGAAGCGATAGGCGACATCGATGGTAATGCCTTGCTCGCGCTCGGCCTCGAGGCCGTCGACCAGCAGCGCGAAGTCGACGTCATCGCCGGTGGTGCCGTGCTTGCGCGAATCGCGCTCGAGCGTGGCCAGTTGGTCCTCGAAAATCTGCTTGGTGTCGGAAAGCAGGCGCCCGATGAGCGTCGACTTGCCGTCGTCGACCGAGCCGCAGGTCAGGAAGCGCAGCAGCGACTTTCGTTCCTGTGCCGCCAGATAGTCGCGGACGCCGTCGGTCGGGGCGAGGCTCTTGGCCATGATGTGGCGCATACTCAGAAATACCCCTCGCGCTTCTTCTTTTCCATCGAGCCGGCTTCGTCGCGGTCGATCAGGCGACCTTGCCGCTCGGACGTGCGCGCCGTGAGCATTTCGCCGACTATCTTCTCCAGAGTGTCGGCGTCCGAGTCGATCGCGCCCGTCAGCGGATAGCAGCCGAGCGTGCGGAACCGAACCATCCGGTTCTCCACTGTTTCGCCGGGCCGCAGTTGCATGCGCTCGTCATCCCTCAGGATAAGCATGCCATCGCGCTCGACGACCGGACGCTCCTTGGCCAGATACAGCGGCACGATCGGGATGTCTTCCTGAAGAATGTACTGCCAGATGTCGAGTTCGGTCCAGTTCGACAACGGGAACACCCTGATCGATTCACCGGCAGCGATGCGGGTGTTGAAAATCTTCCACATCTCCGGCCGCTGGTTCTTCGGATCCCAGACATGCTGGGCATTGCGGAACGAGAAGATGCGCTCTTTGGCCCGCGACTTCTCCTCGTCGCGTCTGGCGCCGCCGAACGCAGCGTCAAACCCGTATTTGTCGAGCGCCTGCCGCAGCGCCACCGTCTTCATCACATGTGTGTGGGTGTTGGAGCCGTGGTCGAACGGATTGATGTTGTCACGCACGCCGTCTTCATTGACATGGACCAGGAGGTCGAAGCCGAGCTTTTGCTGCATCTGGTCGCGAAAGGCGATCATCTCGCGGAATTTCCAGGTCGTGTCGACATGGAGAAAGGGAAAGGGCGGCTTGGCCGGATAGAATGCCTTCATCGCCAGGTGCATGAGCACGGACGAATCCTTGCCGACCGAATAGAGCATGACCGGCTTGGCAAAAGCCGCGGCCACCTCGCGAAAAATATGGATGGATTCGGCCTCGAGCCGCTGAAGGTGCGTAAGCGCGATGTTCATGGACTGCGAGCGTTCTTTCGTACTCAACGACGGAAGTGCCTGTGTCGGCAACGAAGGCGACCTTCAGCCACCCGATAAACTGCACTTCTGGACAATCTATTCTCGTGGGGCGTTCTAGCAGATCGTTCCTGCCCAGAACAATGCAAGACAAGCCTGCGGCCGAATGGTTCGGGAATGAATTTTCCATGCTGCAGGCAAAATCGGGAAATTTCTGCTCAGCGACCGATCGCGCTTGGGAGGTGCGGGAAAATATCGCCTAGGTTGTGGAAAGGCAGCCGCCTCTTGTCATGATGCATCCCATTGGCCCATTGGCTAACCGCCTTGCGTCATCGAAACCTTGGCTGCCAGCGCGCCATTTGATCTCGGAGCCAAGGTCGGGTTCGTCTTGGCCTGATCGACGGGGTGCAGCCCACGGCTGAAGCGAGCAGATCGAGTAGCCGCGAGCGCGGGAGTTATGATTCGGGGTTCGCAGGATCGGGCCGAGTCAGGCCGACTACAGTTACCTCTCGAAGCTAGGGCAAGTAGACACGCTCGACCGAGCTATTACCGACCTGGCCTCGAGTGGTGACGACAAGCATCACATAATGCCCATGCGCGCCTCGCCAAGCCGCTCGCCTGTATAGTGATCGCGGCGGATCGGCCCCCACCACCATTCATTCTGGATATACCAGTCGATCGTTTTGGCGAGGCCGCTGGCAAATGTCTCGCGCGGCGCCCAGCCCAGATCGAGCCGTACCTTGGAGGCGTCGATGGCATAACGGCGGTCGTGGCCAGGGCGATCCGCGACAAATGCGATGAGGTCGCGATACCGCCGAGACCCCGAACGCGGCCGTCGGTCGTCCAGAATATTGCAGATTGCCTCGACCACCTCCGTGTTGCTGCGTTCCGAGCCGCCGCCGACATTGTAGCTCTCGCCGACTACACCTCGGATAGCGATTAGAGCCAAGGCGCTGGCGTGATCTTCGACGAAGAGCCAGTCGCGCACGTTACTGCCGGCGCCGTACACCGGCAGTGGCTTCTCTTCGAGAGCGTTCAAAATGACGAGCGGGATCAGCTTTTCGGGAAACTGGCAAGGACCGTAATTATTGGAGCAGTTGGAAAGCACGACCGGCAGGCGGTAAGTTCTATGCCACGCCCGCACCAAATGATCGGATGCGGCCTTTGAAGCCGAATACGGCGAGGATGGCGCGTATGGCGTCTGTTCAGTAAAAACACTGTCGTCGAAAGGCAAATCCCCGAACACCTCGTCGGTCGAAACGTGCTGGAAGCGGAAGCGGCTCTTTCTCTCGCTGGGAAGGCTGCGCCAATATTCCAGCGCCGAATTCAGCATACGGTAGGTTCCAACGATATTGGTCTCTATGAAGGCAGCGGGCTTGTCGATCGACCGGTCGACGTGGCTTTCGGCGGCCAGATGAATGATGATGTCAATCTCGTCGCGATTTAGAACCTCTAGAACTGCCCTCGCATCACAAACGTCCGCGTGCTCGAATCTATAATTGTGGGCGTTCTCTATTGGACGCAGTGAAGTGAGGTTTCCTGCGTAGGTGAGCTTATCCAAATTGGTTACACGGTAGTCTGGATTGCTACACAAATGACGGCAGACCGCCGAGCCAATGAAGCCGGCCCCTCCGGTTACCAGAAAGTTCATGCTGCCCCCTTATGCATTGCCCCTCTCCTCCGCTTAGCGAGTGATGGCGCCTCGTTCCGGGCAGAGCTGGAATCCGTCAGCCATCGGTCGCCATCCGATGGCCATTGCAGGATCACTGAAGAGGATTGATCGATCATGCTTGGAGAATAGGTCTCGGGACCTTGTAGAATACCTCGGTGTCCGGCAGGAACGTGAAAAACCGTGCGCAAAGCCTTTCGGCACGGGGATTTGATTGCCTTTTGAGGACAATCTAGTGGAATGAATGTGACGGTCGAGTCCGAATGTGGATTCCCGTCGGCGGTTTTGCGTGCGAGTCTTGAGGATGCGCACCGGGATCGTTGTCACAGTGACCGCCGCGGACCGTGACCGGCTGGAAGCCATTGTTGCGGACCGCAACAGCCCTCAGAAGCACGTCTGGCGCGCCAGGATCGTGCTGGCCACAGCGGATGGGCTCGGCACGATGGCGATCATGCAGAACACGGCGATGAGCAAGACGGCGGTCTGGCGTTGGCAGGAGCGGTTTTGCGAGGAAGGCGTCGATGGCCTTCTGCGCGACAAGACCCGGCCCTCGCGCGTCAAGCCCTTTGGGCCGGAAGTGGCCGGACGGATCGTCGCCCTGACGCTGGCCGAACCGCCGGGCGAGACGACCCATTGGACCGGCCGCGCGATGGCGAAGGCCGCAGGCGTGAGCCTTTCCTACGTCCAGCGCGTCTGGCGCTCGCACGGGCTTCAGCCGCACCGCATCCGAACCTTCAAGCTCTCCAACGACCCGCAGTTTGCGGCGAAGGTGCGCGACATCGTTGGACTCTACGTCGACCCGCCGGCCCATGCCGTGGTCCTGTCGATCGACGAGAAGAGCCAAATCCAGGCGCTGGATCGCACCCAGCCGGGATTGCCCATGAAGAAAGGCCGCGCCGGCACCATGACCCACGATTACAAGCGGCACGGAACCACTACCCTCTTTGCAGCTCTCGACGTGCTGGAGGGCAAGGTGATCGGCCGGTGCATGCAGCGCCATCGCCATCAGGAATTCATCCGCTTCCTCAACGCCATCGAAAAAGCCGTGCCGGCGAAGAAAGCCGTCCACGTCATCCTCGACAATTATGCAGCCCACAAACACCCGAAGGTGATCGCCTGGCTTTCCCGTCATCCCCGCGTCACCTTCCACTTCACGCCGACCAGCGCCTCATGGCTGAACGCGGTGGAGGGGTTCTTCGCCGCGCTGACCAAGCGACGCCTCAGACGCGGCGCCTTCGTCGGCGTCGTCGATCTGCAGGCCGCCATCAACCGATACCTCGCCGACCACAACACCGACCCCAAACCCTTCCGCTGGAAAGCCGACCCCGACAAAATCATCGCAGCCGCAAGCCGAGGGCACCAGACGTTGGATTCAATCCACTAGAGTGCTACCCGTCTCTCGAATGTCTTCGGCTGCGCGATCGGTCACCTCCACATCATGCACGTTGCCGCCAACCCGCCTACAGCTTGTTCCCAAGCACGCGGTGGAGCATTGTTCCGGGCGGGAAGATGAGGACGAGGCTCAAAACGCTGACAAAACACCTGACCCACGGCGGAGCATTCAGAACGGCCGCGAAGACCAGACCTCGAACAATCCCCCGAGAAGGCCGATAGCTCCCCAGATCAGAACAATCGCGACTCCCGCCGCAGCGTAAAAGAGTGCCCGGCGGTACCCCGTCGTGCCGTGTCTCTTTTGGCCTGCACATCTAGCGCCTGAATTTCGATCCTGCATCACTTGCCTCTGGCTTGTTGGTTACCCGACTGGCGAACGACATTTCAGATAGCGCGAAATAATCAAATGGAAAGTGCTCGCCAAGAGCGGTAGGAGCAACCGGTCGGCTATCTTGACGGCAGACCTGCTGCGCAAAAAATCAGCAACGTACCCCGAATGCCGCGAACTTGAGTTATGGATTGGTCGCGCTCGATGTAATGATGCAATTGCGATCCCTACCGACTTCTTTCAACCACGTCGCCTTTCCGCTTTCGGCTTTCTGCCGCAGATCATGAGATCATGTGATCATGAATGGGAGCAGGTCGTTCAACCAGGAGATCGCGCCGGCCGGGGGGTAAGGTCGTGAAACGCCCGGCAAGCCCGGTAGCGGTGGGGGCGGCGTTAAACGATGACCTAGACCTTTGGCGTTGTCAGAGCTCACCCGTGGTCGAAGAGGCCCGTTTGTTGTTGCGGCTGGAATGGTGTGGCGCCCATGCGCCTGCGGCGGAAACATAGACACCGTTCTGCCTTCAGGTAGATCTGGTTTTCGACCGGCACGTGAAAGGCGGCGGTCAGCAGTAAGCGGTGTTCTCGGGCCACGGCCTTGAGCTCGAGCTTGTTGATGTAGACCCAAGGCAGGAGATCGTCGATCTGGCTGTTGGGGTGGCCGTTGACGATCCT